>NZ_CAXAOJ010000004.1:0-443694 GCF_963970945.1 Pseudomonas sp. RA_5y_Pfl1_P24 | reverse complement strand
TCGAAAACCCGCATTTGTGGGATGCCGAGATGAAGGAAGAAGCGACCCAGATGATCCTGCAAGGGACGCAACTGGAGATCGAATACGCTCGCGACACCATGCCGCGCGGCGTGCTGGGCATGAATGCAGCGATGATGGAGGACTATCTCAAGTTCATCGCTAACCGTCGCCTGTCGCAGATTGGTTTGAAAGAAGAGTATCCAGGCACCACCAACCCGTTCCCGTGGATGAGCGAGATCATGGACTTGAAGAAAGAGAAGAATTTCTTTGAGACTCGTGTGATCGAGTATCAGACTGGCGGCGCGTTGAGCTGGGATTGATTCCTAAGCCAAGCAACATCAAGGAGCCCTGACTTGTTCAGGGCTTTTTTATGTGCGTTGATTCGCCATTGCTTGAAGCACATCGCGCTAACCACCTCGCCGAGAGGGTTCGGATCGTACGAGCAATGCTGTAGCCTTGCATCCCAATTGCCATCAGTGTTGCACCGATAAAGTGATAGGTAGCCTTCATCGACGGGCTCTACGAAAGTCCAAAGATTGGCACGGGAGTAATCTCCCGCTGTAACACCTGACACGCACCTAAAATATTAGATAGGACCGAGGCCACCCCGTGAACCCAGACATGCTCGAAGCCGGCCCCGTAGACGCCAAAGTACTCTCCGTCTTTGACTTCGACGGCACCCTGACCCACCACGACAGTTTCGTGCCCTTCCTCAAGTTTGCCTTCGGCACCGGCGAGTTTTATGGCCGGATGGTAAAACTCGCCGTGCCTGGGCTGCGTTTCTTGTTGCGGCAGATCAGCCGGGATGAGTTGAAGGCGCAGTTGATCCGCACCTTTATGACCGGGGTGGAGAAGGCGTGGGTGCAGCAGAAGGCCGAGGAGTATTGCCAGCGCAATTGGGCGCGGTTGATGCGGCCGTCCGGGGTGCTTTCGGTGGAGCAGGAGTTGGGCTCCGGGGCTGAGGTGACGTTGTGCTCGGCTTCGCCGGCGTTGGTGTTGCAGCCGTTTGCCAATCGGCTCGGGATCAAGTTGATCGGGACTGAGCTTGAGGTGGTCGACGGGGTGCTGACCGGGCGCCTGACCGGCAATAATTGTCGGTGTAAGAACAAGGTGCTGCGCCTTGAGGCAGTGTACGGAGACCTGGGGGATTATCGGCTCAGGGCCTGGGGCGATACACGTGGGGATCGGGAGTTGTTGGCGGCGGCGCAGGATGCGCATTTTCGGCATTTTCATGCGAAGAAGAAAAATCGGGGTCGGTTGAAGCGGTGATGCGGGGCATTGGGGTTGGGGTTGGCGGGGGGATCGAGGTGATCCCATCGCAGCATGGCTGGGGTTCGACAGCACCCACCGTTTGATCGGTGTCAGACTGGGTAACGCACTAGCATGGGGTGCCCGGGGTTGAGTGGCCGCATAGGCCCATCCCGATCACTCGTTAACGCTACCCGATTCTTGTTCTTCAAATGCGGATCGCACCGCTTCCACTACCCGTTCGGCTAAGTGAGCAACTTCCAACTGCGGATACGCTTTTTTCAATTTCGCCGATATCTGCCAGCCATTTTCCTTTAGCGAGCGAATGACGCGGTTTGCGTCCTGATCCGGCATTTCCAGCACTTCTTTGAGCTGCTCCTGAGCGCGCTGAAAAATGACCAATACACGCGCCTCATCAGCCATCTCTGTCAGGACCGTATGCGCCACAAGCTGTGCCGTATACAGGACATGCTCAGTCAAATCGGGATAGCGCCACGCGAATTGCGCATCTTCATAGTCATCAAAGACCAGGTTGCTGCGGGTGCCGTCATCGTAGACGACGAGTTCGCCAAACCGATAAGACGCGGCGTAGCGTTGCATGAATGGTCGCGAAAACACCTCCAGCGTGCGAACGTAACGCGCCCGAAAATCAATCGAACTTGTAATCGTGGCTGATACCGGCAGGATCACGCCATCAGGCACCGCATTATCACGGATCAAGGTATCGTTGATAAGAAAGCGATGGATCCGACCATTGCCGTCCCGCATGGGGTGGATATAAACGAAGGCGAAAGCGATTACAGCTGCCCGGGCCAGGGACTCAGAACCTCGTGTTGCCAGCTCGAATGCTTTCAAGCCATTGAGCAGTTGCGTCAGCACCTCAAATTGCGGCGCAATGTAGTGCACGAGGTCCTCGCGCATGGTCGCCTGCCCCACAAAGACCGGCGAGCGCCGCAAGCCCAGCCCGAGAGCCTCGTCTCCCAAAATACCGGCTTGCAACGTGTGCAGGCTTTCGTTGCCCAACGGATCCTCGATATGGCCACAGTATTTGGCGATCACGTGGGCAAACCGCTGGATCCTGTCGGCTTTGTCTGCCTCTCTCTCTATCAAAAAGCTGGCACGCGACTCCTTGAACGTCAGCCAACTTGCCGTGCGCATCAGGATATCGGCGCCAAAGGTCTGGTTCAGTTCTCGCAGTGCTGCACCCAGATCAAACTGCAGCGCGTCTTGTACAGCTTCGGTACGGCGGATCATAGGGGAGAACGCTGGCACGCCGGGAAGATTATCGTTGATGCGCCAGCGTCGTATCCTTAGAGGCTCAACGCGGGTCAGGTAATGCTGCGATGAAACAGCATCGACATAGCCGCCATTGGTGACGTCTGGCACATCAAGCTGCCGTCCGGTTACCCATTCGTAAAGGAATCCGGTGCGGCGGGCATATTGACCAAAGGGCGTTTGCCGGCACCAGGCTTCAACGGGTTCGGGGCCGGCGGCAGCAAATAAGCGAGCGAAAAATTCAAGATGAATTTCTTCATACTTGAGCCCGAACTCGAAATGCCCCGCAAAGTCGTCCGACGGCTGGTAGCTGATGGGGTACTTGCGTTCGACATGTCCATTGCTCTCGTGGGTCATACGTGTCGTACCAATTACCGATTCGACGCGTAGCGGCTGTGCAAGGGCGATACGGTAGCGGTCAGCGAGTGCCTTGAAGCCTACTTGCATTGTCGAATCCCCTAACGAGAACTAAAAAACGATAACTATCAGGAGATAGTAGGCGAAAACGATAATTTCGTGACCACGAAAACGCTAATGCATACTCAAATTTGCTAATAAATCCACCATTCGCGTTGAAAACGATAACGGCTCGTATAGAGGGATACAGGTTGATGGGGTCGACAACGCCCACATTTGATCTCTGTCGCTAGGTGGAAAGGTGCTTGGCAGTAGCGTCAGATAGTGGCTTTGAGGTCTACGCCCAGGGCTCTGGCAAAGGCTTTTACCAAAGGGTTTCTCGGCGCGTTGTGGCGCAGGATCAGGTTGAAAGCAGTGGTGAGGTGGACGTGCTTGAACTGCTGGACGACCGATACGGTAACCGCTCGACGCTAGTGACCAGCCAGATGCCAGTGGACAAATGGCACGCGCTGCTAGGCGATCCGACCTTGGGCGACGCGATCCTCGACCGGCTGGTGCACAACGCTTATCGGATCGAACTGAAGGGCGAATCGATGCGCAGACGCGCAACGAAATTGACGACGACAGGGACTTCAGACTAACAATGCAAACCTGCGTCGCTGCGCTCCGACTGCCTGGCCGGATGAGCGTGGAACGGGTGGTCGGATGGCGTGGAGTGCGCAGCCCGCCAGCATGTTCTATACCCTTGGTGCACTCACAGTAATCGGTGGCACCTTGTGCTTCATGAGTGGGCGACGCGTGGCTGAGAACCCGCCGCCCCCAACACTACACATCTAATGTGGGAGGGGCTCGCTCCCACATTTTTGATCTCCATAGGGCTGATATTTGCGTAGTATCGCGCTACTCATCTCACGGACCCGAGCCCCATGAAATTCGACACGGCCTACAGCCTGAGTCTCGACGACAAGCTATCGATCTACGACGTACGCGACCTGAATTTCGACGAAACCGCTGATTTCGACTCAGACAAGGACAGCTTCCTGTGCCCCAACGATGCCTGCCGCGCGACGTTTGATACGGGCGGCAATACGCTGAGCACTTTCAACGCGAAGAACGTTAACTATCAGCGCACGCCGCATTTCAAGAACAAGACCAGCACCCAGCATATCGACGGCTGCCGCTACGCCAGCACGCACAAAACCACTACGGGTGAAGGTGACGACGAGCGCGAGGAAAATTTCCCATCGGAATTTGTGCTTACGCGGCGTCAGTACGAGCGCAAGGCGCCCCTGACTGGCACGGAGGGAAACATCCCTCAAGATGCAGCGAAAACACCTTCAACTCGTGTGTCCACATCCCATAGCACCACCGACAGCACTCCAGACAAAACCAGCGTCTTCGCCCACCCAGTGGAATGCTATGTGTCCAACATCGACGACAAGGACAAGCTCAAAAGCATGCCGTTGAAGATCGGCGAGCACACGGCAAGCTACTGGACGTTTTTCAAGAAGATCGAATACCTGCAAGACAACAAGGGCTTGATCTACTGGGGCAAGATCAAGGCGATCAAGCACTACACCAGTAGCGTTCGCATCGACTTCGAGAAAAAACTGTGGCTCGATAAAAAGCCTTATTCGGTCAACGTTTACCTGAGCAAGAAACTCATTGAGAACTACCGCAAGCGCACGGCGTTCCTGGAGCAGATCAAGGCTGCGGTGGACAGTGAGCGGGCATTGTATTGTTTCTTCTACGGGGTGACGCCGGAGCTGAAGCAGGTGCCGAGCAAGAAAAATCCCGAGCAGACATTTGGGGTGTTCAGCGCAGATATCGAAAACCTGGATCACTTGATCATTCGTGAGGCGCCGGGGGTGGAAGGGCTTTAATCAACCTGCGCACGTAACGCGTGCCGATAGATCTCACGAACCTGTTCCGCTTTCGAAACAGGCACGCGGCCTACGGTGATCAACCAGTGAATCAACATCTCCTCATCGGGGTAGATGTAACCCTTCTGCTGCTTGACGCTTCTAGGTCTTTGATTAGTAAGAGCGTCGTAGCGAACAGCGCTCCAGGGCTGGTTTACAAAATCAAAATCTTCAGCATCCCATTTGAAAAATCGAAGCACTTCATTGATGTGTGTTTGGCCACTGCGATCGCCGCGCTGGAGCATAAGAAAGGATTGGCGCAAATCGTTCGATAACTGCTCGATGATTTGCGGATCAACAAAGTCCAGTAGCCCGCCCTTCATGGCCAAATCCATGACACCGTTTGTCCAGCGGTTGATAAACGTCTGCACAAACCCTTCGGCATCAGCTTTTTTCATGTCAAAAAACAGCATGCAATAACGGGTTTTCAAGTGAATCGCCAGCAGTACATGTTTACGCTGAACGGTTGCTGCGTGCACCAGCCATTGATCGGGGTTGGTATGCAGATCCTCGCCTGAAGCTTGCGTCGGAGGCGCCTGATGAACCGTTGTGATTTTTTTGCCCTTATGAATGCGGCTGAAGAAATCACAGGCAGCTTGTGAACAATTGAACGTTAATGTCACCGTTTTTCCTTAAAGACTAAACAGGGCGCCTAAGCCAATACTCAGGGGTCTGATTCAGGTTCATCAACCCAATTGATTTCATAAGGCTGCCTGACCGCATAGCTAATGGCATCCCGAGCGTCCTCGCTGAGCACGGCAAGCTCAGTATCCGTCAACAAATCATGAGCCACCCTCATAGCCAGATTGCTGAGGGCGCGTGAACGACTGAATCCGTCGAATATTTCAACAATGTCCTTGTCACGGCCCCTAACAAGGCAGTAGAGCGTTCTGTAGCGGTTGACCGGAGACAATGCACCGTTCCGTTCTCACTGACAGACTTCGCGTCACTCAGTACGCCAAGGTGGAACCGCTCCAGCGCGATTTTTCTCAGCGCTTTACATTTCTTCCAATCGCTTTCGGAAATAGCCATCACCCCCTCCTGCGTCTCTCTCAGAGTTTGAATATCGCAATCCACGCGGTCAATTCGGCCGAGCGGAGATCCAGCTCGAAGGCACGATGTTGCAGGCCTCAAAATAGTCCAAAGCAGGCGCTGAAAAATATCCAGTTGATGAGCGGTCAAAACAACTGTACAAAAACACAGTATAGTTTGTCCTCCCCGTCGAACCCTGGAGAAACCCCATGTCCTCTCTGGCAATGAGCTCTTTCGTAGAACAGCAGATCGTCCTGCATCAATTCACCGCCAAACACAGCGTACAGGCACGCGCGATGCTGGGCTGGAGCCGGGAAGACCTGGCCCGCCTGGCAGGTGTGTCGGTGGAGGCGGTTCAACAGTTTGAACGCCAGCGCGATGTGGGTGATGAAACCCGCCTGGCATTGGCGTTTCGGTTGGAGGCCGAGGGGTTGGTGTTTTTCCCGGGGTTTGCGCCGGGGTGGGGGATGAGTGTGCGCCGGTTTGACACGACCTCAACCGAGCCCACACCCCAAGGCATCATCTCCCGCTTGATCGGCACAACAACGGCATCAATTGACTCACCAACCCCTCAACCGAATGGTGCGTAGAGTCCAGCCCTATCACCGGGCACGTCAGCGCCTTTAACCAGGTTTCATGCCGACGCAAGCTACCCAGGCTGTGGTTACCGCCATCATAGCGGGCAGCCCAGGCCAGAAAGGCCACGCTATTTTCATGTCGGCTACCACCTTGGAGGATTTCAGCGCCGTAACGCTGCACTTCCCGCAAGAGCAGACGGTGCAGGCGTACTTCCGAATCCAGGCGCAGGAACACCACGTGGGTGAAGTGCGGGATCATGGGGTCGGCCCAGCCGCACAGTGAGCCGGACAGCACCCAACCTTCGAGATCGGTGGTCGGGTCCTGCAGCAGGCGGATGCGTTCATCTTCGGGGCGTGCGACGGTGGAATAGTTTGGCGTCTGCTGCCAGTAAACGTTGTCCGAATCAAAATAGGCAACGTTCAAGCATTCGGCCGAGGCCTTGCCCGACGTCGTGGTACCGGCGCCCGCTGCACCGAGGATGTAAATTCTGTAGGCCATGGCGGCCCTCCATGGCACTGATCGAAGACGCCGGGAACCTCAGGACGGCGGTTGCAGTACCCGACGCCCCATTTGTGATGTGAAATTATGTGCCCGGTCAAAGCCCAGGCTTGATTGCCGCCTGGGCTGCCTGCTCATACCCATGGGCCACTGCCAACAAAGTGGGCTCGGACCAGCGGGTACCAAAAAAGTACGCACTGGTCGGTAGCCCGTCCTCGTTCGTCCCGGAAGGTACGGCGATCCCTGGGTAGCCGGCCGCTGCGACACCGAAGTAACTGTTGGTCTCGAAATCCGAGACCATGGCGTCGAGTTTTTCCGACTTGATAGGGCCGTCCACCGTGCTGCGAAAATCCTGGATGAGCGCGTCCCACAGTGGCTTGCGCTCCTCCGGCGTCAGGGTTGAAGCGCTGATTTGCTTGAGCACTGGCTGATGATCCGCGTCGGATCCATCGCGTTTATCGTTGAACTTGATCAGTTCGGTCAGTGACTTGACCGGCAAGCCCGAGCGCTGGGCCAGGTAACCATTCAACTCCTCTTTCACATCCGAAAGTAGCAACTCGTCGTAGCGTGAAGCATCGGCCAGGCGCATGTTGACCGGCACCAATACCGCACCCTGCTCGCGAAGCACCTCAAGTGTCCGGCCAAATTGCACACTATTCACCACTGGCAGGGTTTCGCCATGTGCGGAGAACGTCGCGGGATATCCAATACGCTTGCCTTTCAAGGCGCCCGAAACCAGTAGCTCGGTGTAATCAATACCTTGGGGCGCGCCTACACTCGCTGGGTCCTGAGGATCGCTGCCGGACATGGCGTTGAGCATCAGCGCTACGTCGAACACCGAGCGAGCCATCGGGCCCGGTGTGTCCTGGCGCTGGCTCGCGGGGATAATCCCATTGCGATCCAGCAGACCGACGCTGGGCTTGAGCCCGACAACACCATTGAACGCTGCCGGCACAATGATCGAGCCATTGGTTTCAGCCCCCACCGCCAAGGGTGCCAGGCCAGCGGCGACTGCGGCGGCGGAACCGGAGCTGGAACCGCCGACGTCAGCATCAGGATGGTGAGGGTTGCGGGTTTGCCCACCCCGGCTACTCCAGCCGTCAGGGCCACCTCGAAACCCAGCCAGTTCGGTCATATTGGTTTTACCCAGGATCACCGCGCCCTGCTGAATCAGGCGATCAACCAACGGCGCGTTCTTGCCGGCCGTTGCGCCGAACAGTCCATACGCACCTGCACTGGTTTGCATGCCTGAGGTTTCAATGGTGTCCTTGAGCAAAATAGGAATGCCATGCAGCGGCCCGCGCACTTTGCCGCTGGCTCGCTCACGATCCAACTCGCGTGCGGTCTCAAGTGCTTCAGGATTGAGTTCAATGACGGAGCTCAGTTGCGGGTCCACCTTGCGAATCCGTTCCTGCAGGTAAGTGACCAGATCGGCCGATGTTAGCCCGTCCGACCGGGCCATTTGCGTGCCGAGTTCTTTGACACTCAGGTACTCGGTACCTGGAGGAACTGCCTTTGACGCTACGGGCGCGTAGTCGCCAGCAAAAGACTGCACGAGTTGCCGAACGATGGAGCCCATACCATATGCGATACCTAACATAAGACCTCTTCGGGGGTAAGAAATGACGAAGGACCCAAATTGATCCGTGCCCCAGCCTAAAAACCCATCCCCCGTTCAGCAGCGCGACGCAGGTCATTTACAACGTAGGATTATTCAACGCTGTGGGTAGCCACTCCTGCATCCATCAGATCCCGAACGCTCCGATACCCCTGTACCAGGCTTTTCAGCGAATCCCTCGACCATTGCGCACCGTAGAACCAAAGTGTCGCACCATCCCCCAGTGGTTCGCCAAGCACCGGATACCCACTCCTGCAAGCGCTATGGAACGCGGCGCTGCGGCTGTCAGACACCAACGCGTCCAGTTGATATTCATGCACAAGTTCATCGATTTCATTGCGCGTGTACTGCCGGCCATTGCCTTGGTGGGCAAGCACCGGCACCGGCTGAGCCCCCGCCCGTGACAGGATGTCCAGCGCTCTCAGGAAGGATGGGCTGTGGTCTATGAACGCATGTTCATGGCCGCCGGCAAACCGCTCGGCAAACCCCACGCGCCTGCCGCTCAACGCCTGGGCTGGCGTAAAGGGGCTGTTATTTTGGACGAGGGGCACTTGCACCATCACCGGCCCAGAAGGATCGACACCACTCAAGGCAATCAGAGACAGCGACGGGTCGCGCAGGGGTTTAAGGGGAAGTCCTGGGGCGTCATACCCCGGGACCGGAACGCTGCTCACAGGCTGATCATGAGCGCGGGGATCGACACCAAAATTGATGCCTCTCAGGCTCGCATGATCCTTGGACGTAATTGCCAGACCTGAACGTTCAGCGAACACAGGTGCGGGTTGATCTGTCGGACACGCCATACCCGCTTGCCAATATTTCCCACACTTACTCTCCATAAGATCTGCCCCGAGAAATGACTTCCCGGGAATCATCGCACCCTTGCCTGGCACCTGTCGCAGCTCTGAAACAGCTTGATAACTCCTTTTTCCGATACCTCTTTCGTCAGTTGGCGAGGTGTTCCTGTGCGCCTCGGGTTTCCACCTCCAACCACCATGCATACCCACGCTCGGGTTGATTCAAGCTGAATGCCTGCCCCATCGGCGGCGTGGTAATCGAAACGCTGCGCTCCCAAGCCAGGGCCATGATGCGGTCAAACGGTTCGTGCCACGCGTGAAACGCCAGGTCGAAGGTGCCGTTGTGAATCGGCAGCAGCCAGCGGCCTTTGAGGTCGATGTGCGCTTGCAGGGTTTGCTCCGGCTGCATGTGCACATGGGGCCAATCGACGTTGTAAGCACCTGTTTCCATCAACGTCAGGTCAAACGGGCCGTACTGTTCGCCAATACGCTTAAAGCCATCGAAGTAACCGGTATCTCCGCTGAAAAAGATCCGCCGCGCGCCATCGATCATCACCCAGGAACACCACAAAGTCTGGTTGGCATCAAACAGGCCGCGCCCGGAAAAATGCTGCGCAGGCGCGGCGACAAAGCGAATGCCATCCACCTCGGTGCCTTGCCACCAATCCAACTGCCGCACTTTGCTTGCCTCCACGCCCCACTTCACCAGGATGTCGCCCACGCCCAGGGGCGCAAGAAAATAGCGGGTTTTGTCAGCCAATTGGACGACAGCCTTGCGGTCGAGATGGTCGTAGTGGTTGTGGGAAAGAATTACCGCTTCCAACGGCGGTAATTCCTCAAGACTGATGGGCGGCTGATGGAAACGCTTGGGGCCGGCCCAACGGAACGGTGACGCACGCTCGGCGAACACCGGGTCGGTCACCCAGAATTTACCGCGCATTTTCAGCAGTACGGTGGAATGCCCGAGGCGGAACACGCTGTGATCCGGAGCCGCCAGTAACTGCTCGCGGGTCAGCGGTTGCACCGGGATCTGTCCCACCGGTCGCGTGCTGCGAGGCTTGTTGAACAGCATGTTCCAGAAAATACGCAAGGTCTTGCCAAAACCACCCTGCTGCACAGGGGCATCATTGCTGAAGTGGCCCTGGTCTTGCCGGGGCGCTGCTGGCGAAGAATCGACACGGGACGAGATCGTGGCCATTACCGGGTGACTCCTACGGATCGGTATAAGTTACACTGCACAGTGTAGTTTCAAGATTGCAACAAAATCCGGAGCAAGTAAACTACCGAGTGTAATTTCCCCTGAAGAGCCGAGCGCTACCCATGACTGCCCCTCAACGCCTCACCGACCGCAAACGCGAAGCCATCGTGGCAGCGGCCATCGCCGAGTTTCGCGTTTGCGGTTTCGAGGTCACCAGCATGGACAAGATCGCCGCCACCGCCGGCGTTTCCAAGCGCACGGTGTATAACCACTTCCCCAGCAAGGAAGAGTTGTTCGCCGAAATACTCCATCAACTCTGGGCCAGCAGCGTCGCACAACTCGACGTCAGCTACGCCAGCGATCGCCCGCTGCGTGAACAACTGCGTGGGTTGCTGGAAGCGAAGATGAAGATGATGTCGGACGCCAATTTCCTCGACCTGGCCCGGGTGGCGATCGCCGCCACCATCCACTCACCAGAGCGCGCACAAGACATGGTCACCCGTCTGAGCAAACGTGAAGAAGGCTTCACCCAATGGGTACGCGCCGCTCAAGAGGACGGCCGGCTCAACTGCAGCGACCCGGCATTTGCCGCGCACCAGATCCAGAGCCTGCTCAAAGCCTTTGCATTCTGGCCGCAGATCACTTTGGGCCAGCCGGTACTCGACGCGGCCAATCAGGCCAGCGTTATCGAGTCAGCCATTGACCTGTTCCTGGCCGGCTACGCGGTCACCCCTCCCAGTCATCAGTAACAAACCATTGCTTGAGCGACATTCCTAGTCGTTTTTGACGTATTCGCACGCTGTCCTGCACAAATGGCTTGGAAGGACACTGATTATTCCCACGCGAATCACTGACAATTCACAATTATTATCCGAGCAACGGTTCAACCCGCTGACGCACATTGCTGCACCCGCAGAAAAAGAACGGCCCCAGGAATTTATGGAAAACAGACGAGGCAAAGGGCTTTCATTTGCCAGACGTATCTACAAGCCAAGGATTATCGGTTTTGGTATCGGCTGCATCAGTGTCACAGGCGCCCTTTATCCGCTCGCGATGCCGGGCTGGGTCTGGGCATTCCTGCTGTTCCACGGTTTTGCCTGGGCGCATCTGGCGTACCAACTCTCGACTCGTTCGCAATTCCCCTATCAGGCCGAACAGCGCAATCTGCTGTACGACTCGTTGTGTGGTGGATTCTGGGCCGCGGCCACGCAGTTCACGCCCCTGACAACCGTGACGATCCTTTCAATGATGACCATGAACAACGTCGCTGCGGGCGGCAAGCGTCTGTTCCTGCGCGGGTTGTTGGCGCAAGCCGCCGGTATCGGAGTCGCAGGTGCGCTGTTCGGCTTCACGTTCAACCCCAGTGTCAGCCTCATTCAGGTTTACACCTGCCTGCCGATGTTGACCCTCTACCCCATGGTCATCGGCGCGGTCTGCTACCAGTTGGCGATCAAACTGTCGGAGCATAAACGCGCGCTCAGCGCCCTCAGCCGCACTGACAGCCTCACCGGCCTGCTTAACCACGGTTCATGGAAAGACCTGCTGCACCTCAAGTTCCACAAGTGCCAGCAGCAACAAAGCCACGCCACGATTGCCTTGATTGATATCGATCACTTCAAACAGATCAACGACACCCACGGCCACATCGTCGGTGATGCCGTACTGCGCCAATTGAGCCTGGAACTGCGGCGCAATCTGCGTGAAAACGACTTGGCGGGGCGTTACGGTGGCGATGAGTTCTGTGTGATTCTTCCGCAAGTACCGTTGGAAGAGGCGGCGCAGGTGATGGAACGCATGCGCGAAACCTTCTGCAATTATCGCAACCCGCAGATCCCAGAGCTGCGTGTCAGCCTGAGCATCGGCCTGGCAGATTTCCAGCCCTTCTTCACCGATGCCGCGATGTGGCTGAATGCGGCGGATCGGGCGCTGTACGCCGCCAAGGACACCGGGCGTAACCGGGTCAATGTCAGCGAAGAAATGATTGCCCATTCCGCCTGAAGTTGTCCTACGACTCTTCGTCTGAATCTTCCTCTCAGCACCCGAGAAGGAAGCACAATGCCACCATTGGTCGACTACCCAAAAAGGTCCTGCCCCTGGGGCGAACTTCTTGCCAGGCTGATCACTCTGAACCCGTTGTCCACCCCCCCTGTCAGCACAAGGAAGCTGACAATGAGCAAGTCAACCGTATGGCGGATGCCTTACGGGGGCAGGCGCATACCCACGGAAACCCTAGAAGTTTGCTTGCCCGAGCACCCGAACATGCTATTCAACGCCCATAAAAAAACCATCAACACCTTGCAACACACCATTGCCCAACAGTCCAGCTTGCTGGACGCCATAGAGCGCTCCATGGCGGTGATCGAATTCGACCTGTCCGGCAACGTGTTGCGAGCCAACCTCAACTTCCTCCAGACCATGGGCTACCGCGCCGAGCAGATCGAGGGGCAGTCCCATCGAATGTTCTGTACGCCAGCGTTCGCCCGCAGCGCCGAGTACAACCAATTGTGGTCGACCTTGCGCAATGGCCAGTTCCAGTCCGGCACCTTTGAACGCGTGGCCGGCGATGGCCAGTCGGTGTGGCTGGAAGCCAGCTACAACCCGGTGCGCGATGACGCAGGTCAAGTGATCAAAGTGGTGAAGTACGCCATGGACGTCACCCCACGGCTACAGGCCGAAAGCGAAGCCAATGCCAAACTCGAGGCCATCGGCCGTGCCATGGCGGTGATCGAGTTCAACCTCGACGGCACCATCATCACTGCCAACGCAAACTTCCTGCAGCGCATGGGCTACAGCCTGGCGCAGATCCAGGGTCAGCATCACCGCATGTTCTGCACCGCAGAGATGACCAAAAGCTCGGCCTACAGTGATTTCTGGCAGCGCCTGAACCAGGGCGAATTGTTCAGCGGCCAGTTCGAGCGGGTGGATAAAAATGGCCAAACCGTGTGGCTCGAAGCCAACTACAACCCGGTGTACGACGCCAGCGGGCGCCTGTGCAAAGTGGTCAAGTTCGCCTCCGACGTCACCGCTATGGTGCAACAACATGCCGCCGACGCCGCCAGCGCGGCCCAGGCGTACCACATCTCCCTGACCACTCGGGACATCGCCGAAAAAGGCGCCGAAGTAATCCAGCAAACGGCCAGTGGCATGCGCGACATTGCCGCGGACATCGATAGCTCTTCGCAACTGATCGCCAAGTTGGGCGAGCGTTCGCAGCAGATTACCACCATCGTCAATACCATTCGCGGCATCGCCGACCAGACCAACCTGCTGGCACTCAACGCCGCCATCGAGGCGGCGCGTGCAGGCGAACAAGGTCGCGGGTTCGCCGTGGTGGCAGATGAAGTACGCCAACTGGCGGCGCGCACCAGCGGTTCCACGACGGAAATTTCCAGCATGATCGCGATGATCCAGGATGAAACCCGCCAGGCCATCCACAGCATGGACGGCACCCGCGACCGCGCTGCGCAAGGGGTCGACCTGGCGAATCGTGCCGGCACGGTAATCCTGCAGATTCGCGAAGGCACCAGCGAGGCGGTCCAGGCGGTGAGTGCGTTTGCCAATGAGCGCGGCGGCAACTGACCGGTTCTTCATGTGCCTGCCGGGGGGCTCGGTCAATAGTGCTGAATTGTCTGCAAGCAAAAGACCCGAGCTCAGCATGCCCCCAGAAAAGCCCGAAGCCTTGGTGACTGTCAATACCGAGCGCCAGGCCCAGACCGAGCAGGCCACCAGACGGTTACTGGAACGGCTGGAGCAAAATACCCGGCTTACGGAAATGACCAAACAACTGACAGAACACATCGAAAGCCTGACGTGTGAAATGCATGAGCACTTTGTCCGAAAACCTCAAGAACACCCGTGATCCCCGGTGGGAGCGGCGGTGCCACACTTCATCCCAATACGCCGCCCCAGTTCATCGAACAACGTCACCACCGAGCGCAACGCCCGGCAGTCCGCGCGCGTGAGCAACCACAACGCCGTATCGTGCCCGGCCAACGCGGGACCCAGCGGTTGCAGGCCTGCATCCAATAGAAAGTCCGGCAACGCCGCCACCCCTAGCCCCGCCCGCACCAACTCGGTGACCGACAACATGCTGTTGCAGCGATAACTGGGGCGCACACCGGGCAGGTGCACGCGGCGCCAGGCGACCGTAGGGTGGTCGGGCAGGAAGTCATCCGGGGCGATCCAGGGCAGGTCGGCCAACTCACGGCCCGCATGTTGGCGGGCGAAACCAGGGCTGGCGCATACCTGATAGGCCACACTACCAAGGCGACGGCCCACTAGATGCTCCGGCGGCGTGCGGGTCAGGCGCAGGGCGATGTCAGCGTCGCGGCGGCTGAGGTTGGCGAAATCATTCGACGTGCTCAGCTCCAGGATCAGCGCAGGGTACTGCGGCATGAATTGCGCCAGGGCCGGCAGCAATAAACCCTGCAACACCGAATCGGTACAGGTCAGGCGCACCGTGCCGCTGATCACTTCACCCCCCTGCTCCACGCCAACACGCGCCGCCTCCAGTGCTTGTTCAGCGCGCTCCGCCTGCTGGGCCAGGTTGCTTGCCAGGCTGGTGGGCAAGTAGCCCGTGCGGCTCTTTTCAAACAGTGTCTGGCCCAGCGCCGCCTCCAGGCGCCGCACTGCGCGGAACACCGTGGACACGTCCACTCGCAACAACGCCGCCGCCCGCGCGAGGGTGCCGCCGCGCACCAGGGCGAGGATCAGCGACAGGTCAGGGTAGTCAATTGAATAGTGCGTTGCTGCATTGAACATGTGGGCAAACGCCAATTTTGATTGCGTTGGCGCCAATCTATAGTGCACCCCAGGACTCCACAAGCCATGGGACGTACACGATGAACGCCACACCCTTGCACCTCGCCCTGATCGGCGATTACAACCCCGATGTTATCGCCCACCAGGCCATACCCGTGGCGTTGCAACAGGCAGCTGACACCTTGGGTCTGATCGTTCATACCCAGTGGCTCGACACGGATGCGCTGCCCCAGTCACTGCATGGCTTCGACGGGTTCTGGTGCGTGCCCGGCAGTCCCTACCGCGACACCGATGGCGCACTGCGAGCGATCCGTTTTGCCCGCGAACAGCGGCGTCCGTTTCTCGGCACCTGCGGCGGTTTTCAACACGCGGTGTTGGAATATGCCCGCAATGTGCTGGGCTGGAAGGACGCCGAGCATGGCGAACTCGCTCCGCATGCAAAGCGCGCGGTGATCACGCCACTGAGCTGCACACTGGTGGAAGCCACCGACACCGTGCGTTTGGCGCCCTACACCCGCATCGCCGAAGCCTACGGGACTCTTGATGTACAGGAAGGTTATCGTTGCCGCTATGGCGTGAACCCTGAGTTTCTCAAAGCCCTGCTGGAAGGCGATCTGATCCCCAGTGGCCATGACGCGGCAGGTGACCTGCGCGCGGTGGAACTGCTCGGCCACCCGTTCTTCGTGGCCACCCTGTTCCAACCCGAACGCAACGCATTAAAAGGCATCACCCCACCCTTGGCGATTGCCCTGCTCAAAGCCTGTCAGGCGGTGTCGGCATGATCGCGCGCACGCCTGCCCCGCCCTACTACGCGGTGATTTTCAGCTCACTGCGCACCGAGGGCGATCAAGGTTACGGCCAGGCGGCCAACCGCATGCTGGAACTGGCGCGCGAACAACCGGGGTTTCTCGGTGTGGAATCGGCACGGGAAGATGGCCTGGGGATTACCGTGTCGTACTGGGAGAGTGAGGCGGCGATTTTGGCGTGGAAGCAGCACGCCGAGCATCGAGCGGTGCGCGAACAGGGGCGCGCCACTTGGTACTCGGCCTTTCAGACCCGGGTGTGCAAAGTAGAGCGGGCTTACACACTCCACCATTGAAATAGTGCCTGAAGAGCAGCCCAAAAATTCTGTGGGAGCTGACTTGTCGGATCGCCGCATCGCTACGATAGCCAGAGGTCTATACATTTTCTGCATAGCAACTGTCGAGCCACGGCGTGGCTGCGTCAGCGTTGTGTCAGACAGGCCGCAAACGCAGCCTCGCCAGGGCTCGAAAGCTGCTACGCACGATCATATTTAAAGTGTGTAGTTAGCTATGCTGCGATTCGACAAGCTTGCTCCCACAGTTTATCGGCCTCGTTATTCAGCTCACCAGACTGCGCAACGCACTGATCTGCGCAATCTCCGCCCTCCGCATGTACACCCGCAGCGGTTCGGTGATGTTGATGCGGTCGTCGATGTTCTGATCCAGCAACAACTGGAGGCGCTCGCGGGACAGGGTCATGGTCTGCTCCGGGGCCGGCAGCCAGACAAACTCGGCGGTGGGGATGATGCCGTCATCGGCCACGTCCATACCGAAGGCGTCTTCGCTGAAACGTACGATGTACTGGCCGGTCTTGCGGTTGAGGCCAACAAATCCGTGGAGTTGGTCGGCGGCCTGGCAGATAAGCTCGGAGGTGATGCGCATGGTAAACCTCACTGAAAAGTCCTATATGGACTGGAAAGATGGTTTACACGCGTGGCAAAAAGTAGCGTCCTCTAATGGGGCAGCTTCGGGCAAGAGTACTGCAATGCATCCCCTAAAAACCCGAAAATTTTGCCCATGCGCACTTTAATGTCGGTTTGGTGATAGCGCCTTTCGCCATCAATTGTTAAAAAGGAGGCCTTCTCAAAGCCTCCTCCACGAAAGGACTTCGCATATGCCTGTCACGTTTACCAAGAGCGCCCTGCTGCTGGCCCTGATGCTCGGCCTTGGCCAAGCACAGGCTGCCGACCCGATCAGACCGGCTGAATTGGCGACTAACGAAGGCATCCCCTACCCTGCCGTGATCGCCCACCGGGGCGCTTCATACGACGCGCCTGAGTCCACCGCCGCCGCCTACAAGGTTGCGCGTGACTTGGGCGCCGACTACCTGGAACTGGACCTGCAACGCAGCAAGGACGGCGTGCTGTTCGCCCTGCACGACAACAACCTGCAGCGCACCACCGACGTGGCCACCAAGTTTCCCGACCGCAAGGACGCCCCGGCCAACGAATTCACCTGGAAAGAATTGCAAACCCTCGACGCCGGCAGTTGGTTCAACGCCGCCTACCCGGACCGTGCGCGCCCGGGTTTCGTCGGCTTGAAAATCCAGAGCCTGGACGACATCATCAAGATCGCCGAGGGCAACCCGCAGCACAAACCCGGCCTCTACATCGAAACCAAGGAGCCCAAGCAATTCCCGGGCATCGAAGCCGACCTGAAGAACAAGCTGCTGGACAAAGGCTGGCTGAGTTCCGCCGGTTCCAAGCTGGGCAAGAGCAACACCGGCGTCGGCCAGGGCAAGGGCCGCGTGGTGCTGCAAACTTTCGAAGTGGCGAGCCTCAAAGCGCTGCAGAACGAAATGCCCAACACCCCGAAAATCCTCCTGCTGTGGGTGGGCGAAGGCAGCATCGAACCGAAAAACAAGCAGACCTTCGCCGAATCCGGCGAACCAACCAAGGCCGCCTACTACGCCAAGCAGGCGCCTAAGGACGCTGCCGAGTTCGAAAAATGGGTCGACGAAGCCAAGAACCTCGGCGCCATCGGCACCGGCCCATCGGCTGAGCTGACAGACCACGGCGACCAGAGCTATTCGGACTTGGTCAAACCCGAGATGAACAAGCTGACCCACGACAAAGGCTTGCTGGTACACGTCTACACCGTGGATGAGCCGGTCGACTTCGAGAAGGTGATGAAAGCGGGCGTCGATGGCATCTTCACCAACCGCGCCGCCGAACTGCTGAAGTTCTACAAACGCTGGCCGTCGTCCAGCGTGCAGGACCTGCTGAACGACTATAAGTACTGAGTGAAGGCCCAATGGTCAGGCCGCCTGTGGTTGGGGCGTGACTACGGCCTGATCCTCGGCGAGCTGGGGCGCACCGCGCCCCATGCGCATTACGCCCATCAGTTGATGCTCTGCGCCCGGCCAATCACGGTCAGCCTTGATGGCCAGGTCACCACAGCCCATCGCCTGTTTATCCCTTCGCGGCAGACCCACGCCATTCTCGACACTGAGGGTGAGGTGAGGGTGCTGTATGCCGAACCCGCCGTGTTTGATACCGCCCACTTGCAACACCTGTTGATCCACGAACAGCTGTCCCTGGACGGGTTACGCCAACTCCCCCGGCGCACGCAGGATGATCCACGGGTGGAGCGTGCCCTTGCTGCACTGGATCAGCAGTTGAGCGGCAAGGTTTCTGCCCACGCCCTGGCCGAAGCGGCGCACCTGTCATTGAGCCAACTGGAGCGGCTGTTCTCGGATCAATTCGGCTTGCCCGTGCGCCGCCTGGTGCTATGGCGACGCTTGCGCATCGCCCTGCAATTGGCACTCGCCGGCGGCACGCTGACCGACGCTGCGCACGGTGCGGGTTTTGCTGATTCCGCGCACTTCTCACGGACCATGAAGCAGTTGTTTGGCGTCACGGCGGCAGCCTCATTGCGCCAGCTGGAGGTGCAGCTATTAGCGTAAATCGTCTGGCAGTGCCGGTTCCTTGCTCAAGGCAACCGGCCTGAACGGGTCACGCAACTGTTCCCCATACGCCACCGGGAAATCCGGTCGACTGCCAATCCCCAGATCTCCCGGCCCCATGCGATACCCCTCGCGATAGAACGCCGTGCCCAGCAGCCAATCCCACAGATTGAAAAACAGCCCGAAATTCACATCCCCGGCGCGACCATACTTCATATGGTGAAACCGATGCACAGGCGCCCAGGCGAACACCCAGCGCAACGGCCCCAGGCGCATGTCCACATTGGAATGCTGCAACAGCAATTGAACGGCGATGGCCAATGCCAGCAACTGCGCCACCGGAGAGGGAATGCCCAGCAGGATCAATGGCAGCAGCCCCGCCGTGGCTTCCAGCATCTGGTGCAACGGATGCTTCATCAACCCATTGAAACCGTAAAGCCGCTGCACGCTGTGATGCACCGCATGCAAACGCCACAGCGGCCTAATGCGGTGGCTGGCGTAATGCATCAAGGTAATACCGGCATCAGCGAGCACAATCGCCATCAGCAGTTGCTCCCACAGCGGCCAGCCACGCGGCCAGATACCTTCAAACGCCAACAGCGCCGTGAGCCCCGGCAGGATCAACAATCCAGCGGCATTCAGGCTTTCGTTGACCAAGGCGTGCAAGGTGTCGCGCCGCCGATCGCCCAGGCTACGATTCCACTGCGGTTCATAGGGCAACCACCGCTCTGCCAGGAATGACACTGCGACGGCAATCACGAACAGCAGAATCAAGCTGTTCGGCTGCCAGAGTCCGCAACCGATAAACCCCAGCAAAAAGGCGGGCGCGTAGATCCAACTCACTAACCGTTTCATGCCGAGTCTCCTTTGAAGTGAGCCCCCAGCATGAAATCCCCCGCGCGCGTCGGATTGAACAAACTGCGCAACCGCTTGAAATAATTAAGGATGAATTAAGTTGCGCTGGATAACCTGACCCCACTTAAACAGCTCACCAGACAAGGACACACACCATGAAAAACCTGACCGCTTTGTTCGCCGCTACCGCCCTGACCCTGACTGCTGGCCTGGCTCAGGCAGACGTTCGCCCAGACCAGATTCCAGGCCTGTTGCAGTCCGGCGCCGTGAAGCCTTTCGAGCAGCTCAACAAAGACGCCCTGGCCAAACACCCCGGCGCCACCATCAATGACACCGAGCTGGACAACGAAGCCGGTCGCCTGGTCTACGAAGTGGACCTGACCGACACCACCGGCAAAAAGTGGGACCTGAAACTCGACGCCAAAACCAGCGAAGTCCTGGAAAACAAACTCGATACTTGAGTCGAATACGCAAAAAAAAACGCCACCCTAGGGTGTGGCGTTTTTTTATGCCCGATCAGGCGCCAAGACGCGCCGTCACCTCATTCAACTCGCTCGACAACCCGCGCAGGTTGTGGCTTGCCGCTTCGGTGCGCTTGACGTTATCGAGGTTGGCCGTGGCCACAGTGGTGATCTGCGTGATGTTGCGCGAGATATCCTCCGCCACCGACGTCTGCTCCTCGGCAGCCGTGGCGATCTGGCGGTTCATGTCGCGGATCGCCTCCACCGCCTGGGTGATGTGAGCCAGCATGGCGCCGGCCTGCGTCACCTTCTCCACACTGTCATCACTGCACGACTGGCCGCTCAGGATGGCTTCGGCCGCGTCCACCGCGCCGGTTTGCACGGCCTCGATAATGCCGTTGATCTCGATGATCGACGCCGCCGTGCGTTGCGCCAGGCTGCGCACTTCATCGGCCACTACCGCGAAACCACGGCCGGCCTCGCCTGCGCGCGCGGCTTCGATGGCGGCGTTGAGCGCCAGCAGATTGGTCTGCTCGGCGATCCCGCGTATCACTTCCAGCACCTTGCCGATGCGCACACTATCGGTTTCCAGGCGGCGGATGATGGTGCCGGTGTTGAGGATCTCGTTGCGCATCTGGCCGATGGTGGCGATGGTAACCTTCATCACTTCACCACCTTCGCGGGCCGAATGATCGGCCTCATCAGCAGCACGGGAGGCACTGGCGGCGTGGCGCGCGACTTCCTGGGCGGTGGCCGACATTTCCGTCATGGCCGTGGCCACCTGGTCGGTGCGGTTGAATTGATCGCTGGTACCGTTCGCCATCTGCCCGGCGATCGCATTCAACTCGCCGCTGGAGCTGACCAGGTCGGTGGCGCTGCGCTGCAGGCGGCTGAACGTTTCGGCAAGAAAATCGCGCAAGGTATTCGCCGCTGCGGCCAGATGGCCCAGCTCATCCTGGCGACGGCTGGCCACACGCTCGGCGAAGCGACCGTGGCTCAGTTGCGTCACGTAATCGATCAGGCTGCGGATCGGCAGGATCAGGTTACGGTTGATCAGCCAGAGGCTGAACAGGCCGATCAACACACCGGACAGCAACATAACCGCCAGGCCCACCAACACGGTGCGCTCAGCGTAGGCGCTAATGGCTTTGGATTGCTGGCTGCCGTGCGCACGCAGGTCGTTGACCAGTGCACTCATCTGCTCGCTGGCAGCGCGGTCCACGCCCTTGACCGCCGTGTCGCCGGCGGTTGCATCGCCGCCCGCCGCTACGTAGGCATCGCGGCCCTTCTGGTAGGCCACGCCGAGTTGCACGTGTTCCTGGCGCAGGGTTTCGATACGCCGGCTCAGGGTCGGGTCGCCGGTGGTCTGGGTGACCAGCCGCGTAAGGATGTCTTGCACATCGCGCTGACGGTCCTGGAACTGGCCCCAATATTTCTCCATGTCCTGAGGCTGCTTACCGCGCAGCAGGACGTTTTTCCATTCCTGCACCTGCACTTTGAATTGCAGGTTGGCCTCGTCAATCATCTGTGAAGTCAGTAACGGCCCATCAATCAAACTGCGATAACTCTGCACGCCGTTGGACAGGAAGTTGAAACACGCCAGGGCGATCAGCAACATCGCCAACAGGCTGCCACCGAGCAGCGACAGGATTTGTGCTCTCAAGGAGGTTCGCAAAGCATTCATCGGGGAAAAGCCTCGATACAAGGAATTGGTGCGTGCACGCCTAACGTCCTTGTCGTCAAAGCACCGCCCATCCACGGCGGTTCATATGCCATGAATCGGCCGAGCTGGAGGCTTCTTGAACGGTTGCTGACAACCGGTCAAATAAATGTCACCACAACGAAATAATTCCAAAATCGTCACAAAACTGTCATTTCACCTTGCAATGATCGCCCACGCGACCTGTGAAACGTCCTACAGGCCATTTCTCTGCGAGCCCCCATGAACCACAGCATTGATCACAGCCACCAGGATCCCGATCTGTTTGGCTTGCTCTACGGTTTCCGTTTTCGGCCCGGTGAAAAGGGCGAGCAGATAGATTCGGCCACGGCGCTTCAGGCCCTGCAGCAACCGGCCGACCCGGAAGCGTTTTTGTGGCTGCACCTGAACCTGGCCCACGCGGCGTGCGAACGCTGGATGCAGGCACACCTGGACCTGCCGGAAGAGTTCTTCGAAGCCTTGCATGAAGGCTCGCGCTCCACGCGTATCGAACATGTCGACTCGGCCTTGCTGGCAGTGGTCAACGACGTGGTGTTCAACTTCAGCAGCATGGTCTCGTCGGATATTTCCACGCTCTGGGTCTGCGCCCGCAGCCGTCTGTTGATCAGCGCGCGCCTGCAACCACTGCACTCGGTGGACAAATTACGTTCGTCGGTAAAGGCTGGTGAGAGCTTCCGCTCACCGCTGGCCTTGCTGGTGCACCTGCTGCGCGACCAGGGTGAAGTACTGACGCAGATCGTGCGCAAGACCAGCATCAGCGTCGACCATATCGAAGACCAGTTGCTGTCCTCGCGCTTGTCCACCAACCGCGCCGAACTGGGTGCCGCGCGCCGGGTGCTGGTGCGCCTGCAACGCCTGCTGGCGCTGGAGCCGGGCTCGCTGCTGCGTCTGCTCAACCGCCCGCCGCAGTGGCTGCAAAAGGAAGACGTGAAGGAACTGCGTAAATCCACCGAGGAGTTTGCGCTGATCATCAACGACCTGATGGCCTTGGGCGAACGCATCAAGCTGCTGCAGGAAGAGATCGCAGCCAACCTCAACGAGCAAAGCAACCGCACGTTGTTCACCCTTACGGTGGTGACGGTGCTGGCATTGCCGATCAACATCATTGCCGGTTTTTTTGGGATGAACGTGGGGGGTGTGCCACTTTCCCAGGATCCGGAGGGGTTTTGGATTCTGGTGGCGTTGGTGGCGACCTTCACCTTGATTGCCGGGCGCTGGGCCTTCCGCAAATTTTCATCTTGAAATGAGATCAACTGCGGGAGCGGGCTCGCTCCCACATTTGGTTGTGTATTTCTTCTGTGATTGAAGAGTCCAACCATCGCGTTGACCCGTTTCTTGTACACCCGCCGCGCCTCCAGTGCTTCCTCCAGCGTCACCGCCACAAACCCGGCCCGCTGGTTCGGCTGCATCTGCCCGATCAAGTCCAGATCGGCACTGATGACCGTGCCAATCATCGCGTACCCGCCGCCCGACACCGCGTCCCGATGCAACACGATCGGCTCCAACCCGGCCGGCACCTGGATCGAACCAATCGGGTAGCAACTGTCGACGATATTCGAAGGATCGGAGCCCGCGCCAAACGGCTGCTCCCTTGGCTGAAAGCTCAGTGCACTGCCGCCTTTGAAGCGATAGCCGATGCGGTCGGCTTCGGAACCCACCGTCCAGGGCCCGGCAAAAAAACTGCTTTTGGCCGCATCCGTGAGGCGCTCGTAATACAGCCCCGGCACCACACGCAGGGTCACATCACCGCCCACCGATCGGCGCAACGCCATCGGCAAACTGTTGCCCGCACGGCCCGTACCGCTGGCCTCACCGATGGGCAATTCATCGCCTTCCTGCAAGCGCCGACCGTGAAACCCACCGAGTGCGCCGAGGGTGTAGGTCGAACGACTGCCGAGCACCCGCGGCACATCAATACCACCGGCCACCGCGAGATAGGTCCGCGCGCCGGCCTTGGGAAATTCAAAGCGTAAAACCTGCCCGGCGCGCACCTGGAACGCGGTGTCCTGGTGCACCACTTCACCGTCCAGGCGCGGCGACATCAAGGCACCGCTGAGTGCCACCAACGCGTCCTGTTGAAACGCCAGTTCGGGGCCTATCAGCGTGCATTCCAACCCCGCCGCGCCGACCGGATTACCCACCAGGTGATTGGCCGCACTCAACGCATATTGGTCCAACGCGCCCGACGGCGGGATGCCCAAGTGGTAATAACCTTCGCGGCCAAGGTCTTGCACGGAGGTGGCGAGGCCGGGTTTGAGGACCTTGATCATGCCAGCGCCTCCTGCAAAGATTTCGGATAACCAATGGGGTCGGCGAGAAAGGCGTCGAGGGAAAACTCCACCGAGCGGATGCGCAGGTCGAAACGTCCTGCGTCCACTTCGGCCACCGCCAGGTCGTAGGCGTCACGGTCCATCGGTTTGAATTGCACGATATCGCCGGGACGGAAGAACACCATGTGTTCCTTGAGGTACGCCAATTGCTGCGCCGGGTCGTAGATCGGCGCCGGGGTCACGCCGAACATCTGGTAACCACCGGCACCGCGTACCGAATAGATGCAACCAAAGCAGCCGCCATGGCCGAGGGTGAGTTTCGGCGTGTCGGTGCGCGGGCGCAGGTACTTGGGCACCTGCAACTGCCGCTCGCGCTCGACCATCTGGAACATGAACGGCAAGCCCGCGACAAAGCCGACCATCGACACAAACCACGGCGCACCACTGTGGGCGGCGATAAACGCATCCACATCGGCCAGGCCATTGATGCGCGCCGCGTATTCAAGGTCGGTGCCGCTGGGGTCTTGATGGCGGTCGCGAAAGCGCATCAGGGTTTCATGGGTCCAGGGGTCGTTGTAGAGCACTGGAATTTCAATGATGCGCGTGTGCAGGGTGCGTTCGGCCACGGCCTGGGATTCGGCGGTTTGCACCGCATCGAGCAGTGCATGGGGCGCGATGCGGTCGGGGTCGAAGCGAATCTGGAACGATGCATTGGCCAGACACACGTCCAGCACGCCCTCCAGCGCCAGGCGTTCCACCGCACGCGTCACGGCCATGCCTTTGAAAAAGGCCTCCAGGGACATGCTCTCGCTGACCTCGGCAAACAGGTGTTCATCACCGCCGAAGCTGTAGCGGATGGGAGACGTTTCAGCCATGTCTGTTCCTCTTGGAATCATTGTAGAAAGGCAGGCGAAAAAAATAATGTTTCGATCTTATTGGGGTGTTTTGACGGTGATGCCCGCTCGGTCCAGGGCTTCGCGGGTCGCTTCCACCAGTTCAAGCGCGCCGGGCGTGTCGCTGTGCAGGCAGATGGAATCGAATTCGATAAACAAGTCTTCGCCTTCAACGGTGCGCACCAGACCGGTCTGGCACGCACGCAGGACTCGCGCCGCCACCGTCGCCGGATCCAGCGCCCGCACATTGCGCGTAAACACGATGGAGCCCGTCAGATCGTACTCACGGTCGGCATAAAACTCGCGCACCACCGGCTGCCCGAGTTCCTGGGCGACGCGCCAGATCACCGAGTTGGGCATGCAGTACAGCAGTAATGTCGGCTCGATGATTTGCAGGTTTTGCACCAGCAGCCGCGCGGCTTCTTCGTCGCGGGCGAGGTGCATATACAGCGCGCCATGGGGCTTGATGTGTTGCAGGATCATACCTTGGGCACGTGCAATTTCACGCAGCGCGCCGAGCTGATAGAGCATGTCGTCCACCAGTTCCTGCGCCGGGGCGTTGATGTGGCGCCGGCCGAAGCCGACCAAATCACGAAAGCCAGGGTGCGCACCGATAGCGACGCCCAGTTGCTTGGCACGCTCGACGGTACGGCGCATGGTGCCGGGGTCACCGGCATGAAAGCCGGTAGCGATATTGGCCGAGCTGATATAAGCCATCAGCTCCGCGTCGACGCCGTCGCCAATGGTCCAGGGGCCGAAGCCTTCGCCCATGTCTGAGTTGAAATCCACTGCCTGCATCAGGGTCGCTCCGCCAAAAGGTGATGCTGGAAAGTAGGCTGCAGCTTGACCCCTTGGGAAGATCTATTATCAGATGGCCCATCTTCTGAAAATCAGATAGCCCTACGTTTTGGAGAGGCAGATGTCCCTGACCTTGCGCCAAGTCCGCTATTTCGTCGCCACGGCTGAGATTGGCCAGATTTCCCAGGCGGCGATTCACCTGAATATCTCCCAATCGGCAGTGACCACGGCGATCAAGGAATTGGAGGCCATGCTGGGTGTGCAACTGTTCGTAC
Organism: Pseudomonas sp. RA_5y_Pfl1_P24; assembly: GCF_963970945.1. Classification (NCBI taxonomy): domain Bacteria; kingdom Pseudomonadati; phylum Pseudomonadota; class Gammaproteobacteria; order Pseudomonadales; family Pseudomonadaceae; genus Pseudomonas; species Pseudomonas sp. RA_5y_Pfl1_P24. The sequence continues at coordinate 417,429 of NZ_CAXAOJ010000004.1, read as the reverse complement.
GCTCGGCCCAGGGCATGAACCTGACCGACGCCGGCCGGCACTTTCTCAACCGCGCCTATGTAATTGTGCGCAGTGTCGATGATGCGTTGAACAGCCCGTTGCCCGACTACCGCGCCAGTGGCGTGTTGCGCCTGGCGGCCAGCTATACGGTGCTCGGCTACTTCCTGCCCCACCACTTGCAACGCATGGAACACTGGCACCCGGACGTGACCATCGAGGTCTTTGAGCAGGAGCGCCAAGCCATCGAACAAGGTTTGCTCGACGGCCAGTTCGACATGGCGGTGGTGCTCACCGCCAACCTCACCCACCCGGATATCGTCTCGGAAATCCTGTTCAATTCGGAACGCCGCCTGTGGCTGCCCAGCCATCACCCCCTGTGCGAACGCGGCGCCGTGAGCCTGGCGGATGTGGCCCAGGAGCCCTACATCCTGCTCACCGTCGACGAGGCCGAGCACAGCGCCATGCGCTACTGGGAGCAGGCCGGGCAAGCACCAGAGGTGCGGCTGCGCACCAGTTCGGTGGAGGCAGTGCGCAGCATGGTTGCCAATGGCAGTGGTGTGGCGATCCTGTCAGACCTGGTGCACAGGCCTTGGTCATTGGAAGGCAAACGCATCGAAACCCTGACCGTCACCGACCCGGTAACGCCCATGAGCGTCGGCCTGGCTTGGCACCGTGAGCGTGCGTTTACCCCGGCGATGCAGGCGGTGCGCGATTACTTCCACGACGCGTTCCTGGCGCCGCAGCAGTTGTCGGCGCGACGCTAGAGCCGGGCTTGCAAGGTGGCGGCAGCAACTGGATCACCGGTCAGCGCATTGAGGCTTCGGGGGGGATGTTTCTTTAAGCCCCAGGCGCTTCTCGCGCAGCACGTCATAGCCCCAGTGATACACATAGGTGTACGGCAGGAAAAACAGCAGTACACCTATGTCGAGGATGAACGCCTGGATCAGGCTGATGTTCAGCCACGCCGCGATCAGCGGCACGCACACCAGAATCAGCCCGCCTTCAAACAGCAACGCATGCAACACCCGCGTCCACGGCGTGTTGGCCAGTTGCAGGCGCACCTTGAGGCGGTCGAACAGGCCGTTGAAGATCACGTTCCAGGTCAGCGCGATCAGGCTGATCGCCAGGGTGACCATGCCCATTTCCAGGGCGGGCTTGTCCATGATCCACGCCAGCAGTGGGGTGCAGATCAACAATGCCAATCCCTCAAAACCGATGGCTTGGCAAACACGTTCAGTAACCGACTTGGTAGGGCTCATAACCTGCGCTCAGTGAGTGACGAGGGTTGCCATGATCGCTCTCTGACTCGATACTTCATAACCAATAACCATCGATCAAGGCGATAGTAATGGCCTCCCATGAAGTGCTGCAGGCGTTTGTGCAGGCAGCCACCCAGGGCTCGTTTTCCGCAGCGGCGCGCAAGCTGGGCAAGAGCCAGTCCACCGTCAGCGCGGCAGTGGCGAGCCTGGAGATTGACCTGAATGTGGTGCTGTTTGACCGCACTAGCCGCAAGCCGACGCTGACGCCGGCAGGCCATGTGTTGCTGCAACGCGCCGAGCAGGTGCTGGAGGCCAGCAGTCGTTTGGAGCTGGCAGCGAGCCAGTTGGCCCAGGGTTTGGAGCCGAAGCTGACCATCGCCATGTCCGATACTTACCAGTCCGATCGCTTCGAGGTCGCGCTCAGCGCCTTTGAGCAGCGTTACCCGGACCTTGAACTGGAATGCCTGATCGCTGAGTGCGAGGATTTGGTTGCCTTGGTACAAAGTGGCCGCGCGCACCTCGCTTTTATTGAAAAACAGGATAACTACCCGCCCGACCTCACCGGCGCGCCGGTAGCAGAAAGCACGGAAATCTCACTGTTCGTCGCGGCCAGACACCCACTGGCCAACCTGAAAAACATCCCCGCCGACACGCTGCAGCAGCATCGCGAACTGCGCCTGGCCAGCATCATCAACCCGACTGAAACCCGCCCCAGCGGCCGCGTGTGGTCGGCGCCAAGTTACTTGATGTTGATGGAAATGGCGCAACTGGGCTTCGGCTGGGCACCGCTGCCGCGCTGGTTGGTCGAACGTTTTGATGGCGGCCAATTGGTCGAGCTCAAAGCACGCAGTTGGCCGCGCTCGGTGGCGGTGGATGCGCTGTGGTCGCGGCAGCACCCGCCGGGGCCGGCGGGGAGTTGGTTGTTGGGCAAGATGCTTGAGTGATCCCGGCCAGACAATGAAGATCAAAGCGGGCTTGCTCGCGAGAGCGGGGGGTGAGTCAACTTATGTGTGGCTGGAACATCGCGTTCGCGAGCAAGCCCGCTCTCACATTTTGATCACCTACCGTGCGCTCGATCCCGCATGCCTTCGGTGACCAGCGTCACCAACCGATCCAGGCTCTGACCCCATCTGTCATGAAACCTCTTGAGTCTTATGAGTGTTGTGTTCAGAGACTCAATGGGCGCACGGGACTCACTATAGTTCGCGTCGCTCAAGGTTTCCGGTCGACCCGACAGACGCCAAACCCGCTAGAATCACGCCTCTTCGTAGGATTTCGGATGCGCCCACCCATGGAAACCCGCCTCGTCTCCTATGAGACGCTGAGCCTTGTACAGAAACAGCAGCTCGACACCCTGCAAGTGCATCCCGAGCAACTGGCGTATTCCGGTGATATCTACTGTGCGCTGAACAGCCTGCTGGTCAATCCCTATCCCGACGCGATCAAAGGCTTCGCCCTGCTCGCCGACGACCAGCCCGTGGCCTTCCTGTTGCTCAAACGCCCACCTTGCCTGCCCCATTGGGCCGATGAACACAGCGCGACGCTGCATGCATTGCAGGTGGACCGGCACCAGCAAGGGCGCGGATTCGGCAAGGCATCTTTGCAGGCGTTGCCGGCGGCGGCATTGCAAGCGTGGCCACAGATCAAGGGCTTGGAGTTGTCGGTGGACGCGGAAAATGTGCCGGCGATGCGACTGTATCTGGCGGCAGGATGGGTGGACCGTGGGGAGGCGTACAAGGGGCGGATTGGGTATGAGCGCCGGTTGAGGTGGGCGTTTAATCCTTAGCGGAATGTCACGTAAACAGGACGTTCGCACGTGCATGTCCTGTTTACGTGGCATGGGCAGCAGTTTCAGCCTCTTTCGCCAACCGGCAACCAGATCTCCACCGTGCCGGTGCCTTTGCGCCCATCAAAATCCGCACTGTATCGCTCGAAATCCGCGCCTATCACCTTATAGCCCGAAGATGGCAGCCATTCGAACATGATGCGCTCGTAGGTTTGCTCAAGCGCCTGCACCGGCCCGTAATGCGGGAACACGGCATAGTTGAGCGGCGGAATTTCGATAGACTCGAAATTGCCCGGCACTTCGGCTTTACTCGGGACTTCAACACCGGCCATGTAATCGAATTCGCCGTGATGGGGGTTATGGCAAACGCCATACGTCACCCCACCAACGCGTTGCTTGATGTCCTTGATGCAGGTATCAAACAACTCCCACAGTTTGGGGATATCACCCACGGTGGCTTTTGAATAACGCCCTTGTACACCGGCAATCACCAGAGCCTTGCCCGCTTCCATGCGCGGTTCTAACGGTTGTTTTGTCTGCTGATCCATACGAACAGTCTCCTTCTTATGAGGGAACAAACCCGCATCGAGTATAGGGGCATATCCGTATTGGACTCCATGCAGAAAATTTTCCTACGCATCTGGACAACTGGCCATCACCGACCGTATTGTCTGCCCCGCAGGCCACCGCAGTGGCCGACGTCGCTCGGACGGTTCCGGGCGCTTACGTACTCTCGAGGCAACAATGGCTGACCAAGGTTTGCCGCGCCGCTTTGCGCGCATAGATCGACTCCCCCCTTACGTGTTCAATATCACTGCCGAGCTGAAGATGGCTGCGCGTCGGCGCGGCGAAGACATCATCGACTTGAGCATGGGTAACCCTGACGGCCCGACCCCACCGCATATCGTGGAGAAAATGGTCACCGTCGCCCAGCGTGAAGACACCCACGGCTACTCCACCTCCAAAGGCATTCCGCGCCTGCGCCGGGCGATTTCGCGCTGGTACAAAGACCGCTATGAAGTGGACATCAACCCGGAAACCGAGGCCATCGTGACCATCGGTTCCAAGGAAGGCCTGGCGCACTTGATGCTGGCCACCCTGGACCAGGGCGACACTGTTTTGGTGCCGAACCCGAGCTACCCGATCCACATCTACGGTGCCGTGATTGCCGGCGCCCAGGTCCGCTCGGTGCCGCTGATTCCTGGCGTGGACTTCTTCGCTGAACTGGAACGGGCGATTCGCGGTTCGATCCCCAAACCGAAGATGATGATCCTGGGCTTCCCGTCCAACCCCACTGCGCAGTGCGTGGAGTTGGATTTCTTCGAGCGTGTGATTGCGCTGGCCAAGCAGTACGACGTGCTGGTGGTGCACGACCTGGCCTACGCCGACATCGTCTACGACGGCTGGAAAGCCCCGTCGATCATGCAGGTGCCGGGCGCCAAGGACATTGCGGTGGAGTTTTTCACCCTGTCCAAGAGCTACAACATGGCCGGCTGGCGCATCGGTTTCATGGTGGGTAACCCGGAACTGGTCAACGCCCTGGCGCGGATCAAGAGTTATCACGACTACGGCACTTTCACTCCGCTGCAAGTGGCGGCGATTGCGGCGCTGGAAGGCGATCAGCAGTGCGTGAAGGACATTGCCGAGCAGTATCGCCAGCGGCGTAACGTGCTGGTCAAGGGCCTGCATGAGCTGGGCTGGATGGTCGAGAATCCAAAGGCGTCGATGTACGTCTGGGCGAAAATCCCCGAAGCGTATGCTGCCATGGGCTCGCTGGAGTTTGCCAAGAAGTTGCTGCTGGAAGCCAAGGTGTGTGTGTCACCGGGGATTGGGTTTGGCGAGTATGGCGATGATCATGTGCGCTTTGCGCTGATCGAGAACCAGGACCGGATTCGCCAGGCAGTGCGGGGAATTCGCGGGATGTTCCGGGCGGATGGCCTGGTCACCAAGGCCTGACCCGACTCACCTGTTGGGATGTGATTAAAACTGTGGGAGCGGGCTTGCTCGCGAAAGCGCAATGTCAGTCAATGGAGTTGGCGACTGATCCACCCCATTCGCGAGCAAGCCCGCTCCCACATTTGCATCGGGTTTTCACCCAAGCTTCAGGGTGTGTACGTCACACCACCAACGACAACAGCATGATAAAGATCAACGCCACGATCGACAGAATCGTCTCCATCGCCGTCCACGTCTTGAACGTCTCAGCCACGGTCATGTTGAAGTACTGCTTCACCAGCCAGAACCCCGCATCGTTGACATGAGACAGGATCAACGAACCCGCCCCTGTCGCCAACACCAGCAGCTCACGGTTAACCCCTGGAATCATGCCTACCACTGGCACCACAATGCCCGCGCCAGTAATGGTCGCCACGGTGGCCGAGCCCGTCGCGACGCGAATCACCGCCGCCACCAGCCACGCCAGCAGGATCGGGTTGATCTGCGCGTTCACCGCCATATGGCCGATCACGTCGCCCACACCGCTGGTCACCAGCATCTGCTTGAAGCCACCACCGGCACCGATGATCAGAATGATCGCGGCGGTCGGCGCAAGGCTGGCGTCGAGCAGCTTGAGGATTTGCTTGGAGTGAATGCCCTGGCGATGGCCGAAGGTATACAGCGACAGCAGCAACGCCAGCAGCAGCGCAGTGATCGGGTGACCGATCATGTCCATCCAGTTGCGCACCACGCTGCCTTCGGCAAACGCGATGTCGGCAAAGGTTTTGAGCAGCATCAGGAACACCGGCAGCAGCACGGTGACCAGGGTGATGCCAAAGCTCGGCAACGACTTGTTATCGGTATCGCGGGCCAGTTGGTCGACCAGTTCCTGGGACGGGTTGCCCGGGATGTACTTGGCGATAAACGTACCGAAGATCGGGCCGGCGATGATGGCAGTCGGCAGTGCGACGATCAGGCCGTACAGGATGGTCTTGCCGATGTCCGCGCCAAACACGCCGATGGCCAGCAGCGGGCCCGGGTGCGGTGGCACCAGGCCGTGTACGGCCGACAGGCCGGCCAGCAGCGGGATGCCGATCTTGATCAGCGACACGCCGGTGCGTCGCGCGACGATGAATACCAGCGGGATCAGCAAGACAAAACCGATCTCGAAGAACAGCGGGATACCCACCAGGAACGCGGCAAACATCATCGCCCACTGGACCTTGTCCTTGCCAAAGGCGCGGATCAGGGTCTGGGCGATCTGATCGGCGCCGCCGGATTCGGCCATCATCTTGCCGAGCATGGTGCCCAGCGCGAGGATGATGCCGACAAAGCCGAGCACCCCGCCGAAACCGTCCTGGAACGCCTTGATGATCTTGTCCACGGGCATGCCCGAGGTCAGGCCGAGGAAGCCGGCCGCGATGATCAGTGCAATGAACGGGTGCACCTTGAACTTGGTGATCAGAACGATCAACCCGATGATAGTGACCACTGCGTCTAGCAGCAGGTAGGACTCGTGGGACATGCCAAACATGGGGGGTCTCTCCTGTTTGTTGTTGTTATTAAAGCGGGTGTTGAATCTTTCGCCGGGGATAGCGCTATCTTTCCGGCAAAAAATTATCGGGTTGGTTCAAAGCCGTGTTGCAGCCACCAGGTGTTGGTCTGCTCGGCCAGTTCCTCGATGCTGTCTTCGCTGGCGTTGAGGGCCAGGGTCAGCGGTTCGCCTATCGGCGATTCGAGGGTAGCGAACTGGCTGTCGATCAGGCTGGCCGGCATGAAATGGCCGGGGCGATGGGACACGCGGTCGGCGGCCACTTCGCGGGTCAGCTCCAAAAAGACAAACCCCAGGCCCGGCGCGGCTTCGCGCAGGTGGTCGCGGTATTTTTTCTTGAGTGAGGAGCAGGTGAGCACCGGGTGTTCGCCGGCCTTGAGCGAACGGCGCAGTTCCTCGCACAGGATGTCGAGCCAGCCGGCGCGGTCGTCGTCGTCGAGGGGGTGGCCGGCGCTCATCTTTTCGATATTCGCGGCGGGGTGAAAGCTGTCGCCTTCAATGGCGGTGGCGCCGTTCAGCCGGCACAGGGCCTCGCTGACGCTGGTCTTGCCACAGCCGGCAACACCCATGATAACCAGGGCGGTAACAGGTTGACTCATGAAACACCTCAGGACGCAGATAGCGCTACCTTTGCACGCTGTAAGGCTAGTGCAAAAACAGGCTTTTCCCGCGCCGTCTTGTCTTTTTTTATGGAGTGACGCGTGCATCCGCTCCAATCATTCGAACGGGATCAGGCAACCCAACGTTCAAGCATTTGCAGCCGTTTGGAGACAGCGCTACCTTAGTGCCTCGATTTTTGTTTGGCAAGCCGCCTGATGACCTCTAAGAACGATAAAAAATTGCGCACCACGGGTCGCCCGACCCTTAACGAGGTCGCCCGCCTGGCCGGCGTCAGCCCGATTACCGCGTCGCGCGCCCTGCGTGGCATCAGCACCGTCGCCACCGAGCTGGTGGAAAAAGTGCAGCAGGCCGCCGCCGAACTCAACTACGTGGTCAACCCCGCCGCCCGCGCCCTGGCCTCGGCCCAGAGCCATTCGGTGGTGGTGTTGGTGCCGTCGCTGTCCAACCTGCTGTTCATCGAAACCCTTGAAGCCATTCACCAAGTGCTGCGGCCCAAGGGCTTTGAAGTGTTGATCGGTAACTTCCACTATTCGCGTGATGAAGAAGAAAACCTGCTGCGCAACTACATGGCCTACCAGCCACGTGGATTGCTACTCACCGGGTTCGATCGCACCGAAAGCGCCCGACGGATGGTCGAGGCCAGCAACGTGCCCTGCGTGTACATGATGGACCTGGACCCGAATGCCGGCGTGAACTGCGTGGGTTTCTCGCAGCTGGCGGCGGGTGAAACGGCGGCAGCGCATTTGCTGTCCCGTGGGTACAAACGATTGGCGTATATCGGCGCGCAACTGGACCAACGCACCTTGCTGCGTGGCGAAGGTTTCCGCGGGGCGCTGCAACAGACCGGCCTGTATGACCCGGCGCTGGAATTGCTGACACCGCGGCCCTCTTCGGTCGGCTTGGGTGGCGAGCTGTTTTTGCAGCTGTTGGCCGCCCATCCGGATGTGGATGCGATCTTCTTTGGCAACGACGACCTGGCCCAAGGCGCGCTGCTGGAAGCCATGCGCCATGGCATCAAGGTGCCGGAGCGCGTCGCGGTGCTGGGTTTCAACGACCTGCCCGCCTCGTCCTATATGGTGCCGCGCCTGAGCAGCATCAGCACGCCGCGTGAAGCGATTGGCCGGCGTTCGGCGGAGCATTTGCTGACGATCATGGCGGGTAACAAGATCGCCAAGCCGGTGGTGGATATGGGGTTTGAATTGCAGGTGCGGGAGAGTACCTGACCTGTAATGCAGCACACCCTCCAATGTGGGAGCTGGCTTGCCAGCTCCCACATTTTTTACCGTGCCCGCGTTGAAATATCGCCGTAGCTTCCTGCCCCTGCTAGATTGGCTGCTCTCCATCGCAAGGGAAGCACCATGGGACACTCACTGAAAATCCTCGGCCGCACGTCCTCCATCAACGTGCGCAAAGTGCTATGGACCTGCCAGGAACTGGGCATCGACTACCAGCGCGAAGACTGGGGCATCGGCTTCAAGCCCACCCAGTCCGCTGAATTCCTCGCCTTGAACCCCAACGCCCAAATCCCCGTGCTGATCGACGACCACGGCGTGCTGTGGGAGTCCAACACCATCTGCCGCTACCTCGTGAACCTCTACCAACGGCATGACCTGCTGCCCGCCGAACCTGCGCCGCGGGCCCGGATCGAGCAATGGATAGACTGGCAAGCCATCGAACTCAACCGCGCCTGGGGCGATGCGTTCACGGCCTTGGTGCGCAACAACCCGCATGGTCTGGACGCCGCGCAGATCGCCGCTGCTGTGCAGGTCTGGAACGACAAGATGGGCATTCTGGAACAACAGCTCGTTCGCACAAACGCTTACGTGGCCGGTGATGAATTCACCCTCGCCGACATCCTGATCGGGCTGTCGGTGCACCGCTGGCAGATGACGCCTATGGAGCGCCCGCCCTACCCGGCCATTGCCGCGTACTATCAGCGACTGGGCCAGCACCAAGGGTTCCAGGCTTTCGCCCTTGACGGCCATAACTAAAATAAGGACTCCACCGTGAAAGGCCTCAACGTACTGCTCACTGGCGCCTGCGGCAGAATCGGCAAGACGTTTTTCGAAGCCTCGAAAGACCGCTACCGTTTCACCCTCACGGACCGTATCGCGCCGAATTTCGACCTGGCCGAGCACCGTTTTGTGCACGCCGACCTCAGCGACCCATCCAGCCTGGTCGCCCTGCTCGACGGCATCGAGGTTATCGTGCACCTGTCAGGTATTCCGCACGCCAGCGCCTCATTCGACGAATTGCTGCCCAACAATATCCTCGCCACCACCTACCTGTTCGAAGCCGCCGTGGCCGCCGGGGTAAAACGCCTGGTGTTCGCCAGCAGCGCCCAGACCATCGAAGGCTACCCGGTAGACCGCCAGATCACGCCTGGCATGCAGGTCATGCCCGCCAACCTGTATGGCGTGAGCAAATGCTATGGCGAAGCGCTGTGTGGTTACTACGCAGCCAAAACGCCACTTTCGACGATCGCCCTGCGCATCGGCGCCTTTGAATTCCCCGAAACCCACGACCTGAACAACGCCCGCGACCTCAGCGCCTGGCTCAGCCCGCGTGATGCGGTGCAGTTGCTGCAGCGTTCGGTGGAGGCTGAAGGCGTGAAGCACCTGATCGCCCATGGCATATCCAATAACCGCTTCAAGCGCTTGGACCTGAGCGAAACCACACGCGTGCTGGGTTACCAACCGGTGGACGACGCCTTCCAGACGTTCGAAATACCCATAGCCTACGGAGGCTCTGCGCCACAAAACCTTGAAATATGAAGTTTTGGCGCAATAAATCGGTGAATGTGCAGCCAAACATGCACAACTTCACAAGCACCGATTTCCGTTAGCCCGCTAAGATTCCAGGTCACTGCCCCTGGAATCTCCTCCCATGTCCACACTCACCGCCTCTGCCGCCGACGGCATCGACCCCCTCCGTGCAGCCCATATCAGCGCGCGCATCGACCGCCTGCCCGCCGTTGCGACGGTCTGGCGCCTGGTGGCACTGCTGTCGATTGGCGGCTTTTTCGAGCTGTATGACCTGTTCCAGACCGCCTATATCAGCCCCGGCTTGATCAGCGACGGGATTTTCCATACCGGCAGCGCGGGCGTATTCGGCTTCTCCGACCAAGCCGCGTTCGCCTCGGTAACCTTCCTTGGCCTGTTCCTCGGCGCCAGCCTGCTCAGCCCCATCGCCGACCGCTATGGTCGGCGGGCGATCTTCACCTTTGCGTTGATCTGGTACACCGTCGCCACCGTGTTGATGGGTATCCAGACCTCCGCCGTGGGCATCATCTGCATGCGTTTTCTGGTGGGGATTGGCCTGGGCATTGAGCTGGTGACCATCGACGCCTACCTCTCGGAACTGGTGCCCAAGCGCATGCGCAGCTCGGCGTTTGCCTTCGCATTCTTTATCCAATTTCTGTCAGTGCCGGCCGTGGCATTGATGTCGTGGTGGCTGGTGCCGCAAGCGCCGTTCGGCGTGTCCGGCTGGCGCTGGGTGGTACTGTCGAGCGCGGTGTTTGCGTTGTTTATCTGGCAACTGCGCAAACGCCTGCCGGAGTCACCGCGTTGGCTTGCGCAAAAGGGCCGCTTCGAAGAAGCCGGTGCGATCCTGGATAACCTGGAGGCGCGCTGTCAGAAAGATCACGGCAAACCGCTGGACGAACCCGAGCCGCAGGCCGTCAGCGTGCAGGGCAGTGGCCGTTTTGCCGACATCTGGCAACCGCCGTACCGTCGCCGCGCGTTGATGCTGATTGTGTTTCATGTGTTTCAGGCCATCGGCTTTTTCGGCTTTGGCAATTGGTTGCCGGCGCTGCTTTCGGGCCAGGGCGTCAGCGTGACCCACAGCTTGCTCTACGCCTTTATCATCACACTCGCCTACCCGCTGGGGCCGTTGCTGTTTGTGAAAGTGGCCAACCGCTTTGAAAACAAATGGCAGATCGTCGGCTCAGCCATGGGCGCGGTGATCTTCGGCAGCCTGTTCGCGCTGCAAACCACGGCGGTGGGGCTGGTGATCTGCGGGGTGATGATCACGTTCTGCAATGCCTGGCTGAGCTTCAGCTATCACTCGTACCAGAGCGAGCTGTTCCCCACCAACATCCGCGCGCGGGCGGTGGGGTTCTGTTATTCGTTCAGCCGTTTGTCCACGGTGTTCAGCAGCCTGTTGATCGGTTTTATCCTTGAACACCTGGGCACGCCAGGGGTGTTGGCGTTTATTGCCAGCAGCATGTTGATCGTGATGATCACCATCAGTTGGTTCGGGCCGCGTACGCGTAACTTGGCATTGGAAAATATCGCCCATTGACGGCAACGGTTGGCCGCCTGCGGGACACTACTTGCCGCGGCGGCGACATCATCCCCAATAAAACCGGGCGCTTCGCACCCGGCACGCTATTTGCTCCAGCTGTGGCACCGAACACTCCACAGGTGACCGATCATGCTGGTTAACAACAACACACAAGCCATGTCGACCGTTCAACAGATCAAACGGCCTGATATGGACCCTGCCAACGCCGCTGCCAGCGCGCTGTACAGCGGTGCCCTGCAGGCGACGCAGCAAAGCGTGACCATGCCGGCCGCGCAAAAGGAACTGGACAAGGCTACCGACCGTATCGACGAAGCCTTCGCCAAGACCCGCGTGCAACTGCAGGCCTCCGCTTCGGCCTCCGATGTGCCGGCGACCAGCGCTACCTCCGGCGCGCGGGCGGATTTTACCGACTACATGAGCAAGACGCCGGCCGAGCGTATCCGTGAGCAATTGCTCAAGGAACAGGGTTTGACCGAGGCGGATGTGCAGAACATGTCGCAGGAAAAGCAGGACGCTATTTCCAAGCAAGTGGCTGACCGTTTGAAGCAGCAACAAGAGCAGCAGGTAGCGGCGAAGACGGTTGAGCCTCAGGCGCAAACCGTGAAAGAAACCTTGGCCGCGATCTAATCTTGTTCGACCTGTAATGAGCGGGCTTGTCGAGTCGTCGCACAGCCCGCTCTACAAGCCTGCTCAGTGTTACTGAAGTTGTAGGGTCGAGTTGAACAGCCCGATCGCATCCACCACATGCCGTGACCCTTCCTGAATCTCCAGGATCACCTGCCCCGCTTCATTTGCCAGCTCCACCCCGAGCCCCGTGCGGCTCAAGCTCGATTGCATGCTCGACACCGCGCTCAGCGACAGGTCGTGGTTCTTGCGCACCACACCCACTATCTCCACCGTCGCTTGGCTGGTGCGCGCCGCGAGGCTGCGCACTTCGTCGGCCACCACTGCAAAGCCGCGCCCTTGCTCACCGGCCCGCGCTGCTTCAATTGCAGCGTTCAGCGCGAGCATATTGGTTTGCTCGGCAATGCCGCTGATGGTCTGGACGATGGCGCCGATGATGTCCGACTGCTTGTTGACCGCATCAATGCTCTCGGCGGCCTGGTTCAAGTCGTGGGAAATCTGTTCGATGATCTGCACGGTTTGCTGCACCACCTCCGAGCCCTTGCGCGCGCAGGCATCGTTTTGCACCGAGGTGGCGTGGGCCGAGTCGGCAGCGGTGCGCAGGGTGGTGACCTGGTCGGTAATGTCGCTCGCGAACTTCACCACTTTGTACAAGCGGCCATTGGGGTCGAAGATCGGGTTGTAGGAGGCTTCCAGGAACAGGGTCTTGCCGTATTTGTTTTTGCGCTCGAAGCGGTGTGAATGGTATTCACCGCGATTGAGGGAAGCCCAGAATGCAGTGTAGGCCGGCGACTCCACTTCGTTGCGGTGGCAGAACATGCTGTGGTGCTGGCCGACGATTTCATCCAGAGAATACTGCACGGTCTTCAGGAAGTTTTCGTTGGCATTGAGAATCTGGCCCTGAGGCGTGAACTCGATGACTGCCATGGAACGGCCGATGGCGTCGATCAGGCTCTGGTTTTCATGTTCGTGGTGAACCCGCGCAGAAATATCCGACGCGACTTTGATCACGCTCTGCACCTGATTGTCCTTGTCCAGCACCGGCATGTAGCTGGCTTCCAGCCACACCTCCTGGCCGTGCTTGTTCAAGCGCATGAAGGTGCCACTCAGCGCCTCGCCCCGCGCCAAGTCGCGCCATAGCTTGGCGTAACCGTCGGTGTGGGTGTAGGCCTCGTCGCAAAAGAGGCGGTGATGCTTGCCGCGAATCTCCTCGGCGCTGTAGCCCATGGTTTTGCAGAAGTTGTCGTTGGCGTCGAGGATCACGCCACTGGCGTCGAACTCGATCATGGCCATGGAGCGGCTGATGGCCGCGAGTTTGGCGTTGGTTTCGGTAAGTGCGCAGGAAAAGCGTTGGATTTCAAGCAGGTCGGATTTGTGATGGCGGTTGAACATGGTCAGATCACCCTGGATTCCCGGCGCACGGAAGGCGCGTTCCATTCATATGTTGGGTAGTGCTGGTACACCTTCATGGGGAATAACCATCCAAATCGCTTTATCTGCCAAGCGTCATCAACGGTTATGGGTGAGCATAGACAGGGCTAGGCACTATGCAAGGTCACTAATCAGCCAGCATTTCTAATAAAGCGCGGGCAGCGGCTGAAGGGTCACGGGTGGGCGAGCCGACCAAGGCAAACTCACGGTGCAGCGGCACCGTCAGCGGCATCACGCGCAAGCCTTTGCGCTGGGCCGGCAGAGCCATTTCCGGCACCAGCGTAACGCCCACGCCCTCGCGCACCAGGCTGAACGCGCTGTTCCATTCGCGCACTTCCACGCGGATATCGCGCAGCGTCAGCCCCGCTGCGGCGCCCAGGCTGCGCGCATTCGCGGTACACCCACCGGTGGCGAGCACGAACGGCTGCTCAAGAAATTCCTCAAGCGACACACTGGCATCGGCCGGACGTTGCGCCAGCGCATGCTCCACCGGTAGTACGGCCATCCAGAAGTCCCGGCCCAATACCGTGGCATTGCGCTCGGGCTTGGGGTTGAGCACTACACCCAAGTCGATCAACTCCGCGTCGAGCAAGGTGAGCACTTCGTTGTCGGTGACATCCAGGGTGGTCACCTCGATCCCCGGATAAAGCTGGGCAAAGCGCTGCAACAACGGCGTCAGGAACCTGGCCAGCACCATGGGAAAACTGGCGATGCGAATCGTCCCACGCAGCATTGGGCGGGCTTCATCCACGGTGCTGCGAATGGTCTGCAAGGCTTTGAGCATCACCCGCGCCTGTTCGATCACACTCAAGCCCAGTGCGGTGGGCAAGGTCTTGCGTGGTGCACGGGTAAACAGCTGCGCGCCCAGGGTCGCCTCCATGCCGGCCATGGCCTGGCTGGCGGCGGATTGAGTCATACCGACGCGCTCGGCGGCGGCAGTGATGCTGCCGTGATCGGCCACGGCCACCAGCAGGCGCCAGTGCATCAGGTTCATCATGGCATTCGCTGTCCTTATGGCAGGGTCTGAAGGTTTAATTTTACGCACGGTGCCATGCCCGCGAGACTGGCGCAAATTCAACGGAGCTGTTCAAGATGAAACTGTATTTCTTCCCCCACGCCTGCTCCCTCGCACCGCATATCGTGCTGCGCGAACTGGCGTTGCCGTTCGACCTGGTGCGGGTCGATAACCAGGCCAAGACCACCGCCGACGGCGAAGACTTCCTGCAGATCAACCCCAAGGGCTACGTTGCAGCGCTGAAACTGGACAACGGCCAGGTGCTGACCGAAGCCAGCGCGATCCTGCAGTATCTGGCTGACCTGAAACCCACAGCAAATCTAGCGCCGGCCAATGGTCGCTGGGAGCGTGTGCGTTTGCAGGAATGGCTGAATTTTATCGCCACCGAAGTGCATGGTGGGTTGGCGGTGTTCTTCAATGATGCGATTCAGGGCGAGGTGCGGGCCATGTTCCAGGCGACGCTGTTCAAGCGTTTTGCGGTGCTGGTGCAGACGCTGGAACGCCAGGATTACTTGCTGGGTTCGCAGTTCTCAGTAGCGGATGCGTACCTGTTCGTGGTGCTGCGCTGGGCGGCCTTTCACGCGATTGATCTGAGCGAGTGGCCGGCGCTGGCGGCATTTCAGCAGCGGTTGGGTGAGCGGCCAGCAGTGATTGCCTCGCTGGCCGCCGAATCCCCCGAAAGCTGAGTTCATTCAAAAACGGGTCTCAGTGACCGAACAGACCTGTCTCGGTTTTCTTGGCTTTCTTGTCAGCGCGTTTTTCATCGGCGGTCTTTGCCGGTTTTTTCTTCGCGGCTTTCTTTGAATCCATACCTTTGGCCATGATGCGTGCTCCACTGAACAGGGGATGTAGCACTGGGTATACCACCTATTGCGACGTAGAAGGCGCTTATAATCCCCAGCCCTTGATAACGCTGCCTGAACACCATGCCCGAATTACACATCGAACCGCTGGCAGAGCCGTTGTGGCCGCTGCTGAACAAGTTTTACCGCAGCCATAATTCGCCGATGAAGGCGCTCAAGGGCGGGCGTTTGTGGGTGGCCCGGGAGGGTGAGATCGTCGCGGGGCTGTGCCTCACGCCGGTGGCGGGTGGGCAGTGGTTGAGCGGTGTGTGTGTGGCACCCGCGTATCGCGGCCAGGGGTTGGCGGCGCGATTGATTCTTACGGCGGTGGCTGCTTGCGAGGGAACCGTTTGGTTGTTGTGTCATCCGGATCTGGAAGGGCTATACCAGCGCATGGGATTCACACAGGACACGCTGCTGCCGCAATCGCTTAGCGAGCGGTTGGTGCGCTACAAACGCAACAAACCCATGATCGCGATGGGCTTGGATCGTTTGGTGACGTCGACCCCGGATAATGTGTGATCAGCGCCTGCGAGCGCCATGCTAGCCTCGGCGGCACAGTGGCGCTTACAGGATGATCATGAACACGACGCTTGCAGTTCTCTCCCTCACCGCCCTGCTCGCCCCGGTCTTGAGCCAGGCGGCCGAGGCACCGATCAGCGCCAAGCAATACCAGAGCGTGTTCGCCGGCAGTTGGCGCGACCCGGCCAAAGGGCCCTCGACGGCTATCGGCATCCATCGCCGCCGTGCAGGCCGCAAGCAGCAGTGCTTACGCGCACACATCCGAAGAAAACCTGAAGAAAAAGGATGGGAGGACGTTGCGGTTCGTAAAGCCTGCTAAATAACCTGAGCAGAACGCGGGCTCAATGTGGAAGCGGGCTTGCTCGCTCCCACATTTGGACCTCATTGGATCTGAAAGCTATTCGTCAGCAGTGGGCTCGAGCTCCGGGAACATCACGTCAATAAACCCGAACTTACTGAAATCCGTAACTCGTGACGGGTACAACCGGCCGATCAAGTGATCGCACTCATGCTGCACCACCCGCGCATGAAAACCATCGGCAAAACGCACGATAGGCTCACCCTTCGGATCGAAGCCCTCGTAGCGAATCTGCTGGTAACGGCTCACCGCGCCACGCAGGCCCGGCACAGACAGGCAACCTTCGTAGCCCTCCTCCAGCACTGGGCTCAGTGGTGTGATCAGCGGGTTGATCAGGATGGTCTGCGGCACCGGCGGCGCGTCCGGGTAGCGTTCGCTGGACTCGAAACCAAAGATCACCAATTGCAGGTCGACACCAATCTGCGGTGCGGCCAGGCCGACGCCGCCCACATGTTCCATGGTCTGGAACATGTCATCGATCAATTGCCACAGCTCGGGGCTGTCGAACATTTCCGGCGGAACCGGCGGCGCGATACGCAGCAGGCGCTCGTCGCCCATTTTCAGGATTTCACGGATCATCGATCAGACTTCGTCAGGGGTGGGCTTGGAATGGTCCCGGCCGAGGCCTGAGACGTGCTGTTTTTCAGTGGTATGAGCCGGCGCATCAAACTCTTTTTCACCCGGTTCCTTACCTTCGGCGGACATGTGTTCGATCACTGCATTCATCTCCGCACCCAGCAGCAGCACCGCGGCGGAAATATAGAAGTACAGGAGCAGCACGATAATTGCGCCGATACTGCCATACATGGCGTTGTAGTCGGCAAAGGTTTTGACGTAATAGCCAAACCCCAGGGACGCGACGATCCACACCACCACCGCCAGCACCGAGCCTGGCGTGATAAAACGGAATTCCTGCTCGACGTCGGGCATCACGTAGTACATGAGGGCCACGGCGAACATCAGCAGGATCACGATCAGCGGCCAGCGCAGGATGGTCCACAGGGTGACCACGAATTCCTGCATGCCGATCTGCGCGGCGATCCACTCCATCACCTGCGGGCCAAGCACCATCAGCGCGGCGGCGGCCAACAGCATGCCGGCAATACCGATGGTATAGAGAATCGACAGCGGGAAACGCTTCCAGATCGGCCGGCCTTCAACCACGTCGTAGGCGGCGTTCATCGCACTCATCATCAGGCGCACGCCGGCCGAAGCCGTCCACAGCGCGATCACGATACCCACGGACAGCAGGCCACCCTTGGATTGCTGCAACTGGTCGATGACCGGGTTGACCTGCTCCAGCGCCTGGGGCGGCAACACCAGCTCCGACTGCAGGCGCAGCCAGGAGAAGAAATCCGGCAGGTGCAGGAAACCGATCAGCGCGATCAGGAACAGCAGAAAGGGAAACAGCGAGAACAGCATCTGGTAGGCCAGCGCCGAGGCGTAGGTGGGCATCTCGTCATCGACGAATTCCGTGACGGTGCGCACCAGCACTTTGTGCAGTTTGAGGCCTTGTAATACCGGAAAAAGCATAGCGTCTCCTTTCGCCGCAAAAGGTTGAGTTCGTGGGCGACTCAGGGGCCGTTTTCTACATCAAAGTAGCCCATTTGGCGACTTTGAAACAATTTCGAAAGTTTAGTTGCAACGAGGGATACAAAAACGGCCATCCGTGGATGGCCGTCGGGCTGCGTAAAACCAGCCCGCGATTCGAAATTACTGGGTCGCTTTTTTCACAGCGTCTTTGGTATCGCCGACCGCTTTCTGCACTTCGCCTTTCTTTTCCTGTACCACACCTTCAGCGCGCAGTTTGTCGTCGCCAGTCACTTTACCGACACCTTGCTTCACGTTGCCGGCCACTTCGTTCGTTACACCTTTTACCTTATCCGATGTGCTGCTCATGGTATTTCTCCTGGAACAATCGATGGTTTTTGGTCATCACGTAAAGATTGACCCGAGGCGATTTGGCAGAGTTTCAATTATTTTTGCCTGTGCATTTCATCGCCAGTCGCAGGTTGGGCTTTATGTTTTGTGGCCAACCCACGAGAATGCCCGGCACATTCAGGCTACAACGCTGAATAACAGATCCCGTAGGAAGGTTATGAAACTCAATAAAGCACAGGCTATCGCCCGCAGAAACACTGAACTGGGCGGTGCCGTACTCGGCGTCAACAACTGCCACTTCACCGAACTGGACCAGAAACGCAACATCTGGTGGTTCGACCTGCCGCTGGGCCGTATCGCCGTGGGCCAGTACGAGTGGATTCACTTGTTGATGCACAACGCCGAGACTGACCAGTTGCTGCACCTGAAGGTGCCGACGGTGTTTTTGCGTGAGAAGGTCGAAGGCCTGGTGGTGCGTAATGCGGGCAAGCGTAGCCCGGAGATCACCCTGGAGCTGAGTGCGGATAAGGATTCGTTCTTGAAGGACGTGCGCCCGGCGGGTGCAGGCGTGAGCTTCGCCCCGTTCGCCCTGTAAACACCGGATTAAAAATGTGGAGCAGGCTTGCCTGCGATAGCCCAATAAAAACCCCGCATTTGCGGGGTTTTTTATGGGTTACTTTTTCAGACCTAGCTTCTTCAACTCTTCATCGCGCAATTCACGCCGCAGGATCTTGCCCACGTTGGTGGTCGGCAACGCATCACGGAACTCCACCGCCTTGGGCACTTTGTAGGCGGTGACGTTGGCGCGCATATGCTCCATCACCTGCTCCTTGGTCAGGGTTGCGCCCGGCTTGACCACGATAAACAGCTTGATGTGCTCCCCGGACTTCTCGTCCGGCACGCCGATGGCTGCGCACTGCAGCACGCCCGGCAGGCCCGCCAGTACGTCTTCGAGCTCGTTGGGGTACACGTTGAAGCCCGAGACCAGGATCATGTCCTTCTTGCGGTCGACAATGCGCATGTAGCCGTCGGGCTGGATGATCGCGATGTCGCCGGTCTTCAGCCAACCTTCGCTGTCGAGCATCTCGTCGGTGGCGTCCTGGCGCTGCCAGTAACCCTTCATGACTTGCGGGCCCTTGACGCACAGCTCGCCGGTTTCGCCCAGCGCCAGCTCGGTGCCGTCGTCGGAAATGACTTTACACACAGTGGACGGCACCGGAATCCCGATGGTACCGAGCTGGATATGCTGGATCGGGTTCACCGTCGCCACCGGGCTGGTTTCGGTCATGCCGTAACCTTCGCAGATGCCACAGCCGGTCACGGCCTTCCAACGCTCGGCTGCCGCCAGTTGCAGGGCCATACCGCCCGACAAGGTGACTTTCAGCGCAGAGAAGTCCAGCTTGCGGAACGCCTCGTTGTTGCACAGCGCCACGAACAGGGTGTTAAGGCCGACAAAGCCGCTGAACTTCCACTTCGACAGTTCCTTGACCATCGCTGGCAAGTCACGCGGGTTGCTGATCAGGATGTTGTGGTTACCGATCAGCATCATCGCCATGCAATGGAAGGTGAACGCATAGATGTGGTAAAGCGGCAGCGGCGTGATGAGGATCTCGCAGCCTTCGTTGAGGTTGGAGCCCATCAGCGCCTTGCATTGCAGCATGTTGGCGACCAGGTTGCGGTGGGTGAGCATCGCGCCCTTGGCCACGCCGGTGGTACCGCCGGTGTATTGCAGCACGGCCACATCACTGCTGGCCGGGCTGACTTCGTTGACCGCCTGGCCATGGCCCTTGGCGAGTACGTCGTTGAATTTGATCGCCTGTGGCAAGTGGTAAGCCGGGACCATTTTCTTAACGTACTTGATGACGCTGTTGATCAGCAGACGCTTGAGCGGCGGCAACAGGTCGGCGACTTCGGTGACGATCACATGCTTGACGGCGGTCTTGGGCACGACCTTTTCCGCCAGGTGCGCCATGTTGGCCAGGCAGATCAGGGCCTTGGCACCGGAGTCGTTGAATTGGTGTTCCATTTCCCGCGCGGTGTACAGCGGGTTGGTGTTGACCACGATCAGGCCGGCACGGATGGCGCCGAACACCGCGACCGGATATTGCAGGACGTTGGGCAGTTGCACGGCGATTCGATCGCCGGGCTTCAAGTCGGTATGCTGTTGCAGGTAGGCGGCGAAGGCGCCGGACAGTTCGTACAATTCACCGTAGGTGATTGTCTTGCCCAGGTTGCTGAAAGCCGGTTTGTTGGCGAAGCGCTGGCAGGACTGCTTCAGTACCGCCTGAATATTCGGATACTCGTCTGGATTGATTTCTGCAGCAATCCCGGCGGGGTACTTATCCTTCCAAAAGTCTTCGTTCATGGAAGCCCACTCCTCAGCGACGCGAATTCATCATCGCATTTGATGCGATTATTATTGGTGTGTGTTTTTTAGGTGAATCTGGCGCTTTAAAGCAGGCCGAGACGTCACAAAGCGCGCCGAGAGTAGCAGCTTTGCCAAGGGCCGCCTAGAGCCAAACGAGGGCCCTACGGTCATAAACATGACTCAAGAATAGCCAGTGGTCATTTTTAGAGCAAAGATTCTATAAGCTAGAAAACGGCTCTGGAATGCGCGCTACAGAGCGACAAATAAGAATGTGGGAGCGGGCTTGCTCGCGAATGCAGTGGTTCAGTCGATACATTTGGTGACTGATCCCGCGCATTCGCGAGCAAGCCCGCTCCCGCATCTTTTACCCCGTTTCAAATCAGGCGATGTCGCGCAGCTCACGCCGCAGAATTTTCCCCACCGGCGTCATCGGCAACGATTCGCGCAACACAATATGCTTAGGCACTTTGTACCCCGTGAAGTTGGTCTTGCAGTACGCCTTCAACTCCTCAAGGCTCACACCCTCCGCGCGCGCCACCACAAACAGCTTCACCGCCTCCCCGGTGCGTTCATCCGGCACGCCAATCACCGCGCAGTTGGCCACGGCCGGGTGGGCCATCACCACGTCTTCGATTTCGTTGGGGTACACGTTGAAGCCCGAGACGATTATCAGGTCTTTCTTGCGGTCGACGATGCGCACGAAGCCATCGTCATCGATCACCGCGATGTCACCGGTCTTCAGCCACCCCTCGGCGTCCAGGGCCTCGGCGGTGGCGGCCGGTTGCTGCCAGTAGCCCTTCATCACCTGCGGGCCTTTGATGCACAGCTCGCCGCGCTCGCCCAACGGCAGCTCGACGCCCTGATCATCAATCACCTTCATCGCCGTGGCCGGCACCGGAATGCCCACGGTGCCCAGCCGGGATTTGTTGCCGTACGGGTTGGTGCTGGCCACAGGGGAGGTTTCTGTCAGGCCATAGCCCTCACCAATCGCACAACCGGTGATTTGCTCCCAACGCTCAGCTGTGGCCTTGATCAACGCAGTGCCGCCGGAGTTGGTGAGCTTGAGGTGGGAGAAATCCAGGGTCTTGAAGTCCGGGTGGTCCATCAACGCGACAAACAGCGTGTTTAGCCCCAACAACCCGGTAAACCGCCACTTCTTCAGCTCTTTGATAAAGCCGCCGATGTCCCGTGGGTTCGTGATCAGCACGTTATGGTTGCCGGAGACCATCATGCACATGCAGTTCGCGGTGAATGCATAGATGTGGTAAAGCGGCAGCGGCGCGATCATCACCTCCTGCCCTTCCTTGATCAGCGGGTGGCCGTCCTCGCCGGTCTGAGACATGCAGGCGTGCACCTGTTGCATGTTGGCCACCAGGTTGCCGTGGGTGAGCATCGCGCCCTTGGCCAGGCCGGTGGTGCCGCCGGTGTATTGCAGCACGGCGATGTCGTCCAGGGTCATCGGGTGACGGGTAAGACCCAGGCCCGAGCCCATGCGCAACGCCCGCTTGAAGGAGACGGCGCGCGGCAGACTGTAGGCTGGGACCATCTTCTTGACCTTATCAACCAAGGTATTGACCAGCCAGCCCTTGGCGGCGGGCATGAAGTCGCCCATCTTGGCTTCGATCAGGTAGTCGATCTCGGTGTCGCTGCACACTTCCTGCACCCGCGAACCGAACAGGTTGAGGTAGACCAGCGCCCGCACGCCAGCGTCCTTGAACTGATGACGCATCTCGCGCGGGGTGTACAGCGGGTTGGTGTTGACCACGATCAGCCCGGCGCGCAGTGCGCCGAACACGGCAATCGGGTAATGCAGCACGTTGGGCATTTGTACCGCGATACGCTCGCCCGGCTTGAGGTCGGTGTGCTGTTGCAGGTAGCCGGCAAACGCCGCGCTCTGGCGTTCAAGCTCGGCGTAGGTCAGGGTGATGCCCATGTTGCTGAATGCCGGACGGTCGGCAAAAGTCTTGCACGAGCGCTCGAAGACTTCGATCACCGACTTGTAGGCCCCCAGGTCGATGTCATTGGGAACGCCCGCCGCGCGTTTGTCATTCCAGAAATCAGGTTGCATTATTCTTGTCCTCTTACCTGAGTGTGTCCGGCCGCTGCTGCTGCAAAAGTGTACAGCGATAAAAAGCGGAGCTTTGGGGACGTTAGCAGCTATGGCCAAACAGGCAAATACAGGACGGCGCTTCATTGATTGCGTGAATCTTCCTACACGTGCCCGCACTGATCAGACGCTTCCGTGGGATGAGCTATACACTGCAACGCAGACCTTGAGCAGAACGTGAGCAAAGGAACCGCCATGAACCACAGCACCTTCTGGCTGACCGCGAATGACCGCAGCCGCCTGTACGTCAACCAATGGATGCCCGACGGCTGCGCCAAGGCCGTGGTGATGCTGTCCCATGGCATGGCCGAGCACAGCGGTCGTTATGCACGCCTGGCTGAAGCCTTGTGCGGCGCCGGCTACGGTTTATATGCGCTGGACCAGCGGGGCCATGGCCGTACTGCCGATGAAGGCTCCTTGGGCCTCTACGCCGAAAAGGACGGCTGGAACAAAGTGGTGGGCGACCTCGCCAGCCTCAACCAGCATATCGGCCAACAGCAGCCGGGGCTGCCGATCATTCTGCTGGGCCACAGCATGGGCAGTTATATCGCCCAGGCGTACTTGCTGCACCATAGCGCCAGCCTGCATGGGGTGATTCTCAGCGGTTCGAATTTCCAGCCGGTGGCGCTGTATCGCGCCGCACGGGTGATTGCCCGGGCCGAACGCTTGCGCCAGGGCTTGCGCGGGCGCAGTGCGCTGATCGAATTCCTGTCGTTTGGATCGTTCAACAAGGCGTTCAAACCCAATCGCACCGCTTTCGACTGGCTCAGCCGTGACCCGGCCGAAGTTGATAATTACATCAATGACCCGCTGTGTGGGTTCCGCTGCACCAACCAACTGTGGATCGACCTGCTCGGCGGCTTGCAGCAAATCAGCAAAGCGTCCAATCTCGCGCAGATCGATCCGGGCCTGCCGATCCTGGTGATGGGCGGCGAATGTGATCCGGTGAGTGAAGGCAAGCGTCTCAAAAGCCTGGCCCATGCGTTGCGTGAAGCCGGCTGCCAGCACCTGCACCTGAATATCTACCCGCAGGCGCGCCATGAAGTGTTCAATGAAACCAACCGTGATCACGTTACAGCGGATGTGCTGGCGTGGCTCGACCAGGCCCTGACATTACGCAGGCCGACTCGCTGCGAATAACCTCTTTGTGAAAATTAGCCTTTTAAAATCAGCCAATTAAATTACCGATTAGCCACAGGATGCACCTTTAGATGACCCAGGTAACCAACACCCCGTACGAAGCCCTCGAAGTCGGCCAGACCGCCAGCTACAGCAAGCGGGTGGAAGAGCGCGATATCCAGCTGTTCGCCGCCATGTCCGGTGACCACAACCCGGTGCACCTGGACGCCGAATACGCCAAGGCCACCATGTTCAAGGAGCGTATCGCCCATGGCATGTTCAGCGGCGCCCTGATCAGCGCGGCGGTTGCTTGCGAGTTGCCTGGGCCGGGCACGATCTACATTGGCCAGCAGATGAGCTTCCAGAAGCCAGTGAAGATCGGCGACACCCTGACCGTGCGCCTGGAAATTCTCGAGAAGTTGCCGAAGTTTCGTGTGCGGATTGCCACCCGTGTGTTCAACCAGCGTGATGAATTGGTGGTGGACGGTGAGGCGGAGATTTTGGCGCCGCGTAAGCAGCAGGTTGTTACTTTGACCGAGCTGCCGCCAATCAGCATCGGCTGACCCAGATCTTAAGATTCACGCACTACAAATGTGGGAGCGGGCTTGCCCGCGAAAGCGATAGTTCAGTCAATAAAGATGAGACTGAAAAACCGCACTCGCGAGCAAGCCCGCTCCCACATTGTTTACAGCATTTACAGCGCGAAGCTTACGACTGAGCGCGAGCCTGGTTACGCAGGGCTTTTACCTGGTCGTGGTTACGTTGTACGCCGTGGTACTGACGCTCAACCAGATCACGAATACCCAGCAGGTTGTGGTTGTTGATCTTCTCAATCGCTTCACGATAAGCCTTCAGTGCGTGATCTTCACCGCGCTCGGCCTCATTCAGCACAGCTTCTTCATCTTTACCAGTCACCATCGATTTAACATCGACCCAGCCGCGGTGCAGGGCGCCAGAAACACTGCCGGAATCTTCCGGATCGCCACCCAGGGCACGTACGGCGGTTTTCAGTTCAGCTGCAGCTGTCGCGCAATCAGTGGAACGTTTGGCGAACAGTGCTTTGAGTTCTGGGTGCTTGATGTCTTCAGCGCACTCTTTGAAACCTTTCTGACCGTCAATGCTGGTCTCGATCAGGTCGTTGAGTACGGAGATGGATTCTTTATTGATGTCAGTCATTTTTCAATTCCTTTGGCAGGTTAGAAGGTTGCAATAAGAATTGCAGCGTCCGTGCCAGCTTCCTTAAAAAATATTTGTCTTTATAAATCAATAGCTTAAAAATTCTTGAACCTTCTGTATTTGCGTTTTTTGCATGATCTGTCATTTGGCCTTCATGCAGAATGCCTGTATTTTCCACTGCTACGACTGACCTTCACGAAGCGCCCATGAACCCCGAAAAACTCGAACTACTGATCACCCGCGAAATGCCCTTCGGCAAATACAAGGGACGGATCATCGCCGACCTGCCAGGCCCCTACCTGAACTGGTTTGCCCGTGAAGGCTTCCCTCACGGCGAATTGGGGGGGTTGCTGGCATTGATGCAGGAAATCGACAGCAACGGATTGTCTGAATTGCTTGAACCGCTGCGCGCTAAACACGGTAAACCCGCCCCTCGTCATTAAGAGCGCCCTATGCCACGCAATGCAGACAACGAACTTCACTGGCTGGCCATCGCCCAGCGCTATGCCCTGGAACCCGGCCCGATCAATCTGGAAAACGGCTACTTCGGCCACATGAGCCAAGCGGTGCAAACGCAGTACCTGGAACACGTTGCGTTTATCAACCGCAGCAACTCGCTCTATGTGCGTCAGACGTTCGAAACAGGCGAAAACGTCGAGATTCGTCGGCAGTTGGCCGGGCTAATGGATGTCGACCCAGCGTCAGTGGCCTTTACCCGTAACGCCACTGAAGCCCTGCAATCGCTGATCCGCAACTACAACCGCCTGCAACCGGGCGATCAAGTGCTCATCAGTGACCTGGAGTACGACACCGTGAAAGGCGCCATGCGCTGGCTGGCAGGCTATCGCGGCGTGGAGGTGATCGAACTGTCCCACACGCACCCGGCCAGTTTCGACAGCCTGGTGCACACTTATCGCGAAGCGTTCGTTATGTACCCACGCCTCAAAATGATGGCGCTGACCCACGTTACCCACCGCACCGGGCTGGTCATGCCCGTTGCAGCGATTGCCCAGGCGGCGCGCGAGCATGAAATCGATGTGATCCTGGATGGCGCCCACGCTCTGGGCCAGATCGAGTTCAGCCTCGCCGAATTGGGCATTCAGTTTGCCGGCTTCAACTTGCACAAATGGATCGGCGCGCCGTTGACAGTGGGCTTTCTGTACATCGCCCCGGAGCGCCTGGGCGATATCGACACGGACATGGGCGAGTTTCACTACCCGGCTACCGACGTACGCGCGCGCACGTCCTACAGCACGCCGAACTTTCCAGCGCTGATGACCTTGCCGTTAGTGTTTGAAGAGCACCGGGAATTGGGTGGCTCGGCGGCCAAGGGTGCGCGGGTGAACTACCTGCGGGATCGGTGGGTAAGCCAGGTGCGGGCGTTGCCGGGGATTGAAGTGCTGACCCCGGATGATCCGAGGCTGTATTGCGGGATTACGGCGTTCAAGTTTGTCGGGCGGGATCAGCAGGTGATGGTGGATAGGCTGCTCAAGGACTATGACTTGTTTACCACTACCCGCACCGGCGCAGCATTTGGCACCTGTATCCGGGTGACGCCGGGGTTGCTGACTTCATCGGCAGATATCAATGTGTTGGTCCAAGCAATTACCCAACTGAACGCAGATTAAAAATGCAGGAGCTGGCTTGCCAGCTCCTGCATCTGAACATCAATGTTCTTGAGGTTTTCTGCAGGCAAAAAAAAGCGGCACACCGACCAAGTGCACCGCAAAAATGCCGTTAAGCACAGCAACAACGATTCGATAAATCAGATCAATCCAACAGTGCCAGCGCTTCGGCGGTGACTTCCTGGATACGAGCCCAGTCGCCGTTCTTGATCCACTCAGGATCGAGCATCCAGCTGCCACCCACGCACATCACATTTTTCAACGCCATGTAGCTTTTGATATTGGCCGGGCTAACGCCGCCAGTCGGGCAGAATTTCACTTCGCCAAACGGGCCACCGAGGGCCTTGATGGCAGCAACGCCACCGCTGACTTCGGCTGGGAACAGCTTGAAGCGGCGATAGCCCAGGCCATAGCCTTCCATGATGCCCGACGCATTACTGATGCCCGGCAGCAGCGGAATCGGGCTGTGCACCGAAGCTTCCAGCAGGTCGCGGGTAATGCCGGGGGTGACAATGAATTGCGAGCCCGCCACTTCGGCCGCTTCGAGCATGTGGCGATCCAGCACAGTGCCGGCACCGGTGCACAGTTCAGGGCGTTGCTCGCGCAATACCTGAATGGCCTTGAGGCCGAACTCGGAACGCAGGGTCACTTCCAATGCGGTCAAACCGCCGGCTGCCAAGGCATCGGCCAGCGGCAGGATGTCCTGTTCGCGGGCGATGGTGATCACCGGCAGGATCCGCGCCTTCGCGCAGAGGCTGTCGATCAGGGCAACTTTATCCGCCATGGACACGGTCGGTTGAGGGCTTTTCATAGCGGCTGATCCTTGGCTCATGGGCACCAGTAAATCTCTAATGTAGGTTGCAAAAACGCGCGAATCGGCATGGCAGAGACATCGTCACTGGCCAGCGCGGCGCTCAAGGTGGTCAACTTCGAACTGCCGGAAATCGACAGGACGGTGTAATGGGCAGTGGCCAGCAGGGCGCGACTCATGGTCAGGCGCTGATGTGGCACGGTCGGCGCCAGCATCGGCCAGCAACGGCGGGTACCGTCGGCCTGCAAGGCTTCAATCAGGTTCGGGCTGTTGGGAAACAGCGATGCGGTGTGGCCGTCATCGCCCATCCCGAGCACCAGCACATCGATGGCTGGCAACTCGCCCAGCAGGCGATCAGCCTGCTCGGCAGCGTCTTCAAGATTAGCTGCGGCGCTGTACAGGCTGAGGAACCTGGCCTTGGCCGCCGGGCCCTGCAGCAGGTGTTGCTTCAACAGGCCGGCATTGCTGTCGGCGTGCTCAACCGGCACCCAACGCTCATCGGCCAGCGTGACCGTGACCTTGGACCAGTCCAGGCCTTGCTTGGCCAGGTTCTGGAAAAACGCCACGGGGCTACGCCCGCCGGAGACGACCAGGGTCGCTTCGCCACGGGCACTGATAGCCCCGCGCAGTTGTTCGGCCACGTCATTGGCCAGGCCGTCCGCCAACAAGGCCGGCGTACGGTACTCATGGGCGCTGACACCCTGAGGCAGTTTCAATTCAGATATCGCCATACCACGACCTCCCATCCCGCGTGATCAGTGCAATCGAGCTCATCGGCCCCCAGGAACCCGCCGCGTACGGCTTGGGCGCATCACCGGATTTTTTCCACCCGGCGATCAACTGGTCACACCACTTCCACGCGGCTTCGATTTCATCTTTGCGAACAAACAGGTTCTGATTGCCGCGCATCACTTCAAGCAACAACCGCTCATAAGCATCGGGAATCCGTGCGCTGCGGTAGGTGTCGGAAAAATTCAGTTGCAGTGGGCCGCTGCGCAGTTGCATGCCCTTGTCCAGGCCCTGCTCCTTGGTCATCACGCGCAAGGAAATACCTTCGTCCGGTTGCAGGCGGATGATCAGCTTGTTGCTGATCTGCAAGCGCTGCTCGGGGGCGAAAATGTAGTGGGACGGTTCCTTGAAGTGGATGACAATCTGCGACAACTTCTGCGGCATGCGCTTGCCGGTGCGCAGGTAGAACGGCACGCCGGCCCAACGCCAGTTGCGGATATCGGCGCGCAGGGCGACGAAAGTTTCAGTGTCGCTCTGGGTGTTGGAGTTCTCTTCTTCCAGGTAACCCGGCACTGGCTTGCCGGCGCTGTAGCCGGCAATGTACTGGCCGCGCACCACTTGGGTGGTTAGCCCGTCCGGGCTGATTGGCGCCAGGGCCTTGAGCACCTTGACCTTCTCGTCGCGGATGCTGTCGGCGGACAGGTCGGCCGGCGGGTCCATGGCGATCAGGCAGAGCAGTTGCAACAGGTGGTTCTGGATCATGTCGCGCAGTTGGCCGGCCTTGTCGAAGTAGCCCCAACGGCCCTCGATACCGACCTGCTCGGCCACGGTGATTTCCACGTGGGAAATGTAATTCTGGTTCCACTGGGTTTCGAACAGACTGTTGGCGAAACGCAGCGCGATCAGGTTCTGGACGGTTTCCTTGCCCAGATAGTGGTCGATGCGGTAGGTGCGGTTTTCCGGAAAATACTGCGCAACGGCGTCATTGACCTTGCGCGAGGACTCCAGGTCCGAACCGATCGGCTTTTCCAGCACGACGCGGGTGTTTTCCGCCAGGCCGACCTTGGACAGGTTCTCGCAGATCGCGCCGTAGACTGCTGCAGGCGTGGCGAAATAGGCGATCAGACGCTGCTCGGTGCCGGCGATTTCAGCCAGGGCCACGTAGTCATCAGCCTTCATGAAGTCGACGTGAACGTAAGTCAGGCGCGCGAGGAAACGCTGGGCGATGGCTTCGTCCAGTTCCTTGCCGACGTATTTGCGCAGTGCTTGCTCGATATGGGCCAGGTGTTGTTGCTCGGAACCGGCTTCACGGGCCAGGGCCAGGATGCGCGTGTCGTCGTGCAGCAGCCCCGCGCCATCGAGTTGATAGAGGGCAGGAAATAACTTGCGCAGCGCCAGATCACCCAAGGCGCCAAACAGGGCAAAGGTGCAGGGTTCTACGGTTATCGAAGGCATGATGTTTGTTCTTTTATCAAGTTAAGCTACAAATACCTTTTTTCAAGGCATCACTCAAGGAAAAATGTAGTAATAACCACAACATTTTCCCGAAATACGCATTGCGAGTGGTGGTGTTCAGCTACCCTCAGTAGGATAGGCCACCGCAAAAGACCACTCATCGATTGGTCGCCACCTTTTATTTGCATCGTCGCCCGAAGGAAAGACTGAATGGACCGCGTGCGAAATCTTCTGGAACAGATCCGGAATCGCCTCGAAGAATTGAACAAGGCAGAGAAAAAAGTCGCCGAGGTCATCCTGCTCAACCCGCAGCAGGCGACCCGCTTCTCTATCGCCGCCCTCGCCCAGGCTGCCTCGGTCAGTGAACCGACGGTCAACCGTTTCTGCCGTTCGTTCGGCGTGAGCGGTTACCCTGAACTGAAATTGCAGCTGGCGCAAAGCCTGGCCAGTGGCGCGGCGTATGTCAGCCACGCGGTGGAGGCCGATGATAACCCTGAGGCCTACACCCAGAAAATCTTCGGCAGCGCCATCGCCTCGCTGGACAGTGCCTGCCAGGCGCTGGACCCTGCCCTGATCAGCAAAGCCGTGGATTTGTTGATCCAGGCACGGCAGATCCACTTCTTCGGCCTGGGCGCTTCGGCCCCGGTGGCCATGGATGCGCTGCACAAGTTCTTCCGTTTCAACCTGGCCGTTACCGCCCACGCCGACGTGCTGATGCAGCGCATGATCGCCTCGGTGGCGCACACGGGCGAGTTGTTCGTGATCATTTCCTACACCGGGCGTACCCGTGAGCTGGTGGAAGTGGCGAGGATCGCACGGGAAAACGGCGCTTCCGTGCTGGGCGTGACGGCTGAGAATTCGCCGCTGGCCAAGGCCAGTACGGTGAGCTTGAACATTCCGCTGCCGGAAGACACCGACATCTACATGCCGATGACCTCGCGGATCATCCAGTTGACGGTGCTGGATGTGTTGGCGACCGGCATGACTTTGCGTCGTGGCGTGGATTTCCAGCCGCATTTGCGCAAGATCAAGGAAAGCTTGAATGACAGCCGGTATCCGGTGGGCGATGAGTTCAACTAAACAGAAATTTGCCGTGGCACTACCGGCCTGATCGCGGTCAAGCCCGCTTCCACACTGGAATGCATTCCCATGTGGGCGCCGGGCTTGCCCGCGATAGCGTCATCAGCCACACCGCTAAAACCCTGCCCGCGCCTGCAAACTCAAATGCGCCCTCTCCCCCGGCGCCAAACTGGCCCCGGGCATCGCCGACTCCACGCACACAAACCCCGACGCCTCGTTAAAGCTCACCCCCAACAGTGGCCGGCTGCCGGGATGCCACACCACCGTGTCGGCGCTGTCACCCGTATCAATGCACAGTTCCCGCTGCCAGGCATGGTCCTTGAGCTGCAACTCACCGTCATGCTGAAACACCCGCTGGCACCCGCCCTCTACCCTTAGCTCACCTTCCTGCTGGCAAACCTGGCGATTGAGCTGGTCGTAACCTTGCGCGCCATCAAGCCCAGACAGCGCTACCTCATCAACGTGACCGATACGCCAATAAGCGTGCAAAGCATGGCTCAGCTGGCACGGCAGCTCGTCCTGGTGCTCGGTGCTCAGGCGCAGTTCCAGGGTCTCCCCCAGGTGCGCGTGCAAGTCCACCTGCCAGTCGCACAACTGCAATTGCCAGTGCAGGCGCACACCCTCGTCGTCAGTGCTGCTGTCGAGCAGTTTCCAGTCGATCAGCCGCGCCCAGCCATGGGACGGCCAGGCATTTTCGCTCGGGTGGCGGCCATACCACGGCCAGCACACCGGTACGCCACCACGGATGGCGCCGACCTGTGGCCACTTGGCTGCACACCACAACCAGGGTTTCTGGCCACGGGGTTGGAAGTGCAACAGCTGCGCGCCCTGGCGACTGAACACCGCCTGGCACAGCGGATGATCAATGACCAATACATCGCGCATCTGAAAGCGCTCCCAGGCGAACACTGGACGCTCGCGCAGGGATTTGAAAAAACGTTGCAGCGGTTGCTCATGCATGTGCCACGGTCCTGAATATCTTCACAATGCGACCCAAAAAAAAGCGGATAGCCATGGCTACCCGCAAAATGCGCACAGAGAGAGGAGCTTATCGCAACAGCGTTAGAACGTAGACTGAATTTTCAGACCCGCCACGAGCGCGTTGTCGACTTTATCCACGCCGCCAGGCTGGACGACGTATTGCAGGTTAGGACGCACGGTCAGCCAGTTGGTAACGTGGAAGCCGTAGTTGATTTCGAAGTTGTACTCGGTCTCGCGAATGGGCGAGAACAGCGCATTGTCGTAATCATTCACACCATTGGCGACGTTCAGCAGCTCAGCGTTCTTCTTCACGTCATCGTTGACGTGCAGGCGAGCAGCGCCAATGCCGACGTCATCTTTTGGACGTGCGTCGAATGGGCCTTTGTACACCAGCATCAACGACTGGTAGTTGTCGACCAGGTTGGTTTCTTTGTCGTGGAAGGTGGCGTTGGCCGCGATATTCAAGCCGCGGGAAGCGTCGCCGTTATGCGTGGTGAGTTGCTGTTGGGCAACAAACCAGTAGCCTTTCTTGCTGCTGCGGGTACGGTACGCGGCGCCAGTGGTAGCCGCATCGTTGCCGTTCACGTCTTCACGTACGTCGGCAGCATCAGCCGCGCTCTTGTAGTAACCCACACGGTATTCGCCCGGCAGGTTGTTGACCTTCGGCGACCAAACCAATTCCACAGGAATCACGGTGCCCTTGGTGCCGCTGCCGCTGAGCTTGAAGCCGTTGCCGTGCTCGAGCTGCGATGGGTTCTGGTTGTAGGCACCGATTTGCGCATACAGCTCAGGCGTGATGTTGTACTTCACGCGGATCGCGGCCTGGCTGACGGGCCAGTTGTACCAGGTGTTCACGTAGTTGCCGACCTGGGAGCCGCAGAACGACAGGTTCTGGAAGTCGCACGGGAAGGTGTTGAAGTCTTCGCCTTCACCGAAGTAGCCGAGTTTGACGTCCAGCTTGTTGTCGAACATCTGGTGCTGGATCCAGAACTGGGTCAGACGCACCATGTGGCCACGGCCGTAGACTTCCATCGACGAACTGAGCGTGCCGGCACGTGGGTCGCCGATGCGGTCGTTGGAGATGTTCTGGCCATTACGGTTGGTGAACTGGATCTTGGCCTGGGTGTTATCCCAACCCCACAGCTTTTGCAGGTCCAGCGCTACGCCCAAACCGAACTGGTCGGCGTAACGACCCGTCTTGTCGGTGTTGTAACCGCCATGCGCGTTGTAGCCCATCTCCCCTACGTAGTCAGCCTTGATGTCGATACCTTGCTCGATCAGCTTGGTACGTTCACCGCCCCAATCGCCGGTCATCCACTTCGAATCAGCGCTGAACGCATCGGCCGCCATCGCATTGGCGGACAATACCAGGGCTGCTGCGGCTGACATTTGGCAGATCAATCGAGTGTTGTTGTGTTGCTTTTTCATCCCTACATCCTCGTCTTTATTGTTATTAAACTGTTTTTATTTAACGCGGTTAACTTTTTTATCTAAAACAACACGTTATCTGCTTCAGCGGCCTTTGAATTGGGCCACATTGTCGGCATGCCCCTGTGCAGGCAATGAGGAAGCAGTGCCCAATCGCTCGCCCGTTTGGGCGTCGAACAGCAAGACCTTGGAAGGGTCGAATTGCAACGTCAGGGTCTCGCCCACCTGGGGTGCCACGTCGGGCGACAGTCGGCAGCAGACCTTGGTGTCGTTGAGTTGCACAAACACCAGGGTATCCGGGCCGGTCGGCTCGGTGACCTGGACTTCGGCACGAATACTCGACGCCGTGTCGCCCTCACCCGCCGCCAACATGATTTGCTCCGGACGCAAGCCCAGGATCACGTCGCGGTCTTCAAGGCCGGCGTCTGTCACGTTCAGCGCCAGCTCGCAACGGGCCTGGCCGCTGTCGAGCACGGCCACCAGGCGACCGTCCTTGCGCTGCAGGCGCAGGGGCACGAAGTTCATCGGCGGCGAACCGATAAAGCTCGCCACGAACTGGTTGGCCGGGTTGTTGTAGATGTCTTTTGGCGTGCCGAACTGCTGAATGATGCCGTCCTTCATCACCGCGACTTTATCGCCCAGGGTCATCGCTTCGATCTGGTCGTGGGTCACGTAGACCGTGGTGGTCTTGAGACGCTGGTGCATCAGTTTCATTTCGGTGCGCATCTCGACGCGTAGCTTGGCGTCGAGGTTGGACAGCGGTTCGTCGAACAGGTAGATCTTCGGCCGACGCGCCAGGGCACGGCCCATGGCCACACGCTGTTGCTGGCCACCGGATAGCTGGCCCGGCTTGCGGTTAAGCAGGTGTTCGATCTGCAGCAGCTTGGCCACGCGCGCCACTTCAGCGTCGATCTCGGCCTGGGGCATCTTGCGGATCTTGAGGCCGAACTCGATGTTCTCGCGCACGCTCATGGTCGGGTACAGCGCGTAGGACTGGAACACCATGGCGATGTCGCGATCCTTGGGGCTCATGCCGCTCACGTCTTGATCACCGATCATGATCGCGCCACCGGTGATGGTTTCCAGGCCAGCGATGCAGTTCATCAGCGTGGATTTACCGCACCCCGAAGGGCCGACCAGGATCAGGAATTCGCCTTCCTTGATCGACAGTTCGATATTCTTCAAGGTGTCGGGCAGGCCGGCGCCATAGGTCTTGTTTACATTGCGAAGTTCAAGCGTAGCCATGATTACCCCTTGACCGCGCCGGCCGTGAGGCCGCGCACGAAATACTTGCCTGCGATCACATAGACCAGCAGGGTCGGCAGCCCGGCGATCATCGCCGCCGCCATGTCCACGTTATATTCCTTGGCCCCAGTGCTGGTGTTGACCAGGTTGTTCAGCGCCACCGTGATGGGCTGGGAGTCGCCACTGGAGAACACCACACCGAACAGGAAGTCGTTCCAGATCTGGGTGAACTGCCAGATCAGGCAGACCATGATGATCGGGGTCGACATCGGCAGGATGATCAGGCGGAAAATGGTGAAGAAACCGGCACCGTCCAGGCGCGCCGCCTTGATCAGCGCATCCGGAATGCTGACGTAGTAATTACGGAAAAACAGCGTGGTGAACGCCAGGCCGTAGACCACATGGATAAACACCAGGCCGGTGGTGGTGCTGGCGAGGCCCATCTTGCCGAGGGTGAAGGAAGCCGGCAGCAGCACGGTCTGGAATGGCAGGAAGCAGCCGAACAACAACAGACCGAAGAACAACTGCGAACCCCGGAAGCGCCAGAACGACAGCACGTAGCCGTTCAACGCACCGATAGCGGTGGAGATCAGCACAGCGGGCACTGTGATCTTGATCGAGTTCCAGAAGTAGCCATCCACGGTGGCCCAGGCCTTGACCCAGCCGATGCCGGAGACCACGGTTGGCCAGCTCAGCAGGTTGCCGGTGCTGATGTCTTCCGGGGTCTTGAAGCTGGTGAGCAGCATCACCACCAGCGGCACCAGGTACAGCAGCACGGCAAGGATCAGCACCGCGTAGATCGCGATGCGACTCAGGCTGATGGGCGATTTGGAGACGAGACTAGTCATTACGTTTGGTCCTCAGCTCGGAGTAGAGGTAAGGCACGATGATCGCGAGGATCGCACCGAGCATCAGGATTGCACTGGCCGAGCCCACGCCCATCTGGCCACGGCTGAAGGTGAACGAGTACATGAACATCGCAGGCAGGTCGGACGAATAGCCTGGGCCGCCAGCAGTCATCGCCGCCACCAGGTCGAAGCTCTTGATCGCAATGTGCGCCAGGATCATCACCGCACTGAAGAACACCGGACGCAGGCTCGGCAGCACCACGCTCCAGTAGATGCGCGGCATGCTCGCGCCGTCGATCTGCGCGGCGCGGATGATCGATTGATCAACCCCCCGCAGGCCGGCGAGGAACATCGCCATGATGAAGCCCGACGCTTGCCATACCGCGGCAATCACCAGGCAGTAGACCACGCGGTCCGGGTCGATCAGCCAATCGAGACGGAAGCCTTCCCAGCCCCAGTCACGCAGAAGTTTGTCCAGGCCCATGCCCGGGTTGAGCAGCCATTTCCAGGCGGTACCGGTGACGATCATCGAGAGCGCCATGGGGTACAGGTAAACGGTGCGGATAAAGCCTTCGCGACGGATTTTCTGGTCGAGGAAGATCGCCAGTGTCACGCCGATAACCAGGGTGATGCCGATAAACATCCCGCCAAACAGGGCCAAGTTCTTGCTCGCGACCCACCAGCGGTCGTTGTCGAACAGACGCTCATATTGCGCAAGACCCGCCCATTTGTAGCTTGGCAGGAACGTAGATGTCGTAAACGACAGTACAAACGTCCACAGGATGTAGCCGTAGAAGCCCACCAACACGATGAACATGCTGGGCGCCAGCACCAGTTTGGGTAGCCAGCGCTGCAGTGCATCGAACGGCGAGGCTTTGCTGAACACAGCAACAGAACTCATGGGAAAATCCACTAAAAGAATAAAGGCAGCTGCAAGTTACAAGCTACAAGCGGCAAGAGAGGCAGCACACCAGTTGCAGCGTTTAACTTGCAGCTTGTAGCTTATTTGGCCGACTTGATCGCAGCGCCGAGTTTCTTGGCGGTGTCGGCTGGGTCAGCTTTCGGGTCGTTGATGAAGTTGGTCACGACGTCAAAGAACGCACCTTGCACAGCCAGGGTCGTAGCCATGTTGTGCGCCATGCTTGGCTGCAGGCCGCCGGTCTTGGCGTCTGCCAGGAAGTCCTTGGCGGCAGCCTGGGCGCAAGAGTCGAAGCCGTACGAATCCATTTTGGTCAGCATGTCGTTACGCACAGGGATCGAACCCTTGTTGATGCTGAACACTTTCTGGAAGTTTTCACCCAGCACGACTTTGGCGATGTCCTGCTGACCCGCCGCAGTGCCTTTGTCTTTCTGCTTGAACACCGCCAGGGAGTCGATGTTGTAGGTAAAGGCTTTGTCGGTGCCCGGGAACGCTACGCACTCGTAGTCTTTACCGGCGACTTTCTTGGCAGCGGTCCATTCGGACTTGGCCCAGTCACCCATGATCTGCATGCCGGCCTTGCCGTTGATGACTTTGCCCGCTTCGAGGTTCCAGTCCTGGCCTTTACCGTCGACGTCCATGTAAGTCGCGACTTTCTTCAGCTCGGTCAGCGACTTGACCATTTCCGGACCGGTCAGTGCGGCGTTATCCAGGTCGACCAGGGCTTTCTTGTAGCCATCGGCACCCATCACCGACAGGACGACGGCTTCGAAAACGGTGCTGTCCTGCCACGGCTGGCCACCATGGGCGAGCGGAATGAAGCCCGCGGCCTTGAGCTTGTCGCCCGCTGCGTAGAATTCTTCGAGGGTGGTTGGGTTCTTGGTGATGCCGGCTTTCTTGAAGACTTCCGGGTTGATCCACAGCCAGTTCACGCGGTGGATGTTGACCGGTACGGCAACGTAGTCACCGTCGTACTTCACGGTGTCGGAGACTTTCTTGTCGAGCAGGGAGTCCCATTTTTCGTCTTTGGCGACAGACTTCAGAACGTCGGTGTCGAGCAGGCCGGTGGACGCCCATTCCTGGATGTCGGGGCCTTTGATCTGGGCAACGGCGGGCGGGTTGCCGGCGACCGCGCGGCTTTTCAGCACGGTCATGGCCGTGGCGCCACCGCCACCTGCGACGGCACCGTCTTTCCAGGTGAAGCCGTCTTTTTCAACTTGGGCCTTCAGGACATCTACAGCCGCTTTTTCACCGCCCGAGGTCCACCAATGCACAACTTCAACCGTCCCTTTCGAGTCGGCGGCAAATGCACTGAGGGGAAACAACGAGGCAATGGAAATAGCTACGGCGAGGCGATTAATCGCGTTCATCTGAATACCTTTTCTTGTTGTTATGCATGCAAGTCTTAAGCTTGCGCTGCACGGAGTTTAAACATGGATTTTTGAGGCGCAGGTAACAAAGGGACGCCCAAATGTCACCAACTGGTGACATAACGCCCAGCCCCTATTGCACTGGCCATGCTTGGCGCTAACGGCAGCACAGGCAGCAATACCGCTTGCCAGGCATGGTACAGGT
This sequence comes from Pseudomonas sp. RA_5y_Pfl1_P24, assembly GCF_963970945.1. Classification (NCBI taxonomy): domain Bacteria; kingdom Pseudomonadati; phylum Pseudomonadota; class Gammaproteobacteria; order Pseudomonadales; family Pseudomonadaceae; genus Pseudomonas; species Pseudomonas sp. RA_5y_Pfl1_P24. Next base: position 379,832 of record NZ_CAXAOJ010000004.1, on the reverse strand, counting down.
CTGGCTTGCCGCCCCAGATGTTGCTGCTGGGCGTGTTATGAGGGCTGAGTTCGTGGTGCCAACTGCCGTGGGTACGGTCGATAAAGTGGGCCTCGCAAAACTCCCAGAAGCGCCGGTACCACGTTTCGTAGTGCAACTCGCCGGTACGCTTGAGCAAGGCTTGGGCAGCGGCGCTGGCTTCGGCGTGGGTCCAATGCAAGCGCTCGCGCACAACCGGTCGGTAGGTCCAGTCCAGGGTGTAGACGATGCCGGGGGCGCCATCCACGGACCAGGCATATTCGCAGGCGCTGGCGAACAGGCCCTTGGCGTCGTTCACCAACCAGTCCGGCGTGGCCAACCCGGCTTGCAGGCGTGCCGCTTCCAAATGCAGCACCAACCGTGCCCATTCAAAACCGTGGCCGGGGGTAATGCCGTAGGGCCGGAAGCCGTCGGCGGGGTTGTCTTCGTTGTAACCGAGCAGCGGTTGCCAGTGCGCGTCGAAATGCTCGATCACCATGTGCTGGTTGCCGGCGGCGTGGGTGTGGATCACCCGCTCGACGATCCGCATCGCGCGGTCCAGCCAGCGTGTATCGCCGGTGACATCGGCCAGGGCGAGGAAGGCTTCGGTGGCGTGCATGTTGCTGTTGGCGCCGCGATAGGCTTCGATGCCGCTCCAGTCTTGGGCGAACGACTCGAGCATCACGCCCTCCTCCTCGCTCCAGAAAAACTGGTCGATGATATGGATGGCGTCGTTCAACAGGTTTTGTGCACCGGGAGCGCCGGCCACCACCGCCGAGCTCGCGGCCAAGGCGACAAAGGCGTGCAGGTAAGCAGCCTTGCCACGATTGCCATCGAGGGCGTGGGGGGCGGCGAACCAGCCTCCGTGCTCAGCGTCGCGCAGCGGACCACTGAGGGCCGCCACACCGTGTGCGACCAGCTCGGCATACCCAGGCAAGCCCAAGGCATGAGCCATGGCGAAGCTGTGAGTCATGCGGGCGGTGTTCATGGTTTCGGCGTGGGCATCGGCTGGCAGCTGGCCCTTGTCGTCAAGGTTGCCGAAACCATCGGGCAGTCGAGATGCCTTGGCGAATGCCAGCAGGCGCTGGCCTTCAGCGGCGAGCCAAGCGCGATGGGCAGGCGCGTTCAGCCAACTGCTGGCAGGCAGTGGTTGCGTGGTCATGGGTGGCCCTTATTATTTTTTGTGGGATGACCGGAGTCTAAACAAGGGCGCGGTGGGGGCATGTAACGAAGGGGATGGGAAATGTCACCGACTGGTGACAATGTTGCAAGCGACCATTATCGAGCGCTTGGCTGCAACTCGAATGGGGGAGCGGGCGTGCTCGCCCCCCCCCATTTAAATCGGTTTACACCCGTGTTATCTCAGCAACGGTCACTGGCCACGCGGGGTGATCTTCGCCGGCGCGTTGAGCTGTTGCTGCAGGTTCCGCACCTGGCTCTGCAAGGTGGTGATGTTACGCGTGGTCTGGATGCGGAACACGTCGAACTCTTTATTCGTAGGCGCATCGCTATTGACCGGCTGGTTATCCTGCGCGCTTTTGAGCACTACCAGATCCTGCTCGATGCGGGCGATGGCCGCACTTGGGTTGCCCTGTTTCTTCAACGCGGCCACGTCAGCGGAAAGCTCTTTGATTTCGGCATCGCGCTTACCTGCGTCGCCTTGCGCCGCCTTAAGCGTCGCCACGGCGTCGGTCAGGGCCTGGACCTGGCCTTGCAGCTTGCTGTTGGCGTTAGACAGTTCAGTGGTGCTGGCTGTCATTTGCGCCAGGCGCTTATCCAACTCGGTGGCCCGGCCGGCCACGCCGACCTGCTGTTTGCCCTGCTCCAGCAACTGGCTTTCGAGTTGCTTGATCTGCAGTTTCAACGCTTCGCTGCCGTTGTTGACGCTGGCTTCACTGGCCACCACCTTGCCGGAAATATCTTGCAGACGCCCCGCCGCTTCTTCGCTGATGCGCGCAAAACTTTCCTGGGTGGCAACCAATTGCTGGCCCATCAGGGAAATCTGCTGGAAGCTCCACCAGGCCAGGCCCGCAAAAGCGATCAGCAAAGCGCCGATCAAAGCCCACAACGGGCCAGTGCTGGCGCTCTTGACCTTGACGACCTTAGTGTTGCGCGAACGCACCGAGGTGGCCGGGGTAGGTTCGAAATCATCGTCATCCCCGACATCGGCCCGCAGGCTGGGAACGTTGTCGAAGTCGTCTTTAGCATCGTTGCGCATGAATCAACCCTGAATCGGTGAAGTGGCGAGCGACGGGAGTATAAACCGCCTTCCCGGCGCACTGATCGACCTGGAATGCCAGATTCGGTTCCCGAAGTGTTGCCTGTTGTGTGCTTACTTGAACCCTGGGTCCTGGGCCTTCCACCAACTGCAGAACTCGTCGAGGGCGGTCCACAGGCTGACCTTGGGCTCGTAGTCCAGATAATGCCTGGCGCGGCTGATGTCTAACGTGAAATCTTTGTTCATGACTTGCATGCCCAGGCGTGACAATGCTGGCTCCGGACGCCCTGGCCACATTGCGCAGAAGGCTTCGTTGAGGGCCGCTACGCTGTAGGACAAACCGTAGGACCGATACCGCGTTACCTGCGGCAACTCCATTTGGCGCATCACGTAGTTCACCACATCCCACACCGGCACCGGCGTGCCGTTGCTGATGTTGTAGGCCTTGCCTAGCGCTGAACCGGTAGCGAGCAGGCTGCTGAGCAGCGCTTCGTTGAGGTTGTGCACGCTGGTGAAATCGACTTTGTTCAGGCCATCGCCGACGATAGCCAGGCGGTTCTTGCGCTGCATTTTCAGCAGGCGTGGGAAGATGCTCATGTCGCCGGCGCCAGTAACGAAGCGCGGGCGCAGGGCCAGCACTTCGAGGCCGAACTCCTGGGCGCCGAATACCTTTTGTTCCGCCAGGTATTTGGTGGCTGCATAGGGATGCTTGAAGCGCTTGGGGACTTGCTCTTCAGTCAGGCCCAGGTGGTCGCGGCCGTCAAAGTAGATCGATGGCGACGACAGGTGCACCAGTCGGCCGACCCGTTGCTTGAGGCAGGCCTCGACCACGTTCTCAGTGACCAGCACGTTGCCCTGGTGAAAGTCCTGATAGCGCCCCCACAGCCCGACAGCGCCAGCGCAATGCACCACGGCTTCGACATCGCGGCACAGCCCGCGCACCAGGTCGGCGTCATTCAGATCACCCTGGATAAACTCAGCGCCGCGCCTCACCAGGTGTTCCACACCTTCGGCGCGCCGCCCGTTGACCCGCACGTCCAGGCCCTGCTCCAAGGCGAAACGCGCAAAGCGCCCGCCAATGAAGCCGCTTGCGCCGGTGACCAGAACTTTCATGGAGCCTCCTACGGATGCAGCTGCAAGCTTCAAGCTATAAGCCGCAAGTTAAATACGATCTGCAAGTTCTTCTCTTGCAGCTTGCAGCTTGACGCTTGTCACTGCTGATAGGGCACCAACCATTGGCCACATGCCTGGGCCAGGTGATCGGTCAACAAGCCCAGCAGTTGCCCGCCACCGCGCCAATGATGCCAGTACAACGGCACGTCGATGGGCTTATCTGGCAATAACTCGACCAATACGCCCTTTTCCAGTGGGTCGCGCACCTGCAATTCCGGCACCAGCCCCCAGCCCAGGCCTGCTTCTGTCAAACGGATGAAGCCTTCGGACGATGGGCACAAATGGTGCTCGAAACCACCGTCCACGCCGAGGGACGCCAGGTAGCGGTGTTGCAGGAAATCATCCGGGCCGAACACCAGTGCCGGGGTGCGCGCCAGTTGATCAGCGCGTACGCCATCCGGAAAGTGCCGGGTTATAAAAGCCGGGCTCGCCAGCGCCCGGTAGCGCATAGCGCCCAGCAACAGGCTGCGTGCCCCAGCAACCGGGCGCTCGCTGGCGCAGATGCAGGCGGCCACTTCGCCAGCACGCATGCGTTTGAGGCCCACGGTCTGGTCTTCCACCACCAAATCCAGCAGCAAATGTTGTTCGGCGCAAAAATCGCTGACGGCCTCGGCCCACCAGGTGGCCAGGCTATCGGCGTTTAACGCGATGCGCAGACGCTCGGGCATGCCTTCCTCGTCCAGTGCCGGCACCTGACTTTGCAGGTCGCGCTCCAACAGGCGCACCTGTTGCACATGGTTGAGCAGGCGACGGCCGATCTCGGTAGGCGTCGGCGGCGTGGCCCGCACCAGCACCGGCTGGCCGATGCGCGCCTCGAGCAACTTGATGCGCTGGGAGATCGCCGATTGCGAGAGCCCCAACACTTGCGCGGCGCGCTCGAAGCCAGCCTGTTCCACCACCGCCGCCAGGGCAGAAAGCAATTTATAGTCGAACATCAGTTTCTCTAATGAGCGATCAGTAATATTTGTTTTTCTTATACAGCCTATGCCAAGAGAATAGCCAGCATCGCTTCTCTCTATAAGGAACCTCCCATGGCAGGCGAAACCGCCCTGGCAACCTTGCTGCGCAGCATGAGCCCCCATCTCAATGAGGGTGACTACGTGTTCTGCACCCTGCCCGATCACCGTATCCCTGCCGGTTGCGAGGTGATCGGCAGCTTTCGCGAGCAGGAAGGCCTGACCCTGATCGTTGAACGCCAGCAGGCGGAACAGGCGGGCCTGGCCTTTGACTACGTTGCCGCGTGGATCACCTTGAATGTGCACTCGGCCCTGGAAGCCGTGGGCTTGACCGCCGCCTTCGCCAGCGCACTGGGCAAGGCCGGCATCAGTTGCAATGTGATTGCCGGCTATTACCACGACCACCTGTTTGTCGGGCGTGCCGACGCCGAGCGCGCCCTGCACGTTTTGCGGCAATTGGCAGCGGACGCGGAGTAAACCCTATGTGGCAAAGCTATCTGAATGGCCTGCTGGTCGCGCTCGGCCTGATCATGGCCATCGGTTCACAGAATGCCTTTGTATTGGCGCAAAGCCTGCGTCGCGAGCATCACTTGCCGGTCGCGGCGTTGTGTGTGATCTGCGATGCCCTGCTGGTGGCTGCCGGGGTGTTTGGCCTGGCCACAGTGCTGGCACAAAACCCTTTACTGCTGGCGATTGCGCGCTGGGGCGGCGCAGCATTCCTGATCTGGTACGGGGCTTGTGCACTGCGTCGGGCCTGTTCAAAACAGAGCCTGGAACAAGGCGACAACCTGCGGGTGCGGTCCTTGCGCGCCGTGTTGCTCAGTGCCTTGGCGGTGACACTGCTCAACCCTCACGTGTACTTGGACACTGTATTGCTGATCGGCTCTCTCGGCGCGCAACAAACCGAGCCCGGCGCCTATGTGGCCGGTGCCGCCAGCGCCTCGCTCCTGTGGTTCGCGACTTTGGCACTCGGCGCGGCCTGGCTGGCCCCCTGGCTGGCGCGTCCCGCCACCTGGCGCCTGCTGGACCTGTTGGTAGCGCTGATGATGTTCAGCGTGGCCTACCAATTGATCAGCGCCTGAGGAATATTCCAAAACGCTCTGGAACCTCTATCCCACACAGTTGTTGCGTGGTTTTGCCGCACCCCCGGTGCTATGATCCGGACCCGGCGCCGCAAAGAGTACAAACTCCCCGGCGCTTGTTTGGCCGCCCGTGATCGGCCTTGCGCTCACCGCAACTGACCTGATTAGGAGAATCATCATGGCTTTCGAATTGCCGCCGCTGCCCTACGCACACGATGCCCTGCAGCCGCACATCTCCAAGGAAACCTTGGAATTTCACCACGACAAGCACCACAACACCTATGTCGTGAACCTGAACAACCTGGTGCCAGGCACCGAGTTCGAAGGCAAGACCCTGGAAGAGATCGTTAAATCCTCTTCGGGCGGCATCTTCAACAACGCCGCTCAGGTCTGGAACCACACCTTCTACTGGAACTGCCTGGCGCCAAACGCCGGCGGCCAACCTACCGGCGCGCTGGCTGAAGCCATCAACGCTGCGTTTGGTTCGTTCGACAAGTTCAAGGAAGAGTTCACCAAGACTTCTGTCGGCACCTTCGGTTCCGGTTGGGGCTGGCTGGTGAAAAAGGCTGACGGTTCCCTGGCCCTGGCCAGCACCATCGGCGCCGGCAACCCGCTGACCAGCGGTGACACCCCGCTGCTGACCTGCGATGTGTGGGAACACGCCTACTACATCGACTACCGCAACGTGCGTCCAAAGTATGTGGAAGCGTTCTGGAACCTGGTCAACTGGAAGTTCGTGGCTGAGCAGTTCGAAGGCAAAACCTTCACTGCCTAAGCAACGCTTGCAGTAGAAAGAGCCCGGCGATTGCCGGGCTTTTTTGTGCGTTCAACATCAGCGACTTGCCCGGAATGGTGGAACCCGCACAAAGGAATGTGCCACCCACGCAGTGAGAGGAATAACCCTCTCACACGCTTCTGGAGAGTCACGATGGAAGAAATCGGAAAAGCAGGTGGGCAGATGGCGATGCAACTCATCAGCGGGCTGATGAAAGGCCTCGCCGGTGGTGCGGGTGGTGGAGGGGGCGGTGAAGGCGGTGGTGCCAATGCACCCGGCCGGCCAGGCGAAGACATGATGCCGCCACCGCCGCCAAAGATCGAGATTTCCGATTATCAGTGAACACGCTCACGGCCTGGAAGGGCATTGACCTGACCACAGGTCAGTCGAGCACCCAGACGGCGGAGTAAATCCGCCGTTTTTTTTGGTTTTTTCTGCGTATCCCGCATCAAGACGTCTGCGGCTCTAATGTTCCTTTGACTGCCCTCACGTGATTGCCAATACTCATGGCATATTGAAGGCCACCCGCATGAGACAAGGAATGCCCCTTTGAAGCTGGAACTCAAGAACAGCTTGTCCGTGAAGTTGCTACGGGTTGTGCTGCTGTCGGCATTGATTGTGGGCGTATCGCTGAGCGTGGCGCAGATCGTTTACGATGCCTACAAGACGCGCCAGGCCGTGGTCAGCGATGCACAGCGCATCCTCGACATGTTTCGCGACCCCTCGACCCAGGCCATCTACAGCCTGGACCGCGAAATGGGCATGCAAGTGATTGAGGGGCTGTTCCAGGATGACGCGGTGCGCATGGCGTCCATCGGCCACCCCGACGAAACCATGCTGGCCGAGAAGAGCCGCACTTTGCAGCACGCCCCCAGCCGCTGGTTGACCGACCTGATTCTTGGCCAGGAACGCACGTTTACCACGCCCCTGGTCGGCAAAGGCCCCTACAGCGAGTATTACGGTGACCTGAGTATCACCCTCGACACGGCCACCTATGGCCAGGGATTTATCGTCAATTCGGTGATTATTTTTATTTCCGGTGTATTGCGCGCCCTCGCCATGGGCCTGGTGCTCTACCTGGTTTATCACTGGCTGCTGACCAAGCCGCTGTCGCGGATTATCGAACACCTGACGTCGATCAACCCGGACCGGCCCAGCGAACACAAGATCCCGCAGCTCAAGGGTCACGAACGCAACGAATTGGGGCTGTGGATCAACACCGCCAACCAGCTGCTCGAGTCAATCGAGCGCAACACCCACCTGCGCCATGAAGCCGAAACCAGCCTGCTGCGCATGGCCCAGTACGACTTCCTGACCGGTTTACCGAACCGCCAGAAACTGCAGGAGCAACTGGACAAGATCCTTATTGACGCAGGCCGCCGACAACGGCGCGTAGCAGTGTTGTGCGTGGGGCTGGATGATTTCAAAAGCGTCAACGAACAGTTCACCTATCAGGCCGGCGACAAACTGCTGCTGGCGCTGGCAGACCGTTTACGCGCGCACAGTGGGCGCCTCGGCACCCTGGCCCGTCTGGGCGGAGATCAGTTTGCGCTGGTCCAAGCCGATATCGAACAGCCTTACGAAGCCGCCGAGCTGGCGCAAAGCATCCTTGATGACCTGGAAGCAGACTTCGTCCTCGATCACCAACAGATTCGACTGCGCGCCACCATCGGCATCACCTTATTCCCGGAAGACGGCGACAGCACTGAAACGCTGCTGCAAAAAGCCGAACAGACCATGACCCTGGCCAAGACCCGCTCGCGCAACCGCTATCAGTTCTATATCGCCAGCGTCGACAGTGAAATGCGCCGCCGCCGGGAGCTGGAAAAAGACCTGCGCGACGCCCTCAGCCGCAATCAATTCCACCTGGTGTACCAGCCGCAGATCAGTTACCGCGACCACCGTGTAGTGGGCGTGGAAGCCCTGCTGCGCTGGCAGCACCCGGAACACGGCATGGTCCCGCCGGACCTGTTTATCCCGCTGGCGGAGCAAAACGGCACGATTATCCCGATAGGCGAATGGGTACTCGACCAAGCCTGCCGCCAATTACGCGAATGGCACGACCTGGGCTTTACCGACCTGCGCATGGCGGTCAACCTGTCCACCGTGCAGTTGCACCACACCGAGTTGCCGCGGGTGGTCAATAACCTGATGCAAATCTACCGCTTGCCGCCGCGCAGCCTGGAACTGGAAGTCACGGAAACCGGCTTGATGGAAGACATCAGCACCGCCGCCCAGCACCTGCTGAGCCTGCGCCGGTCCGGGGCGTTGATCGCGATTGATGACTTCGGCACCGGCTACTCATCCCTCAGCTACTTGAAAAGCCTGCCCTTGGACAAGATCAAGATAGACAAGAGCTTCGTCCAGGACCTGCTGGACGATGACGACGACGCCACCATCGTGCGCGCGATCATCCAGCTGGGCAAAAGCCTGGGCATGCAGGTGATCGCCGAAGGCGTGGAAACCGCTGAGCAGGAGGCTTACATCATCTCCGAAGGCTGCCATGAGGGTCAGGGTTACCACTACAGCAAACCCTTGCAGGCCCGAGAGCTGGCGGCTTTTTTGAAGCAATCGGAGCGCAATAACGCCGCCATTCTCTGACCTGGCAAGATGATACTGAATATTTCCCGCGTATAACCCTTTACACAAAATGCAAATCTTTCGCATTATGTCGCAGCTTTGCGCGCCCCCGCGCGCCCTCTCAACAACCGAAGCAGGATGTTCGCCATGATTCGTATGCCCCTGGCCACCGCCAGTCTACTGGCCATTGCCATTTCTCTCGCCGGTTGCGGCGAAGGTAAAGACAAGGCCCCTGCAAACCAGGCGCCGACCCCGGCTACCAGCACCACCGCTCCAGCCGCTGCCACCCCTGCCGGTCAGATCGACGAAGCCGCCGCCAAGGCCGTGGTCGCGCATTACGCAGACATGGTGTTTGCGGTCTACAGTGACGCCGAGTCCACCGCTAAAACCCTGCAAACTGCGATCGACGCGTTTCTCGCCAAGCCGAACGACGAAACCCTGAAAGCCGCGCGTACCGCCTGGGTCGCCGCCCGCGTTCCGTACCTGCAAAGCGAAGTATTCCGCTTCGGCAACACCATCATCGACGACTGGGAAGGCCAGGTGAACGCATGGCCGCTCGACGAAGGCCTGATCGACTACACCGACAAGTCCTACGAACACGCCTTGGGTAACCCAGGCGCCACCGCCAACATCATCGCCAATACCGAGATCCAGGTCGGCGAAGACAAGGTCGACGTGAAGGACATCACCCCGGAAAAACTCGCCAGCCTCAATGAGCTGGGCGGTTCCGAGGCCAACGTCGCCACCGGTTACCACGCCATCGAATTCCTGCTCTGGGGCCAAGACCTGAACGGCACCGGCCCAGGCGCCGGCAACCGTCCTGCGTCGGACTACCTGACCGGCGACGGCGCTACAGGCGGCCACAACGAGCGTCGCCGTGCCTACCTGAGCGCTGTGACTCAACTGCTGGTCAGCGACCTGGAAGAAATGGTCGGCAACTGGAAACCAAACGTCGAAGACAACTACCGCGCCACCCTGGAGGCAGAACCTGCCACCGACGGCGTGCGCAAGATGCTGTTCGGCATGGGCAGCCTGTCCCTCGGCGAACTGGCCGGTGAGCGCATGAAGGTTTCCCTGGAAGCCAACTCGCCGGAAGACGAGCAAGACTGCTTCAGCGACAACACCCACAACTCGCACTTCTATGACGCCAAGGGTATCCGCAACGTCTACCTGGGCGAGTACACCCGCGTTGACGGCACCAAAATGACCGGCGCCAGCCTGTCATCCCTGGTGGCCAAGGCCGATCCAGCTGCCGATACCGCGCTGAAAGCGGAGCTGGCAGCCACCGAAGCGAAGATCCAGGTCATGGTTGACCACGCCAACAAGGGTGAGCACTACGACCAGTTGATCGCTGCCGGTAACGATGCGGGCAACCAGATCGTGCGTGACGCCATCGCTGCGCTGGTCAAGCAGACCGGTTCGATCGAAGCGGCGGCAGGCAAGCTGGGCATCAGCGACTTGAACCCGGACAGCGCTGATCACGAGTTCTGATCAGTAGCGAATTGGAAAAGGCGGCCTTTGGGTCGCCTTTTTTGTGTGTGCCTGTCGACAATCAATCAGGCGCCACAAAACCAATGTGTGCGGGCTTGCTCGCGAATGCGGTGGATCAGCAAGTGAATCCGTTGACTGACACTGCGCATTCGCGAGCAAGCCCACATTAGACTTACATCGCTTCCAAGCCCCGGTTTACAAGACCTGCACCGCAGGTAGAATGGCGCCTCTGCCCAATAACCCCGAGCTCACTTCATGGCGTTGCCGACCCTACGCATTATCGGTTTCATCATCGGCATCTTCCTGATCACCCTCGCGATCGCCATGGTCGTGCCAATGGCGACCCTGGTGATCTTCGAACGCACCAGTGACCTGCCCTCTTTCCTGTGGGCCAGCATGATCACCTTTCTTGCCGGCCTGGCCCTGGTGATTCCAGGTCGCCCCGAGCATGTGCACCTGCGCCCGCGGGACATGTACCTGCTCACAGTGACAAGCTGGGTGGTGGTGTGCATCTTTGCGGCGTTGCCGTTTCTGTTGACCCAACACATCAGCTACACCGACTCGTTTTTTGAAAGCATGTCCGGTATCACCGCCACCGGCTCCACCGTGTTGAGCGGCCTGGACGCCATGTCGCCAGGCATCCTGATCTGGCGCTCGCTGCTGCACTGGCTGGGTGGCATCGGCTTTATCGGCATGGCGGTGGCGATCCTGCCACTGCTGCGCATTGGTGGCATGCGCCTGTTCCAGACCGAATCCTCGGACCGCTCGGAAAAGGTCATGCCCCGCTCGCACATGGTGGCGCGGCTGATCGTGGCGGCCTACGTCGGCATCACCATCCTCGGCAGCCTGGCGTTCTGGTGGGCCGGGATGGGCCTGTTCGATGCGATCAACCACGCGATGTCGGCGATTTCCACCGGGGGCTTCTCCACTTCGGATGAGTCCCTGGCCCACTGGAAACAACCTGCCGTGCACTGGGTGGCGGTGGTGGTGATGATCCTCGGCAGCTTGCCGTTCACGCTCTATGTGGCCACCTTGCGTGGCAACCGCAAGGCGTTGATCAAGGATCAGCAAGTGCAGGGTTTGCTCGGTTTGTTGATCGTGACCTGGCTGGTACTGGGCACCTGGTACTGGTGGACCACCAACCTGCATTGGCTGGAAGCCTTGCGTCATGTGGCGTTGAACGTGACCTCGGTGGTCACCACCACGGGTTTTGCATTGGGGGACTACAGCCTGTGGGGCAACTTCTCACTGATGCTGTTCTTTTACCTGGGCTTTATCGGTGGTTGTTCAGGCTCTACGGCGGGTGGGATCAAGATCTTCCGCTTTCAGGTCGCCTATATCCTGCTCAAGGCCAACTTGAACCAGTTGATTCACCCGCGCGCGGTGATCAAGCAGAAGTACAACGGCCATCGCCTTGACGAAGAGATCGTGCGTTCGATCCTGACGTTCTCGTTTTTCTTCGCCATTACCATCTGCGCCATCGCCCTGGCCTTGTCGCTTCTGGGCCTGGACTGGATGACCGCCTTGACCGGCGCAGCCAGTACCGTCTCCGGCGTCGGCCCTGGCCTGGGCGAAACCATTGGCCCTGCGGGTAACTTCGCCAGCCTGCCGGATGCGGCCAAGTGGATCCTGTCACTCGGCATGCTGCTGGGCCGACTGGAGATCATTACGGTCTTTGTTCTGTGCATTCCGGCGTTTTGGCGCCACTGACGGCCGACGCTTCCAGCAACCGCGCCCGGTATTCGCCGGGCGTGGCGTCGAACCAACGACGAAACGCGCGAAAGAAGTTGCTCGGGTCGGCAAAACCCAACAGGTAGGCGATTTCCAATAACGTCATGCTGGGCTGCGCCAGGTACTGCTCGGCCAATTCGCGGCGGGTGTCATCGAGCAGGGTCTGGAAGCTGGTGCCCTCCTCCTGTAGACGCCGCTGCAAGGTGCGCTGGGAAAGGTGCAACGTCTGGGCCACCACTTCTCGTTTGGGCTCACCCTGGGGCAACAGCCGGCACAACACCTGCCGTGCCTTGTGGGTCACGCGGCTCTCCGAAAAACGCGCCAGGTATTCGCCGGCAAATCGATCATGCAGCAGCGCCATGGCTTCGTTGGCCGTGGGCAACTGCGCGTCCATGTCGGCCCGCTCGAAAATCAGCGCGTCATAGGGTGCGTTGAATTCCAAAGGCGCATGGAAGGCTTGTTTGTAGGGCGACAGGTCCGCCGGCTGATCACCTTGCAACACCACCTTGCGCGGCTGCAGGGTACGACCGGTCAGCCAACCGCACAGGGCCAAGGCGCTGGCCAGCGAAGCTTCGGCGCTTTGCCGGGTGGGCGGCAGGTGATCGCCATGCACCGTCAGAATCAGCGCATAACCTTCGGGGATCAGTCGGAAACTCAGGTCTGCACTTTCGGCAATGATGCGCTGGTAGCGCACCAGGCGCATAAAGCCCTCGGCAAGGGTATTGCTGGACATCAGTGCATAGCCAGCCACATGAAACGACGCCGGGCGCACCACTTTACCCATGTTCAGGCCGATCGCCGGGTTGCCTGAAAGCGCTACCGCCCGTTGCCACAGGCGCGTCATGGAGTCTTGCGGAAACCGCGCATCGGGGTCATTCAGGGCGGCGTAGTCCAGGCCGAGCTGCTTGAACAAGGCGCGGCAATCCAAGCCGTCCATTTCCAATGCCTTGACGATCCCCATCGCCCAGCTTGCAGAAGTTGTTCGTTCGCTCATGGCGTCTTCTTAAAAAAGCAGGTTCAAATGGCAGCCAGGAAGCCAAGGATACTAAAGTGGCATCTATTGTCACTGGCCGTTACCACTGATCACTCTAGACTCAAATAAGCTCCCCGCCGAACACCTGTTGGGCGGCATAACAATCAAAGGGCCAGTCACTGTGGAAAACGTCAAGCAATTCAATAGCTTTGCTGAGTTCTACCCTTATTACCTGAGCGAGCACGGCAACAGCACGTGCCGGCGCCTACATTTTATCGGCACCACGCTGGTGATCGGGATTTTGGCGTACGCCATCGGGAGAGGCTCGCTGGGCCTACTGATTGCCGTGCCGATTGCTGGCTACAGCTTTGCGTGGATCGGTCACTTCTTCTTCGAAAAAAACCGCCCGGCGACGTTTCAGCACCCGTTCTACAGCTTGCTCGGGGATTTTGTGATGTATCGCGACATGATCCTGGGCAAAGTGCCTTTCTAAAGGTAAGTGTGACCCCATGTCACTTGCGTTTGCAGGATCAAGGGTCACCTATTCGTCGAGATAAAAGTCTATTTGTCATTTACAGTGCTGTATCCTGCCAAGGCTTTTTGAGAGCGCGCAATCACCTGCGATTGAAAAAACAGACCTTGCGAGGAGCGACGACAATGCACGAGATACCTAATCTCCCCTTCCCAAGCCTGCACCCTACAGAGCAGCCAACACCGCAGCAGGCCAGCGACAAGCAGCCTGAGGCCAAAGAAGCAAAACCAGTCGACAGCAAAAGCCAGGACTGACGCCGTATCAGACCGTGTGGAAAGCGCAGCTTTGAGCGCTTTCCACACTGCCTGAATCATCCGAGATACCTGCCATGACTGACTCCTCCCCCACTCCCCCGGACACCGCCGTACTCGATGCTGCCCTGCAGATGGTCGAGGTCTGGAACCGCCTCAGCGCAGACAAACAAGCCGTGCTGCTCAAGCGCTTCGGCACCCAGGAAAACGCGCTGGCCGCCCTGGTCACTACGCAATTGCTGGCCCCTGCGCAAACCTGAGTTCTTTGTGACCTGAGGTTTTTGCGTTTTACCGCCCTGCGCGGGCCAAACCACCGGTATCATTAGCAGCCTATCTTTACCTGCTGCGACAGTGGACCTCTCCCCATGCCAGATACCCAGCGCCCCATGGCGGTCACGCTGCACGTTGTTTCCATCGTACTGTTCACCTTTATCGGCTACCTGAATATCGGCATTCCCCTGGCCGTATTGCCAGGCTATGTCCACAGTGAACTGGGCTACGGCGCGGTGATTGCCGGCCTGGTGATCAGCGTGCAATACCTGGCCACCCTGCTGAGCCGCCCCTACGCGGGCAAAATCATCGACAACCTGGGCAGCAAGCGTGCGGTGCTGATCGGTTTAGCGGGCTGTGGCCTGAGTGGCGTGTTCATGCTGCTCGCGGCGTGGTTTTCAAGCGTGCCTGCCGTGAGCCTCTGCAGCCTGCTGATTGGCCGACTGGTCCTAGGCAGCGCTGAAAGCCTGGTGGGTTCGGGCGCCATCGGCTGGGGCATCGGCCGGGTCGGTGCGGCAAATACCGCCAAAGTCATCTCCTGGAACGGCATCGCCAGCTATGGCGCCTTGGCAGTAGGAGCACCTATGGGTGTGCTGCTGGTGAGAAACTTCGGGCTATGGAGCATGGGCGTCAGCATCATTCTGCTGGCGGTCGTCGGCTTATTGCTGGCCTGGAACAAAGTCGCAGCGCCGATCGTCGCTGGCGTGCGCCTGCCGTTCATGAATGTACTGGGCCGGGTATTGCCCCACGGCTGCGCGCTGGCGTTGGGCTCCATCGGCTTTGGCACCATCGCCACGTTTATCACCTTGTATTACACCACCCAGCACTGGGATAACGCGGTGTGGGCCCTGAGCCTGTTCGGCGCCAGTTTCATCAGCGCGCGCTTGCTGTTCGGTAACCTGATCAACCGGATCGGCGGCTTTCGCGTGGCGATTGCCTGCCTGTCGGTAGAAATCCTAGGGCTGCTGTTGCTGTGGCTGGCGCCGGACGCCAACCTGGCCCTGGCCGGCGCGGCGTTGAGCGGCTTCGGCTTTTCCCTGGTGTTTCCGGCGTTGGGGGTGGAGGCAGTGAACCTGGTACCGGCGTCCAGCCGTGGCTCGGCGGTGGGGGCCTATTCGCTGTTTATCGATTTATCGCTGGGCATCACCGGCCCGCTTGCCGGGGCCGTGGCGGCTGGCTTCGGCTTTGCGTCGATCTTCCTGTTCGCCGCCCTCGCCGCCCTGGGTGGTTTGCTACTGAGCGTGTACCTGTACCGCCAGGCACCCAAGGCCCGTGAAGCGCGCGGCGACTAAAAGTCGACCTTGCCGCGCCCAGCCTTGATGCTGCCACGCTTGGTCTTGGATTCGAGGCGACGCTTTTTCGAGCCCAGGGTCGGCTTGGTCGGGCGGCGCTTCTTCTCGACCTTGGTGGCGCTGAGAATCAACTCCACCAAACGCTCCAGCGCATCCGCTCGATTCTGTTCCTGGGTCCGGTATTGCTGGGCCTTGAGCACCAGCACGCCTTCGCTGGTGATACGGCTATCGCGCAGCGCCAGCAGCCGCTCCTTATAGAACTCCGGCAGCGACGACGCCGGAATGTCAAAACGCAGGTGCACCGCGCTCGACACCTTATTCACGTTCTGCCCACCGGCGCCTTGGGCGCGAATGGCGGTCAGCTCGATCTCGGCGTCGGGCAGGTGCACGTTGTTGGAAATCACCAGCATTGGGCAAAGGGTTCCGGTCGAAGGTATCCAAGGATACGCGAATGCGCCTTGCCCTTGCCCCTGAAACAGCAAACCCGGCGCAGGTCCGGGTTTGCTCAACACGCCAAAGGGTTACTTCGCGGCTGGCGTTACCACGTGAGGGTACGGCTGCGCAGCGCGCTTGTTCTTGATCCAGTAACACACCGCCATAAACGCCACCCACACCGGGATCGCGTACACCGACACCTGAATCCCTGGAATCATCAGCATGATCACCAGGATAAACACCACGAACGCCAGGCATACATAGTTGCCATACGGGTACCACAGCGCCTTGAACAACGGCACTTGGCCGGTGCGGTTCATGTGCTGGCGGAACTTGAAGTGGGAGAAGCTGATCATCGCCCAGTTGATCACCAGCGTAGCCACGACCAGAGACATCAGCAGTTCCAGTGCGTGTTGCGGGATCAGGTAGTTCATCAACACCGCCACCAGGGTGATCGCCGCCGAGGCGAGGATGGAGCGCACTGGCACGCCGCGCTTGTCGATCTTCGCCAGTGCTTTGGGCGCATCACCCTGTTCGGCCATGCCCAGCAGCATGCGGCTGTTGCAGTAAGTGCCGCTGTTGTATACCGACAGCGCCGCCGTCAGGACCACGAAGTTAAGAATATGCGCGGCGGTGTTGCTGCCCAGCATCGAGAACACCTGCACGAACGGGCTGCCGCTGTAGGCATCGCCGGAGGCGTTGAGGGTTGTCAGCAGGCTGTCCCACGGTGTCAGCGACAACAGCACGACCAGAGCACCGATGTAGAAAATCAGGATGCGGTAGATCACTTGGTTGATCGCTTTCGGGATCACGGTGCGTGGCTGGTCCGCTTCGGCAGCGGTGAAGCCAAGCATTTCCAGGCCACCGAAGGAGAACATGATGATCGCCATGGCCATCACCAAACCGCCGACGCCGTGAGGGAAGAACCCACCGTGCTCCCACAGGTTAGTCACCGAAGCCTGCGGCCCGCCGCTGCCGCTGACCAGCATGTAGCTGCCCAGGGCGATCATGCCGACGATGGCCACCACCTTGATGATGGCGAACCAGAACTCAGCCTCACCAAAGACTTTGACGTTGGCCAGATTGATCAGGTTGATCAGCACGAAGAACGCTGCCGCCGAGACCCAAGTCGGAATCTCCGGCCACCAGTAATGCACGTATTTGCCGACGGCCGTCAGCTCCGACATGCCCACCAAAATGTACAGGATCCAGCAGTTCCAACCCGACAGGAAGCCAGCGAAACCGCCCCAGTACTTGTGAGCAAAGTGGCTGAAGGAACCAGCGACCGGCTCTTCAACGATCATTTCGCCGAGCTGGCGCATGATCATGAAGGCAATGAAGCCGCAGATGGCATAACCCAGGATCATCGAAGGGCCGGCGGATTTGAGCACCCCGGCAGAGCCCAGGAACAGGCCGGTGCCGATGGCGCCACCGAGGGCGATCAATTGGATATGCCGATTTTTCAAGCCGCGTTTCAGCTCGCCTGAAGAGGAATGGGGTCCGCTCATGAAAAGGATCTCACGCAAGGTTTGATGATGTTGAATGCACGTTGCTGCCTTGAATCTCGACTCAAGCAGCGCTGCTCAAACCCCAGCGCAGGCACCAGGAGTACAGCGTCTTTCTAACGGTCATGCGTCACCTGTTTATTTTTATCTGTGACGAAATCGAACCCGTCTGGCTCGTGGCCGGGCGGAGTGATCAGGGTCGATAACCCTGAGGTCTTGGCCTTTTGCGTGGGTACGCAAGGGCGTCACAGTAAAACGCGGCGGATTGTACACCGCTCGACAGCTTGAGGCCGCCCCGCAACGGTGCATGCGACGATCTGTCAGGCATTTCTTACAGTACTTCACCGCTCAACAAGCACGCGGTTTTATCGTCAATTAATCGTTACAGCGCGGAAAATCTACGTTACAAGCGTGAACTCACGGAAAATTGGCGACGGGAAACTTCTTAAAAATCATCCTGATCAGCCTGCTGTTTTTTATGAAAAAAAAGCTGACGACCCAAAACAGAAAAAATTATTCAATTGGAACCGTGTCAATAAATATTTTGCATTCTGAAACAGGCTCTCCTAGGTTCATCCCACTTGCCCAGCGCAGCCCGTTGGCAAGCCGTTCTCAAACACCGTCCTCTAGGAGATACACCATGCAAGCACTGGAAAACGACCTGGAAACCGAACTGCAACTCGACGATTGGTTTGAAGCGCCGACCCATGAGGCCGCCGTTGAAATGATGCAAGCCGATGCCGTCGTGCCGTTCGGCACCGCGATGTGGCCTTTCTAAAATCGGCAGGTATCCGGCAGGTGCTGTGCACGGCACCTGCCACCCTTACCCAAGGCACAAAAGGATGCACGTCATGGACAAGGCCCGCGCCGTCGAACACTTTCTCTACTACCTCGCGCACCACCCGGCCCTCAGCGGCCTGAATCGTCCCACCGTGTTACTGGGCCATACCGAGCGCTACGACGCCATTGCCCAGGCGATCACCCACAGCAGCGCCGCCCGTTTCAATTTCCAGGTGCAGCGCCTGGACCTGGCCGCCAGCGACGCGCTGGCCCAAGCCATCGAAGCCTGCGACCTCTATCTGTTTTTATACGATTCCTCGACCTTGCCCAACCCACGCGCCGAAGGCCCGGACTTTATCCGCGCGCTGCAGGGCGTGATGGCCGAGCACTGGAAGAAATCCCTGCTGTTCAAGGATTACGGCGACTATTTCTACGACACCTTCAGCGTCGAGCCACAGCGCATTGCCGACCTCAATGCCACGTTGATCCGGCGCATGTCCCAGGCCAATGTGCTGCGCTTCACCGACAAGCACGGCTCGCGGCTGGAGGCGCCGCTGAGCAGCATCAAGAAGTGGACCAATATCAACGGCATCGGCAACCACGACCTCGCACCCGGCGAGATCGCGACCCACAGCGAAGCCATCAATGGCCAGGTGCGGTTTGTCGGCACCTTTCTCAGCACCATCCCGTTTGCACGCAAATATGGCGTGCTGCAATCACCGCTGGAGCTGTGGATCGAGCACTCGACCGTCTGCAGCGTAGCCAGTGAGGTGCCGGGGTTGGCCGATGACTTCAACAAGTACCTGAATGCCAACCCGTCCAACCGGCGCGTGGAGGAATTGGGGATTGGTACCAATGAAGGGGTCAAGGATTTGTATGCGCGCAATGCCGGGTTTGAGGAGCGCCATTGTGGGTTGCATTTGGGCTTGGGAGGTGGGCAGAAAGGCAGCCATCACCTGGACCTGATCTTTGCCAGTGGGACTTTGGCCCTGGACGATAAACCGGTTTTTGATGGGAGATTTGCGTTTTAGAGCCAGCTACAAGTCGTAAGCTATAAGCTTCAAGCAAAAAAAAGCGCCAACCTGTGAGGGCCAGCGCGTTTCTCTTGCAGCTTGAAGCTAAAAGCTTGCCGCTGCTCTTAAGGCTTCTTACGACCAAAACCAGGACGCTGACCCGAACCGGCCGGAGCGCCACGGCGCTTGCCCGACGGCTCGTCCGCGACCAGTTTCGGGCCGGGGCGCTTGTTTGCCGTCGGCTTGGCTGGACGCTTGGTGCTGGCGCTGTCGGCGGGGCGATCCGCTTCACCGCGATTGCTGCGACCACCGGCCGGAGCTGGGCGCGGCGTGCGTGGAGCACGCTCGCCTTCCTGGCGCGATGGCGCGGTTGGACGACGCTCGCCTTCGATCTGCGGCTCACGGGAAATACGACCGCCGGTAGCCGGTGCATTCAGCGCAGGGCGCAGGGTGCGGGCAACGCGCTCGGTACGAGCAACCGGACGCGACGATTTACGCTGCATACGCTCAAGCTTGTCTTTGCTCTTGGCGTTCATCTGCGGCATCGCGACTGGCGTCAGGCCGACTTCGGCGCTGAGGATGTCGACTTCGTACTGGCTCATTTCGCGCCAGCGGCCCATCGGCAGGTCGGAGTTCAGGAACACCGGACCGAAACGCACGCGCTTCAGGCGGCTGACCACCAGACCCTGGGATTCCCACAGGCGACGGACTTCACGGTTACGACCTTCCATCACCACGCAGTGGTACCAGTGGTTGAAACCTTCGCCACCTGGGGCCTGCTTGATATCGGTGAACTTGGCCGGGCCGTCTTCCAGCACCACGCCGGCTTTCAAGCGCTCGATCATCTCGTCATCGACTTCGCCACGCACACGCACAGCGTATTCGCGGTCCATCTCGTAGGACGGGTGCATCAGGCGGTTGGCCAATTCACCGTCAGTGGTGAACATCAGCAAGCCGGTGGTGTTGATGTCGAGACGACCGATGTTGATCCAACGGCCTTCTTTTGGCTTAGGCATCTTGTCGAACACGGTCGGACGGCCTTCCGGGTCGTCACGGGTGCAGATCTCGCCATCGGGCTTGTTGTACATGATCACGCGGCGCACCGATTCGGCGGCCTCTTCACGCTTGATGACCTTGCCATCAATGGTGATTGCATCGTGCAGGTCGACGCGCTGGCCGAGGGTGGCCTCGACGCCGTTGACCTTGATGCGCTTCTGAGTGATCCAGGCTTCGACGTCGCGGCGCGAGCCCACGCCGATACGCGCCAGCACCTTTTGCAGTTTTTCACCTGCTGGGCCGATTTCCTGGCTGTCGTTCTGGTCTTTGTCGTTCATCTTAAGCACCTCCCGGTGGGTCGATTCAGGCGTGGCCTGAAGAGTGTTGAAAGCGGGGCCTTGGCCGAATAGCTCGGCAAAGGGTCGCGAATCATACGCGCATGACGCGCGTTGCGCATCAGAGACTAGTCGATATGGCCCAAGTCATTTGCTTTTCCGCCGACCGGTGGCGCCCAGCGCCAGCAATCGGAGCTCGGCCTCGGCCAACACTGTGCGCTTGTCGACCTTGTCGAGTTTCTTCCAGGCACGGATTTCGCGCTTGTTGCGGCCACAGCCGACGCAAATGTCGTCGCTGAATTTGCAGACGCTGATGCAGGGGTCTTTGGTTGAACTCATATGATTTCTCCCTGGCAACAATAATCAAATGTGGGAGCGGGTTTGCTCGCGTCAGTCTTCGAACTCGCGGCGCTCGTTTTCGATGGCTTCGGCCAGGGCGCGGGCTTCGTCTTCTTCGTCGCTCAGCGGCGGCTGTTCGAGGGCGGCGACGGCGGCCAGGAGTTTCTCGCGGGCTTCGGCGACGCCGAGGCTATCTTCCTCGGGCTCAGGCTGAACCTCAATCTCAGGTTCGACTTCAGGCTCAACTTCAACGTTCAGCTGGGTTTCAGGTTCAACCGCGCCGTCACGCAGCAAATCGTCGAAGTCGGTCTTGATCCCCTGCTCCATGTCGTCCAGCTCCAGCAACAACGTGTGGAAACTGGTCTCGTCCTTCGGCTCTTCCGGCTCGGCACTGGCATCCGCCAACGCTTGCAAACTGGCGGGCACGGGGGCGTCGTCGAAGTCCAGCACCGGGTCTGGCTCCATTTCGCGCAGTTCGGCGAGCGGCGGCAGGTCGTCGAGGTTTTTCAGGTTGAAGTGGTCGAGGAACACCTTGGTGGTGGCAAACATCGCCGGTTTGCCGGGAACGTCACGGTAGCCAACGATGCGGATCCACTCGCGCTCCAGCAAGGTCTTGACGATATGGCTATTGACCGCCACGCCACGTACGTCCTCGATCTCGCCTCGGGTGATGGGCTGGCGGTAGGCGATCAGCGCCATGGTTTCCAGCATTGCACGCGAATAACGTTGCGGGCGCTCTTCCCATAAACGCCCAACCCACGGGGAAAACTTTTCACGGATCTGAAGGCGATAACCCGACGCCACCTCGCGCAGTTCAAAGGCACGGCCGTCGCAGGATTTGCGCAATATCTCCAGCGCCTTCTTGAACACCGGCGGCTCAGGGCGCTCGGACACTTCAAAGAGTTCGAACAAGCGCTCCAGGGATTGCGGTTTACCCGAGGCCAGGAGAAAAGCCTCCAGCAGCGTCGCCAGTTCGCGGGGTTCAGTCAGATTCATCGATTCAGCTCTTTATTCGGCTCGCGCCCGCACGTGGATAGCCGCAAAAGGCTCATTCTGGACCAGCTCGACCAAGGACTCCTTGACCAATTCAAGGATCGCCATAAACGTCACCACCACCCCCAGGCGCCCTTCTTCTTTCGTAAACAGTTCGACAAAAGGCACAAACCCGCCACCCTTGAGGCGATCCAGCACATCACTCATGCGCTCGCGGGTCGACAACGCTTCGCGGCTGACCTGGTGGCTTTCAAACATATCCCCACGGCGCAATACCTCGGCCATGGACATCAATAATTCTTCCAGGCTCACGTCCGGCAGCAACTTGCGCGCACGGGCCTCGGGCGCGTCGAGTTTGGGCACCACCACGTCACGGCCGACCCGGCTCAAACCATCGATGCCTTCGGCGGCCGCCTTGAAGCGCTCGTATTCTTGCAGGCGACGGATCAGTTCGGCGCGCGGGTCGTCTTCTTCGGCCTCAACCGTCTCCGACCGCGGCAGCAGCATGCGCGACTTGATCTCGGCAAGCATGGCGGCCATCACCAGGTACTCGGCGGCCAGTTCCAGGCGCACCGACTGCATCAACTCGACATAGCCCATGTACTGACGGGTGATTTCCGCCACCGGGATGTCGAGGATGTTGATGTTCTGCTTGCGGATCAGGTAGAGCAGCAAGTCCAGCGGGCCTTCGAAGGCTTCAAGGAAGACTTCCAGGGCGTCCGGCGGGATGTACAAGTCCAGCGGCATTTCCAGCACGGCCTGGCCATACACCATTGCAAATGGCAGTTCCTGCTGGGCGCCGGCCTGGCTGTCGACGGTTTCCACAGACGACATTCAGGCCTCAACCATAAACGGAGCCGGGTCGCCGCACCCCACACGGATTACCTCCGGTTCGCCGTCGGCCAGGTTGATCACCGTAGAGGCTTTGCCACCCCCGAAGCCGCCGTCGATGATCAGGTCCACCTGTTTTTCCAGGCGCTGGCGCATTTCGTACGGGTCTTCCAGCGGTTCGCTGTCGCCGGGCATGATCAACGACACGCTCATCAGTGGCTCACCCAGCTCGGCCAGCAGCGCCAGGGCAATCGGATGCTCCGGCACGCGCAGACCGATGGTGCGCTTCTTCGGGTGCAGCAGCAGGCGCGGCACTTCACGGGTGGCGTTGAGAATGAACGTGTAGGGGCCCGGCGTGTGAGCCTTGAGCAGGCGGAAGGTGCCGGTGTCGACCTTGGCGAACAGCCCCAGTTGGGACAAGTCGCTGCAGATCAGCGCAAAGTTGTGGTTCTTGTCCAGGTCACGCAGTCGCCTTACACGCTCTACCGCGCCCTTGTCGCCGATCTGGCAACCAATAGCGTAGGACGAATCCGTTGGGTAGATCACCACGCCGCCGGCGCGAATGATCTCGACGGCCTGTTTAATCAGGCGCGCCTGGGGGTTTTCCGGATGAATCTGGAAAAATTGACTCACGTGTTCTACCTGTTCAGACGGTGGCAATAATGGGGTCATGCTTGAATCGCCCCCACAAGAGCGGCAAGTCCTCCGGGACCTGGCGATACTCGCCGATCTCGGACCAGCCGCCTGGGCCATGAAAGTCACTGCCGGCGCTGACCAGCAGACCAAATTCGCGAGCAAGAATCGCCAGGCTGCCCACTTGTTCGGCGGGTTGATGCCCGTTGACCACTTCAATCGCGTGGCCACCCGCACCAATATAGTCGCTGATCAGCTTGCGGCGCTTACTGCGGGTGAAATCGTAATGCCAAGGGTGCGCCAGGCTGACCCAGGCCCCGGAGGCGCGCAGGGTCTCGACGGTGTCTTCCAAGGTCGGCCAATGCAACTTCACATCCCCCAACTTGCCGGCGCCCAGCCATTTGCGAAAGGCTTCGGCACGGTCTTTAACAAAACCTTCACGTACCATCCAGTCGGCAAAATGCGGCCGGGCCGGTGCGTTGCCGCTGTCGCCTAGTTCCTGCTGGATGGCGCGGGCGCCGTCGAGGGCATTGGGCATGCCTTTAAGGCCGAGTTTGCGGCTTATTTCTTCTGACCGCAGCCAACGGCCATCGTGCAAATTAGCGATGGCCTGCACCAATGCCGGGGCTTTCTGATCAAACCCGTAGCCAAGCACATGAATGGTGGCGCCGCCCCAGGTGCAGGACAATTCCACACCGTTGACCAGCTGCATGCCCAGCGCCTGCGCGGTTTCGCGGGCTTCGTCCAGCCCTTCGAGGGTGTCGTGGTCGGTCAACGAAAGGACTCGCACGCCTTTTTCAAACGCACGCGCAACCAGTACCGCAGGCGCCAGGGCGCCGTCGGAGGCCGTGCTGTGGCAGTGCAAATCAACATTCACAGGGCTTTGTAACCTCAAGTCAGCTGGCGCTTTCGCTACCAAGGATGTTTGTTATTATGCCGCCACATCCAGCTTCTGGCTCTTACTGTGAAACAATTCATCGACTTCATCCCGCTGTTGCTGTTTTTCATCGTTTACAAACTCGACCCCAGGGTCATTGATCTGGCCGGCCATGAGCTGACGTTCGGGGGCATCTACAGCGCCACCGCCGTGCTCATCATCAGCTCACTCGTGGTCTACGGCGCCCTCTTCATCTCCCAGCGCAAGCTGGAAAAAAGCCAATGGCTGACCCTGGTTGCGTGCCTGGTCTTCGGCAGCCTGACCCTGGCCTTTCACAGCGAAACCTTCCTTAAATGGAAAGCCCCGGTGGTGAACTGGCTGTTCGCCCTGGCGTTTATCGGCAGCCATTTCATCGGTGACCGCCTGCTGATCAAGCGGATCATGGGCCATGCCCTGACCCTGCCAGAGCCGGTGTGGGTGCGCCTTAACATTGCCTGGATCGTGTTTTTCCTGTTCTGCGGCGCCGCCAACCTGTTCGTGGCGTTCACCTTCCAGGACTACTGGGTCGACTTCAAAGTCTTCGGCAGCCTTGGCATGACCGTGCTGTTCCTGGTTGCCCAGGGTATTTACCTGTCGCGCCATCTGCATGACACCGACCCTACCACGCCAAAAACCGAGGACTGACATGCTCTACACCATCATTGCTACCGACGTTGCCAACTCGCTGGAAAAGCGCCTTTCCGTGCGCCCGGCGCACGTCGAGCGCCTCAAACAGCTGCAAGCCGAAGGCCGTATCGTATTGGCTGGCCCGCATCCGGCGGTGGACAGCAATGACCCAGGCGATGCCGGTTTCACCGGTAGCCTGATCGTCGCCGACTTCGCTTCCCTGGCCGATGCCCAGGCTTGGGCCAAGGCCGATCCTTACGTTGCAGCAGGCGTTTACGCTGACGTCGTGATCAAGCCGTTCAAGCAAGTCCTGCCTTGACTCAGGTCGCGCCGAACCATTTCAGTTCGGCGCGCTCCTAATTGCTCATTATTCTGAGTAACCTGCCGACAACGTTCTGAATATTCGTGTGGAATCAGGAGTTCCGATGCGCTTACGTCAGTTGTGTCTGTTGGCAGTGTTAATGATCGGGGCTACGGCCCACGCTGAAGAAACCTCGAACACCGGCAGTTCCACGCCCCTGTCCTTGAGTGCCGGCGCCCAGATCACCGAGTTGCAGCAACGTTTGAAAGAAAGCGAACGCCAGCGTGAAGAACTGGGCAAGCAGCTGCAAAGTGCGGAGGCCTCCCGCGAAAGCGCCCAATTGAGTCGCCTTCGCCAAGAGAATCAACGCCTGGCCCAGCAACTCAAAGATTCACAGGGCGGCGCCTTGACCCGCTGGCTGACCGAGCAACAGCAATGGTTTGTCACCGGCGGGGCCGTCGCTCTGATCGCCCTGCTGTGCGGGATCTTCGCCAGCGGTGGGCACCGTCGCCGTCGACAATGGCTAAATTGAGTGAGTCATGAGCGAGCTGTTACTGATAGATGATGACCAGGAGCTCTGCGAGCTGCTGACCCGTTGGCTGAGCCAGGAAGGCTTCCAGGTGCGCGCCTGCCATGACGGCTTGAGCGCACGCAAAGCCTTGGCCGACAGCGCCCCGGCGGCGGTGGTGCTCGACGTGATGCTGCCCGACGGCAGCGGGCTGGAGCTGCTCAAGCAATTGCGCAACGACCACCCGGAGCTGCCGGTGCTGATGCTCTCGGCCCGCGGCGAACCCCTGGACCGCATCCTCGGCCTGGAACTGGGCGCCGACGATTACCTGGCCAAGCCCTGCGACCCGCGCGAGCTTACCGCTCGCCTGCGCGCCGTGCTGCGCCGCAGCCACCCGGCTGCCGTGTCCTCACAGCTGGAACTGGGCGACTTGTGCTTCAGCCCGGTGCGCGGCGTGGTCAGCATCGATGAACAGGAGTTCACCCTCACCGTCTCTGAAAGTCGTCTGCTGGAAGCCCTGCTACGCCAACCCGGCGAGCCACTGGACAAACAGGAACTGGCGCAGATCGCCCTGGGCCGCAAGTTGACCCTTTACGATCGCAGCCTGGACATGCACGTCAGCAACCTGCGCAAAAAGATCGGCCCGCACCCGGATGGCCGGCCGCGGATCGTGGCATTGCGTAGCCGTGGTTACTATTACAGTCTTTAAAGCAGCTGCAAGCTGCAAGCGAACAGCTCTTACTTGCCGCTTGCAGCTAAAAACTTGCAGCTGCCCCCCCTCCCCTTACCAAACCTTTACCCTCTCCTGACGGCGGCTGACCTTGATCTGCGTAATCTACTCACATCCGGACTCACCGGAATAGAGACAGGAGAATCACCATGCGCAAGACCCTTATCGCTTTGATGTTCGCCGCTGCCCTGCCGACCGTTGCCATGGCAGCAATGCCGGAAGGCCCAGGCCCGATGGGTGGCCCGGAAGGTCACATGATGGGTGGCCCGGGCCACGGCGGTGAACACGGTCCGCGTGGCAAAGGCGGCCCCTTCAGCCAACTGGACCTGAGCAAGGAACAGCGCCAGCAGATCGGCAAACTGATGGGCGACCAATGGCACGCTCGCAAAGACTTGACCAAGAAGTACTTGGACAAACTGCCAGCCGCTGACCAGAAAGCCATGCAGGACGAAATCGCCGCCGGCAAGCTGAAAACCCAGGCCGATATCCGCGCGGTACTCAAGCCTGACCAGCAGAAAAAGTTCGACGAGATCGTCAAGAAGCAAGAACAGCGTCGTGCCGAATGGAAGGAATTCCAAGCCTGGAAAGCGCAACAGCCGCAAAAAGCGCAATAATGCCCTCCCATTAACGTTCCCAGCCCAGTGGCCTGCGCCACTGGGCTTTTCCTGTTTGAGGGTTTCCTGTGCGTTCATTGTTCTGGCGCATCCTGGCCAGTTTCTGGCTGGCCATCGCCCTGGTTGCCGGGTTGTCGATCCTGATTGGGCACATGCTCAATCAAGATGCCTGGATTCTCAGCCGTCACCCCGGCCTCAATAACCTGGCGCAAGAGTGGACCCAACTCTACGAAGCCCAGGGTGAGGCCGCTGCGCAGGATCTGCTGCAACAGCGCAAACGCCAGTACCACATCGACGTGCAAGTGCTCAACGAAAGCGGCGACCCGGTGGTGCGCGGCACTTTCCCACGTCGCGCCGCCGCCTTCGAAGCTCGCCAGAATGACAGCCAGGACGGGCACCTGCCCTGGCGCCGCCTGACCGCCGAATACACCAGTGCAAAAACCGGCGACACCTACCTGTTGATCTACCGCATCCCGCACCCGGAACTGGACGAATGGCACCGCAGTAGCCTGACGTGGCCGTTGAGTGCACTGGCAATTGCGCTGGTAGTGCTGACCCTGTTCAGCCTGCTGGTGACGTTGTCCATCACTCGCCCGCTCAGCCGTCTGCGTGGTGCAGTGCATGACCTCGGCCAGGCCACCTACCAGCAAAACAGCTTGGCGCAACTGGCTAACCGGCGCGATGAGTTCGGCGTGTTGGCCACCGACTTCAACCGCATGGGCGCGCGCCTGCAAAGCCTGATCGGCAGTCAGCGCCAATTGCTGCGGGACGTGTCCCACGAGCTGCGCTCGCCCCTGGCCCGCTTGCGAATCGCCCTGGCCTTGGCCGAACGCGCCAACCCCGAAGAGCGGGAAAAACTCTGGCCACGCCTGACCCGCGAATGCGATCGACTGGAAGCGCTGATCAGCGAAATCCTGGTATTGGCCCGTGTCGACGCCGACAATGCCAGCGCCGAAGACATCGACCTCAACCCGCTGCTCAAGACCCTGCAGAAAGACGCGCAACTTAGCGCGCCGGACCAAGCAGTGAACCTGATCACTCACACCGACCTGCACCTCAAGGGGTGGCCGACCATGATCGAACGTGCTGTGGATAACTTGCTGCGCAATGCACAGCGCTTTAACCCGCCGGGCTTGCCGATCGAGTTGCAGGCCCAGCGCCTGGGCGAGCGCATCCTGATCAGCGTGCGCGACCACGGCCCAGGCGTTGAAGCCGAACACTTGAGCCAGTTGGGCGAACCGTTCTATCGCGCTCCCGGCCAAACAGCACAAGGCCACGGCCTGGGCCTGGCGATTGCCCGTCGCGCCGCCGAACGCCACGGTGGCAGCCTGATCCTGGCCAACCCTGCAGAGGGTGGTTTTATCGCCAGCATCGAGCTGCCGTTGGTGCCTGGGGTTGTCACAACGGGCTGATCATCTCTTATAGTGGCCCTTCTCTTACGGAGGGCCTTCGATGACTGACCTGCTGACTCCCATCCAAGCTGCACTCGACCTGCCGCAAACGCCCCTGACCTTTACCGAAGCCGGCGCCCTGCCCTCGACCTTCGCCGTGACCGAGCTGGCCAGCGCTAGTATCGGCGCTGCCGGCCAGGCCTTGGCCCAGTTGATCCGGCAACAGACCGGGCGCTTGCCCGGCATCAGCGTGGACCGGCGCCTCGCCTCTTTCTGGTTTTCATCCTCGATTCGCCCGGTGGGCTGGCAAGTGCCGCCGCTGTGGGATCCGGTAGCCGGTGACTATGCCAGCGCCGATGGCTGGATTCGCTTGCACACCAACGCCCCCCATCACCGAGGCGCCGCCGAGCGGGTGTTAGGCAAAGTCACTGACCGTGCCGAGATGGCTGCCCGCGTTGCCCCATGGAGCGCCGCTGAACTGGAACAGGCGGTCGTCGATGAAGGTGGCTGTGCGGCGCAGATGCGTGCCTGGCAGGCCTGGCAAGTGCATCCGCAAGGGTTGGCGGTGAATGCTGAAGACCTGGTGCAGCGCCAGACCTTTGAAACCGACGCCGACAAACCCTGGCTCGGCTCGGTGACGCGGCCACTCGCGGGCATCAAGGTGCTGGACCTGACTCGCGTGCTGGCCGGCCCCGTGGCCAGTCGTTTTCTCGCGGGCCTGGGCGCCGACGTGCTGCGTATCGACTCGCCGACCTGGAACGAACCCGGCGTAGTACCGGAAATGACCCTCGGCAAACGCTGTGCCCGTCTCGACTTGAAGACCCCCGAAGGCCGTCGGATTTTCGAAAGCCTGCTCAAGGAGGCCGACATTCTGTTCCACGGCTACCGTGCCGACGCCTTGGAGCAATTGGGTTACACCGCCAACGAACTGCAAACCCTCACCCCCGGCCTGATCGACGTGAGTCTCAACGCCTACGGCTGGAGCGGCCCGTGGCGAAATCGCCGGGGTTTCGACAGCCTGGTGCAAATGAGCAGCGGGATTGCCGACGCGGGCATGGCCTGGAAACAATCGGATAAACCGGTACCGCTGCCGTTGCAGGCGCTGGATCACGCGACCGGGTATTTGATGGCGGCCAGTGCGATTCAGGCAGTGAGCGAACGGTTGAAAACCGGGCGCGGCGGTTCGGCGCGGTTGTCGTTGGCACGTACGGCGAAGTTATTGGTGGAGGCGGGACAGGTGCCGGAGCAACCGGGGTTGCGCGCTGAAGAGCCAGGGGATCAGGGTTTGGTGATGGAGCAAACAAGCTGGGGCCAGGCCCATCGGTTGTTGGCGCCGCTGACCATCAGCGGCACGCCGTTGCAGTGGGATTTGCCGGCTGGGGAATTGGGGGCGCACCGGCCGCAGTGGTGACCTTGGAATAGCTTTCGCGAGCAAGTCCGCTGCCACATTTTGGCCGAGTACATCCCTTGGAATGCGGTCGAATGTGGCAGCGGACTTGCTCGCGAAGAGGCCAGTACAGACACTATCAATCTGACCGTTGCAACAACGTCCACAAATGCTGCGCCGCATAAGCCCTGAGCGGCCGCCAAGCCTCAGCCCGCGCCGACAACTGCCGCGCCGAAACCGGCCCCCCCTCCAACGCTGCCAGCGCATTAATCAGCCCGATATCCCCCGTCGCAAACGCATCCGCCTCACGCATCTGGCGCATTGCGATGTACTGCGCCGTCCAATCGCCAATCCCCGGTAAAGCCACCAGCCGTGCCACGCCTTCCTTGAGGCTGGCCTT
Source organism: Pseudomonas sp. RA_5y_Pfl1_P24 (assembly GCF_963970945.1). Taxonomy (NCBI): domain Bacteria; kingdom Pseudomonadati; phylum Pseudomonadota; class Gammaproteobacteria; order Pseudomonadales; family Pseudomonadaceae; genus Pseudomonas; species Pseudomonas sp. RA_5y_Pfl1_P24. The sequence goes on along the minus strand of NZ_CAXAOJ010000004.1, from coordinate 349,777 downwards.
GGGTTCGAACACTTCAGGATCATCCAGCAACGCCTGTGCGACACCCGACAACGTGCGCCCGCGCGCCTTGGGCATGCCCAAGGTCGCCAGGTCCGCCGCCGCCAATACCTCGGGCGTGGGAAAAACATGCGTGATACCCGCATACGGCGTTTGCAGCGGCTGGCCGTATTGCGCCACCAGCTTGCCCGCCAAACGAATCGCGGCCACTACCGTGATCTGCTGGCCCAGCACTGCCCGAATCGCCAGTTCCAGGCCATCCCAAGTGCCCGGCACGCGCAGGCCGGGACGCGCCGCCACCAACTGCGCCATCAACGGGTCCGTCGCCAATTGCGCGTTGATCAACTCAGGCTGGGCATCCAGATCAAACAGCTTGCGCAAGCGCCGTTCGATCTCAGGCAGCGCCGAACCCTCTGGAAACTCCACCGCCACGTCCAACCAATCGCCAGCCCCCGGTACCACGCTGAGCCAGCCGTGCTGGCCGCTCACGCTGATACTGCGCCGGTACATGCCAGCTTCGACCGTCTCCATCCCAGCGATAGCGCGCGCCGATAGAAAACCCACCATCGCCGCCCAGTCATAAGGCGGCTGATACGCCAGTCTCACAGCGACAGCACTCCGCTATACAGCCCATACGCCGCCAACCCGGCGCCCACGATCACGCAGCTGAAAATGCCTTTTTCCAGGTGGGTAAACAGAGGCTGGCCCTGCTCACGCTTGGCGAGGGCAAACAGGATCACGCCCGGTGCATACAGCAGCGCCGACAGCAGCAGGTACTTCAAGCCGCCAGCGTAGAGCAGCCACACCGCATAGCCGAGGGCGATCAGGCCCACCAGGAAGTCTTTAATGCGCTGGCCGTGAGCGCCCTCATAGGTTTCGCCACGTCCGCTCAACAACACCGCATACGCCGCCGACCACAGGTACGGCACCAGAATCATCGACGAGGCCAGGTAAATCAGGGTGGTGTAGGTGCTGTGGGAAAACAGTGTAATCACCAGGAAGGCCTGGATCATCACATTGGTCAGCCACAACGCGTTGACCGGCACCTGGTTGGCATTTGCCTTTTTCAGAAAGGCCGGCATGGTCTTGTCATGGGCGGTGGCGTAGAGAATTTCCGCGCAGAGCAGCGCCCAGGACAGTAAGGCGCCGAGCAGTGACACCGCCAGGCCAATGCTGATTGCCATCGCGCCCCAGGGCCCGACGATATGCTCCAGCACACCGGCCAGGGACGGGTTTTGCAACTGCGCGAGCTCCGGCTGGCTCATGATCCCCAGGGACAGCACATTCACCAGCACCAGCAACGCCAGCACGCCAAGAAAGCCGATCAGCGTGGCGCGGCCCACGTCCGAGCGTTTCTCGGCGCGCGCCGAATACACGCTGGCGCCCTCGATGCCGATAAACACAAACACGGTGACCAGCATCATGTTGCGCACCTGGTCCACCACATTGCCGATGTCCGGATTGCCCAGGCCCCAGATGTCCCGGGTGAAAATATCCGCCTTGAACGCTACGGCGGCGATCACGATGAACATCAGCAACGGCACGATCTTGGCCACCGTGGTGATCTGGTTGATGAGGGCCGCCTCCTTGATCCCGCGCATTACCAGGAAATGTACGCCCCACAGCAGCAACGACGCACAGCCGATGGCCACTGGTGTGTTGCCCTGGCCAAACACCGGAAAAAAGTAACCGAGGGTACTGAACAGCAACACGAAGTAACCGACGTTGCCCATCCATGCGCTGATCCAATAGCCCCATGCGGAGGAGAAGCCCATATAGTCGCCGAAACCCGCCTTGGCGTAGGCATACACCCCCGAGTCCAGATCGGGTTTGCGATTGGCCAGGGTCTGGAACACAAACGCAAGGGTCAGCATGCCGACGGCGGTGATCGCCCAGCCGATCAATACGGCACCTACCTCGGCGCGCGCGGCCATGTTCTGCGGTAGGGAGAAGATCCCGCCGCCGATCATCGACCCCACCACCAGGGCGATCAAGGCACTGAGTCGAAGTTTCTGGGCCGGCTGGGACATGTGGACTCCTGAGTAAATAACAGCTTGAGTTGACAGCCGCGCACTCAACTAATTAATTCAGCGAGTATAACGTTTATTAGAGACAGCGATAAAAACACCCCCCGCATAACCCAAAGGCATGACAGTTTTTATAGTTCAGGCTTATTTATAATTTAAATAGGGCACTACTTTGTCGCGTCCGAGCTACTTGCTGTCGCATTTTCGAAAAGTTTGCATCATCGAAAAACGGCCTAGCTTCAAACGTCCATACGCAGCACTAAATGATTAATCAAAACGCAGGGATCGCTCTGGGAAGCGGCTTTGCGCGGAAAAATAGTGCCTGAGACTTTCCACCCCAAGTTATTAATTCACAAGGGTATCTGCCAATGAAGTGATCTGAGTCAGATGATTGATTAGCGCACGCAATTATTCTGTGGCCTCTCTTCTCCTGCATTGGAGTTATGCGATGTCTGAATCTCCCGGAAAACTTCGATTAGGCGCACTGGTTGCACTTGTCGTCGGTTCAATGATTGGTGGCGGGATCTTCTCACTGCCGCAAAACATGGCCGCCAGCGCCGATGTCGGTGCGGTGTTGATTGGTTGGGTGATTACCGCCATCGGCATGCTGACCCTCGCGTTTGTCTTTCAAACTCTTGCCAACCGCAAGCCCGACCTCGACGGCGGGGTGTACGCCTACGCCAAGGCCGGTTTTGGCGAATACATGGGTTTCTCCTCCGCGTGGGGCTACTGGATCAGCGCCTGGCTGGGCAACGTCGGTTACTTCGTGTTGCTGTTCAGCACCCTCGGCTACTTTTTCCCGATCTTTGGCGAAGGCAACACGCCGGCCGCAGTGATCGGTGCGTCGGTACTGCTGTGGGCCGTGCATTTCCTGGTACTGCGCGGGATCAAGGAAGCGGCGTTCATCAACCTGGTGACCACCGTCGCCAAGGTCGTGCCGCTGGTGCTGTTCGTGTTGATCGCAGTGTTCGCGTTCAAGCTGGACATCTTCACCGCGGACATCTGGGGCGTGAAAAACCCTGACCTGGGCAGTGTGATGAACCAGGTGCGCAACATGATGCTGGTCACTGTGTGGGTGTTCATCGGCATCGAAGGCGCGAGCATCTTCTCCTCCCGTGCGGAAAAACGCTCCGACGTGGGCAAGGCCACCGTGATCGGCTTTATTACGGTGCTGCTGTTCCTGATGCTGGTGAACGTACTGTCCCTGGGGATCATGACTCAGCCAGAACTGGCCAAGCTGCAGAACCCGTCGATGGCCGCCGTGCTGGAGCATGTGGTGGGCCACTGGGGCGCGGTGCTGATCAGCGTCGGCTTGATCATCTCGCTGCTCGGGGCGTTGCTGTCATGGGTGCTGCTGTGTGCGGAGATCATGTTCGCCGCTGCCAAGGACCACACCATGCCGGAGTTCCTGCGTAAGGAAAACGCCAACCACGTGCCGGTCAATGCCCTTTGGCTGACCAACGCGATGGTGCAGATTTTCCTGGTAATCACACTGTTTTCCGCCAGCACCTACCTGTCGCTGATCTACCTCGCCACCTCGATGATCCTGGTGCCTTACCTGTGGTCGGCGGCCTACGCCCTGCTGCTGGCGGTGCGTGGCGAAACCTACGAAAACGCCCTGGCCGAACGCAAGAAAGACCTGTTCATTGGCGCGGTCGCCCTGATCTACGCGATCTGGCTGCTCTACGCCGGCGGCACCAAATACCTGTTGCTCTCCGCCCTGCTCTACGCCCCTGGCGCGATCCTGTTCGCCAAGGCCAAGCGTGAACTGGGCAAACCGATTTTCACCCTCGTCGAGAAGCTGATTTTCGCCGCAGTGGTCATTGGCGCCCTAGTGGCGGCGTATGGGCTCTACGACGGCTTTTTGACCTTGTAGCTTTTTACCCAAAGAAACTGTTGTTCCTTGGAGGATCTGTAATGACCACGGAAAAAGTAAAGTACGGCGTACATTCCGAAGCCGGCAAACTGCGCAAAGTCATGGTGTGCTCCCCAGGCTTGGCCCATCAACGACTGACGCCCAACAACTGCGATGAACTGCTGTTCGATGATGTGCTGTGGGTCGCCCAGGCCAAGCGCGACCATTTCGACTTCGTGACCAAGATGCGCGAGCGGGACATTGATGTGCTGGAAATGCACAACCTGCTGACCGACATCGTTGCCAACCCTGAAGCGCTCGACTGGATCCTGGCGCGCAAGATCACCTCCAACACGGTTGGCCTGGGCCTGGTTGATGAAGTCAGCTCCTGGCTGCGCAGCCTGGAGCCGCGCAAGACCGCTGAGTTCCTGATCGGCGGCGTATCGGCGGATGACCTGCCGAGCAGCTTTGGTGGCAAGACCATCGAGATGTTCCGCGACTTCCTCGGCCACGCCAGTTTCATCCTGCCCCCGCTGCCCAACACCCAGTTCACCCGTGACACCACCTGCTGGATCTACGGCGGCGTGACGCTGAACCCGATGTACTGGCCGGCGCGACGCCAGGAAACCCTGTTGGCCAGCGCCATCTATAAATTCCACCCTGAGTTCACCCACGCGGACTTCCAGATCTGGTACGGCGACCCCGACCAGGAACACGGTGCCGCCACGCTGGAAGGCGGCGACGTGATGCCGATTGGTAACGGCGTGGTCTTGATCGGTATGGGCGAACGCTCGTCCCACCAAGCCATCGGCCAATTGGCGCGCAACTTGTTCAAAAACAAAGCCGTGGAACGCGTGATCGTTGCCGGCCTGCCGAAATCCCGCGCGGCGATGCATCTGGATACCGTGTTCAGCTTCTGCGATCGCGACCTGGTCACCATCTTCCCCGAAGTGGTCAACCAAATCGTCCCCTTCACCCTGCGCCCTGACGAAAGCAAGCCGCACGGTATCGATATCCAACGCGAGAAAACCAACTTCCTTGAGACCGTAGCCGCAGCGCTCAACCTCAAGGCCCTGCGTGTGGTTGAAACCGGTGGCAACAGCTTCGCCGCCGAACGCGAGCAGTGGGACGACGGCAACAACGTGGTCGCCGTGGAGCCTGGCGTGGTGATCGGTTACGACCGCAACACCTACACCAACACCTTGCTGCGCAAGGCCGGTGTGGAAGTCATCACCATCAGCGCCGGTGAACTCGGCCGCGGCCGTGGCGGCGGCCACTGCATGACCTGCCCGATCATCCGCGACCCAATCGACTATTAAGGAGATCCATCATGGCTTTCAACATGCGCAACCGCAGCCTGCTCTCGCTGATGCACCACACCACCCGCGAGCTTCACTACCTGCTGGACCTGTCCCGCGACCTCAAACGCGCCAAATACACCGGCACCGAGCGTGCGCACCTGAAAGGCAAGAACATCGCGCTGATCTTCGAAAAAACCTCGACCCGCACCCGTTGCGCTTTCGAAGTCGCGGCCCATGACCAGGGTGCCCACGTCACCTATATCGATCCGGTTTCATCGCAGATCGGCCACAAAGAAAGCATGAAAGACACCGCCCGCGTGCTCGGGCGCATGTTCGATGCCATTGAGTACCGTGGCTTCGAGCAGGAAATCGTCGAAGAGCTGGCCAAATTCGCCGGCGTGCCGGTGTTCAACGGACTCACCGCCGAATTCCACCCGACGCAAATGATCGCCGACACCCTGACCATGCGCGAACACAGCGACAAGCCGCTGCATGACATCAGCTACGCCTACCTCGGCGATGCCCGTTACAACATGGGCAACTCGCTGCTGATGATCGGCGCCAAGCTGGGCATGGACGTGCGCATCGGTGCGCCGAAAGCCCTGTGGCCGCACGAAGATTTCATCAAGCAATGCCAGGCGTTCGCCGAAGAAAGCGGCGCACGCATCACCATCACCGAAGACCCGAAAGAAGCCGTGAAAGGCGTGGACTTCATCCACACCGATATCTGGGTGTCGATGGGTGAGCCGGTGGAAGCGTGGGACGAGCGCATCGAGCAACTGCTGCCGTACCAAGTCAACGCCAAGATGATGAAAGCCTCGGGCAACCCACGCGTGAAGTTCATGCACTGCCTGCCGGCGTTCCATAACAGCGAAACCAAGGTCGGCAAGGACATCGCCTCGCGCTATCCGAACCTGGCCAATGGCGTGGAAGTGACTGAAGAGGTGTTTGAATCGCCGGCCAACATCGCGTTTGAGCAGGCTGAGAACCGCATGCATACCATCAAGGCGATTCTGGTGTCGGCGTTGGCGGATATCTAACCCTTAAGTTGGCAATGAGGACAAATGTGGGAGCCGGGCTTGCCCGCGATGCAGGCAAGCCAACTCACACATTGACCGCGTTCCTTCATCAGAACTTTCAGAAGGACACTCTGTATGCGCATCGTCGTAGCCCTGGGCGGCAACGCCCTGCTCCGCCGTGGTGAACCCATGACGGCGGACAACCAACGCGCCAATATCCGCATCGCCACCGAGCAGATCGCCAAGATCCATACCGGCAACGAGCTGGTGATCGCCCACGGCAATGGCCCGCAAGTCGGCCTGCTGTCATTGCAGGCGGCGGCCTACACCCAGGTTTCGCCCTACCCGCTGGACGTGCTCGGCGCCGAGACCGAAGGCATGATCGGCTACATCATCGAGCAGGAACTGGGCAATCTATTGGACTTCGAAGTGCCGTTCGCCACCTTGCTCACCCAGGTGGAAGTCGACGCCAAGGACCCAGCGTTCCAGAACCCGACCAAGCCCATCGGCCCGGTGTACTCCAAGGCCGAAGCGCAAAAGCTCGCCGCCGAAAAAGGCTGGGCAATTGCACCAGACGGCGATAAATACCGCCGTGTGGTCGCCAGCCCACGGCCGAAACGTATCTTTGAAATCCGCCCGATCAAGTGGCTACTGGAAAAAAGCGCCATCGTGATCTGCGCCGGAGGTGGCGGCATCCCGACAATGTACGGCGAAGACGGCAAGCTCCAAGGCATCGAAGCGGTGATCGACAAAGACCTCTGCTCATCCTTGCTGGCTGCGCAACTGGACGCCGATTTGCTGGTGATCGCCACCGATGTCAACGCCGCTTTCATCGACTACGGCAAGCCGACCCAAAAAGCCATCGGCCAGGCCCACCCTGACGAAATGGAAAAACTCGGCTTCGCCGCCGGTTCCATGGGGCCCAAGGTGCAAGCCGCCTGCGAGTTCGCCCGCCAGACTGGCAAAACCGCCGTCATCGGTTCACTCTCGGACATCGAAGCCATCGTCCAGGGCAGCGCCGGTACACGCATCAGCACGGCAAAACCTGGCATCACCTATCTGTGAAGTGGAGGAGAGACGCCTATGGCCACCTTTGAACCGGGTCACTTGCACGTTGAACGTCACGCGCTGAATGCCCAGGACTACAGCTACAACCTGTGCATCGACTATGAAGTCAGCCAGGACCCCAAGGAAGGCAAGGGAATGCTGTTCAAGCTGTATGGCTCGGTGCAGGGCAAGGACCTCAAGGAAGCGTTCTTCCTGCCCAAGGACCAGGCGTTCGACTTTGCGCGGCATGCGATGAATATTGCGCAGAAGTATGGAATGCCCAAGGCCGCGGTGTTAAACGGCTCGATGCACAAGCAGTACGACTTGATGTTCGAGGATGTGCGGCATCAGCTGGATGTGAAACCGGGTGATCCAGTCAAGCCCGAGCACCTGGAGTAACAACACCGCAAATCCCCTGTGGGAGCTGGCTGGCTTGCTCCCACATTTTGATCTCCATCATCTCCAAGGCATACTGGCCACCCTCCGCACTCCAGAATCAAGATCCGCCCCATGCGTATCCACGTCAGCTTCATCGACCGCGTCGGCATCACCCAGGAAGTCCTGGCCTTGCTCGGTGGGCGTAATCTCAACCTGGATGCGGTGGAAATGGTGCCGCCCAATGTCTACATCGATGCGCCGACCCTGAGCGCTGAGGTGCTGGAAGCGCTGCGCGACGCCCTCTTCCGCGTGCACGGCGTACAGGCGGTCACGGTGGTGGATATCCTCCCCGGTCAACGCCGCCACCTGCAACTCGATGCCCTGCTGGCCGCCATGACCGACCCGGTGCTGGCCCTGGATAGCGCCGGCAAGATTCTGTTGGCCAACCCGGCACTGATCGCCCTGTACGGCCGCGAACCGGCCGGGGAAAGCATCAGCGAACTGTTCAACGACCCGACGCTGCTGGACACGTTGCTGGAACACGGCTTTCGCCTGCCGCTGCGTGAGATCAGCGTCAACGGCCAGACCTTGCTGCTGGACGCCACGCCGATCACCGACGCCGGTGCCCTGCTCACCCTCTACCAACCCAACCGTATCGGCGAACAACTGTCGGCGCTGCACCACGACCATGCCGAAGGGTTTGATGCGCTGCTCGGCGAATCCCCCGTCATCCGCACGCTCAAGGCGCGCGCGCAGCGGGTGGCGGCATTGGATGCACCGTTACTGATTCAAGGCGAAACCGGCACCGGCAAGGAGCTGGTGGCACGTGCCTGCCACGCCATCAGCGCGCGTCACAGCGCGCCCTTTCTGGCATTGAACTGCGCGGCGCTGCCGGAAAACCTCGCCGAAAGTGAGCTGTTCGGTTATGCACCGGGCGCCTTTACCGGCGCGCAACGCGGCGGCAAGCCGGGGCTGATGGAGTTGGCCAACCAGGGCACGGTGTTCCTGGATGAGATCGGTGAGATGTCGCCGTACCTGCAGGCCAAGCTGCTGCGTTTTCTCAATGACGGCAGCTTCCGTCGCGTCGGTGGTGACCGTGAAGTTAAGGTCAATGTGCGCATCCTCAGCGCCACCCACCGCGACCTGGAAAAGATGGTCAGCGAGGGCACCTTTCGCGAAGACTTGTTCTACCGCCTCAATGTGCTCAACGTCGAAGTACCGCCGCTGCGCGAACGCGGCCAGGACATCCTGCTGCTGGCGCGCTATTTCATGCAGCAGGCTTGTGCGCAGATCCAGCGTCCGGTCTGCCGCCTGGCGCCCGGCACTTACCCGGCGCTGTTGGGCAACCGCTGGCCGGGCAATGTGCGCCAGTTGCAAAACGTGGTCTTCCGCGCCGCCGCCATCTGTGAAAGCAGCCTGGTGGACATTGGCGACCTCGACATCGCCGGCACGTCAGTAGCGCGCCAGGGCGACGGTGAAGTCGACAGCCTGGAACAGGCCATGGAAGATTTCGAGCGCAGCCTGCTGGAAAAGCTCTACAGCAGCTACCCCTCGACGCGCCAACTGGCCAGCCGCTTGCAGACTTCCCACACGGCGATTGCCCATCGCCTGCGCAAGTACGGCATTCCCAACAAACCCTGACTGAACAAACGCAGTCTCAATGGGGGAGCTGGCTGGCCTGCGATAGCGGTGGGTCAGCCGGCCCATTTGGGTCTGATGGACCGCCATCGCAGGCCAGCCAGCCCCCACAGGACCGTATTGCAAAAGGTGGTCTGAGAACGACATCGGCTGTACTGAAAGCGCTACAGTGGAACGATATCGCTACAACCTTGTTTTTTGCGCGCCATGCAAGGCTTTGATCCGCATAGGCTTTTTTCTGCGCGTCGGAGTGTAGCGAAATCGCTACAGCTAAATGCCCTATCGTCATAACCATTTTTTATTAAACCCTTGATTTAAAAGGCTTTAACAAGCTTGGCCGCGATATTGCTAAGTAACTCCACATTATTCCAATCCCGTCCACCAGACGAATCTGGCCCCGAGGAGTTTCCATGAGCGAGTTGCGTTTCACTGAAGATCACGAATGGCTGCGCGCCGAAGCTGACGGCAGTGTCACCGTGGGTATCACCGCTTTTGCGCAGAACGCGCTGGGTGATGTGGTTTTCGTGCAACTGCCGGAGTTGCAGGCTTACGACAAGGGCGCCGAAGCGTCTACCGTCGAGTCCGTAAAAGCCGCCAGCGGCGTGTACATGCCCTTGGACGGTGAAGTGCTCGAAGTGAACGACAAACTCGATGGCAGCCCGGAACTGGTCAACGAAGACCCGATGGGCGAAGGTTGGTTCTTCCGCTTTAAACCGGCCGACGCCGAGGCGGTAGCTAAACTGCTGGATCAGGACGCGTACGACCGCCTGATCAAAGCCAACGCTGAAGCCTGAGGAGCGCGCCATGACGATCAACTTGAGCACTGCCAACGAATTTATCGCCCGCCACATCGGCCCGCGCCAGGAAGACGAGCAGCACATGCTCGCCAGCCTGGGTTTCGACTCCCTGGAAGCCCTGAGCGCCAGCGTGATCCCGGAAAGCATCAAGGGCACCAGCGTGCTCGGCCTGGAAGACGGCCTGAGCGAAGCCGAGGCCCTGGCCAGGATCAAGGCCATCGCCGGCAAGAACCAATTGTTCAAAACCTACATCGGCCAGGGCTACTACAACTGCCACACGCCGTCGCCGATCCTGCGCAACCTGCTGGAAAATCCGGCCTGGTACACCGCCTACACGCCGTACCAGCCAGAGATTTCCCAAGGCCGCCTGGAAGCGCTGCTGAATTTCCAGACCCTGATCAGCGACCTCACCGGCCTGCCGATCGCCAACGCCTCACTGCTCGACGAAGCCACCGCTGCCGCCGAGGCCATGACCTTCTGCAAACGCCTGAGCAAGAACAAGAGCAGCAATGCCTTCTTCGCCTCGATCCACAGCCACCCGCAAACCCTCGACGTGCTGCGCACCCGTGCCGAGCCGTTGGGTATCGATGTGGTCGTAGGCGATGAGCGCGAACTGAACGACGTCACCCCGTTTTTCGGCGCCTTGCTGCAATATCCAGCCAGCAACGGTGACGTGTTCGACTACCGCGAGCTCACCGAGCGCTTCCACGCCGCCAACGCACTGGTCGCGGTAGCCGCTGACCTGCTGGCCCTGACCCTGCTGACCCCACCGGGTGAATTCGGCGCCGACGTGGCCATCGGCAGCGCGCAACGCTTCGGCGTGCCGCTGGGCTTCGGTGGCCCGCACGCGGCGTACTTCTCCACCAAGGATGCGTTCAAGCGCGACATGCCGGGCCGCTTGGTTGGTGTGTCCGTCGACCGTTTCGGCAAGCCGGCCCTGCGCCTGGCGATGCAGACCCGCGAGCAGCATATCCGCCGCGAAAAGGCCACCAGCAACATCTGCACCGCCCAAGTGCTGCTGGCCAACATCGCCAGCATGTACGCCGTGTACCACGGCCCCAAAGGCCTGACCCAGATCGCCCAGCGCGTGCACCAGTTGACCGCGATCCTGGCCAAGGGCTTGACCGCCCTGGGCCTGAAAGTCGAGCAAGCCAACTTCTTCGACACCATTACCCTCAACACCGGCGCCAACACCGCCGCCCTGCACGACAAGGCCCGTGCCCAGCGCATCAACCTGCGTGTGGTGGACGCTGAGCGTCTTGGCGTGTCGGTGGACGAAACCACCACCCAGGCGGATATCGAAACGCTGTGGAGCATCTTCGCCGACGGCAAGCCGCTGCCAGCCTTCACTGCCAACGCTGACAGCGCCCTACCGGCCGCACTGCTGCGCCAGTCGCCCGTCCTCAGCCACCCGGTGTTCAACCGTTATCACTCGGAAACCGAGCTGATGCGCTACCTGCGCAAGCTGGCCGACAAGGACCTGGCGCTGGACCGCACCATGATCCCGCTGGGCTCGTGCACCATGAAGCTAAACGCCGCCAGCGAAATGATCCCGGTGACCTGGGCCGAGTTCGGTGCCCTGCACCCCTTCGCCCCGGCCGAGCAAAGCACCGGTTACCTGGAGCTGACCTCCGACCTGGAAGCCATGCTCTGCGCGGCCACCGGTTACGATGCAATCTCCCTGCAGCCGAACGCCGGCTCCCAAGGCGAGTACGCGGGCCTGTTGGCCATCCGTGCTTACCACCAGAGCCGTGGCGATGAACGCCGCGACATCTGCCTGATCCCATCGTCGGCCCACGGCACCAACCCTGCCACCGCCAACATGGCTGGCATGCGCGTTGTCGTCACAGCCTGCGATGCGCGTGGCAACGTCGATATCGAAGACCTGCGTGCCAAGGCCATCGAGCACAGCGACCACCTCGCCGCGCTGATGATTACCTACCCGTCCACCCATGGTGTGTTCGAAGAAGGTATCCGCGAAATCTGCGGCATCATTCACGACAATGGCGGCCAGGTGTACATCGACGGCGCCAACATGAACGCCATGGTCGGCCTGTGCGCCCCGGGCAAGTTCGGCGGCGACGTGTCCCACCTGAACCTGCACAAGACCTTCTGCATTCCCCACGGCGGTGGCGGCCCGGGCGTCGGCCCGATTGGCGTCAAGTCGCACCTCACGCCGTTCCTGCCAGGCCACGCAGCCATGGAACGCAAGGAAGGCGCGGTCTGCGCGGCGCCGTTCGGCAGCGCAAGCATTCTGCCGATCACCTGGATGTACATCAGCATGATGGGCGGCGCGGGCCTCAAGCGCGCTTCGCAACTGGCGATCCTGAATGCCAACTACATTTCCCGTCGTCTGGAGGAGCACTACCCCGTGCTCTACACGGGCAGCAACGGCCTGGTAGCGCATGAATGCATCCTCGACCTGCGCCCACTCAAAGACAGCAGTGGCATCAGCGTAGATGACGTGGCCAAGCGCCTGATCGACTTCGGCTTCCATGCGCCGACCATGTCGTTCCCGGTCGCGGGCACGTTGATGATCGAGCCGACCGAGAGCGAATCCAAGGAAGAACTGGACCGCTTCTGCGACGCCATGATCGCCATCCGCGAAGAAATCCGCGCCGTGGAAAACGGCACCCTGGACAAGGATGACAACCCGCTGAAGAACGCGCCGCACACCGCAGCCGAGCTGGTGGGCGAGTGGACACACCCGTATAGCCGTGAACAGGCTGTGTACCCGGTGGCTTCGTTGATCGAAGGCAAATACTGGCCGCCGGTTGGCCGGGTCGACAACGTGTTTGGCGATCGCAACCTGGTGTGTGCATGCCCGTCGATCGAGAGCTACGCATAACTGAGGCTGTGCTCGATTAGATGTGAAAGCTGGCTTGTGTGGGAGCTGGCTTGCCTGCGATAGCCTCACCTCGGTCTGCCAGATGGACCGAGGTGCCTGCATCGCGGGCAAGCCCGGCTCCCACACAAACCTCTTCCACAGTTGAATCGAGTACCTCCCACACATAATAAGAAACCGGAGAACAACCATGTCCCTTAGCGTGTTCGACCTGTTCAAGATTGGCATCGGCCCCTCCAGTTCCCACACCGTCGGCCCGATGCGCGCCGCAGCCCGGTTTGTTGAGGGCTTGCGCCGTGACAACCTGCTGAGCGCCACCACCACCGTCAAGGTGGAACTCTATGGATCGCTGGGCGCCACCGGCAAAGGCCACGGCAGCGACAAGGCCGTGCTGCTCGGACTGGAAGGCGAACACCCGGACACCGTCAACACCGAAAACGTGGCGACGCGCCTGGCGCAGATGCGCAAGGACGGCTGCCTGAATTTGCTCGGCGAACACAGCATTGCGTTCAATGAGAAAGAACACTTGGCGATGATTCGCAAACCCCTCACCTACCACCCCAACGGCATGATCTTTCGTGCCTTTGACGCCACCAACATCCAGATCCGCAGCCGCGAGTACTACTCGGTCGGTGGCGGGTTTGTGGTAGATGAGGACGCCGCAGGCGCTGATCGGATTGTCGAAGACGCCACGCCGCTGACCTTCCCCTTCAAACACGCCAAAGACCTGCTCGGTCATTGCACTACCTATGGGTTGTCCATCAGCCAGGTGATGCTGACCAATGAAAGTGCCTGGCGCCCCGAAGCGGAGACCCGCGCAGGCCTGTTGAAAATCTGGCAAGTGATGCAGGACTGCGTCGACGCGGGCTGCCGCAATGAGGGGATTTTGCCGGGTGGCTTGAAGGTCAAGCGGCGCGCTGCTGCGCTGCATCGCCAGCTGTGCAAGCACCCGGAATCGGCGCTGCGCGACCCGTTGTCGGTGCTGGATTGGGTCAACCTTTACGCCCTGGCAGTCAACGAAGAAAACGCCAACGGCGGGCGCGTAGTCACGGCGCCGACCAACGGCGCGGCCGGGATCGTGCCAGCCGTACTGCATTACTACATGCGCTTTATCCCCGGCGCGAACGAAGACGGCGTGGTGCGTTTTCTGCTCACCGCTGCTGCCATCGGCATTCTGTACAAGGAAAACGCCTCGATTTCCGGCGCCGAAGTCGGTTGCCAGGGTGAAGTAGGCGTGGCCTGTTCGATGGCGGCGGGCGCGCTGTGCGAAGTATTGGGTGGCAGCGTCTCCCAAGTGGAAAACGCCGCCGAGATCGGCATGGAACACAACCTAGGCCTGACCTGCGACCCGATTGGCGGGCTGGTGCAAGTGCCCTGCATCGAGCGCAATGCCATGGGTTCGGTCAAGGCGATCAATGCAGTGCGTATGGCCTTGCGCGGCGACGGCCAACATTTCGTCTCGCTGGATAAAGTCATCCGCACCATGCGCCAGACCGGCGCCGACATGAAAAGCAAATACAAGGAAACCGCCCGTGGCGGTTTGGCGGTCAACATTATCGAGTGCTGACGCCTAACGGCGCGCCAGCACGTTTTTCAGGAGCTGAATATGTCCACCGAAACCCTGTTGAAAACCCCATTGCACGCCCTGCACATTGAGCTGGGCGCGCGCATGGTGCCCTTCGCCGGCTACGACATGCCGGTGCAATACCCTCTGGGTGTGATGAAGGAACACCTGCACACCCGTGATCAAGCCGGGCTGTTCGACGTGTCCCACATGGGCCAGATCCGCCTCACCGGCGCCAATGCGGCCAAAGCCCTGGAAACCCTGGTGCCGGTCGACATCATCGACTTGCCGGTGGGCATGCAGCGCTACGCGATGTTCACCAATGACCAGGGCGGCATTCTCGACGACCTGATGGTGGCCAACCTGGGTAACGACGAGCTGTTCCTGGTGGTCAACGCCGCCTGCAAGGATCAGGATCTGGCGCACCTGCGCCAGCATATCGGCGACCAGTGCAGCATCGAACCGCTGTTCGAAGAGCGTGCATTGCTGGCCCTGCAGGGGCCGGCGGCGGTCAAGGTACTGGCACGCCTGGCACCGGAAGTCACCAAGATGACCTTCATGCAGTTCACCACCCTGCGCCTGCTGGGTGTGGACTGCTACGTCAGTCGTTCGGGCTACACCGGTGAGGACGGCTTTGAAATCTCCGTGCCGGCCGCCAACGCCGAAAGCCTGGCCCGCAGCCTGCTCGCTGAGACCGAAGTACAGGCCATCGGCCTGGGCGCCCGCGATTCGCTGCGCCTGGAAGCCGGCCTGTGCCTGTATGGCCACGACATGAACACCGACACCACACCCATCGAAGCCAGCCTGTTGTGGGCGATCTCCAAGGCCCGCCGCGCCGACGGCGCGCGTGCCGGTGGCTTCCCGGGCGCCGACAAGGTCTTCACCCAGCAGCAAGCCGGCGTAAGCCGTAAACGTGTTGGCCTGTTGCCACAGGAGCGCACGCCAGTGCGTGAAGGCGCGGAAATCGTTGACGAACACGGCACAGTGATTGGCAGGGTGTGCAGCGGTGGTTTCGGTCCGACGCTGGGTGGCCCGCTGGCTATGGGTTACCTGGACAGTGCATTCATCGCGCTGGATACCGAAGTGTCTGCGCTGGTGCGTGGGAAAAAAGTGCCACTGCGTGTAAGTAAAATGCCATTTGTGCCGCAACGTTACTACCGCGGCTGATTGACTGTTTCTATAAGTAACGCGGTTGCGCCAGCGTGCACTAATCTGTAACGCAACCGCCACAAAACAGTGCATCACCGATAGTCTTTATTAAGTGTTTAAACCTATAACAAGTGACCAACTCTATCGAATAAGTCGACGCCTCATTATTCACCAAAGCGTCATAAAGCCCAGCAAACACGGGGCATTTGCCAGGGCTTGTTTTTTATCTATTAGTTGGCGTAGAGTTTGCGCACTGTGTTTGCATGGGTCGCTTGGAACCTGGACCTGGGCAGTAGCTGAAGTAGTTGTGCTACAACCCGTTCGACGTCTCTTACTTTCCTGCAACCCAGCCCAGTGCTCTTTCATGTGAAAGAGGCTGTCATTAATTTTAGCGTCAAGGAAATAAGAAAATGTCTGAACGTCAGAGCGGTACCGTCAAGTGGTTTAACGACGAGAAAGGGTTTGGTTTTATCACGCCAGAAAGCGGTCCGGATCTGTTCGTGCATTTCCGCGCCATTCAGGGCAACGGCTTCAAGAGCCTGAAAGAAGGCCAGAAAGTGACGTTCGTTGCTGTGCAAGGCCAGAAAGGCATGCAGGCTGACGAAGTACAAGCAGAAGGCTGATCCCAACTGCGACAAAAAGCCCTTGATGCTGACATCAGGGGCTTTTTTATGTGCGATTGCTCGTAAAATGGCTTTTTCCATTAGAGAGCCCTGCCATGTCGAAACCCCTGCTGAGCCCCACAGGCGATTTCCCCGCCGTTGGCCTGGGCCGTCGCTTGGCAGCGATGTTCTACGACTTCCTGTTGTGCACCGCGCTGCTGATCGTTACTGCGTTCATCTACAAGCTGATCTGGATCGCGTTTATGGGCGAAGCCAGGATGCGCACGCTCACCGAGTCCGGCGCACTGGATGGCGATCCGCTGCTGTCGACGATTCTGTTGTTTGTGCTGTTTGGTTTCTTCGCCAAGTTCTGGACCCATTCCGGGCAGACCCTGGGCATGCAGGTGTGGGGCGTGCGCGTGCAGAACGCCGACGGCTCGCGGATCAGCCTGTGGCAGGCGCTGTTGCGCTTTGTGGTGTCGATTGCGTCGTGGCTGTGCGTGGGCCTGGGGTTTATCTGGTCGCTGTTCGATAAGCAAAAGCGCAGCTGGCACGATATCTATTCGGATACGCAACTGGTGCGGGTTCCGAAGCAGAAGAAGTAATTGCAGACGACACACATCAACTGTGGGAGCTGGTTTGCCAGCTCCCACAGTTTGACAGTGTTCACAACGGGGTCAGGCGTTGCCGGCCAGCTTCAGGCGCGCCGCCTGGGTGAAGTCCAACATGCGCTTGAGCGGGCGCACCGCATGCGGGATCACCGACGGCTCGACGAAGATCTCGTTGCTACCCTCACGCAGGCACTGCAGCGTGCGCTCCAGCGTGTTCATCGCCATCCACGGGCAGTGTGCGCAACTGCGGCACGCGGCGCCGTTGCCGGCGGTAGGCGCTTCGATAAAGACTTTGTCCGGGCACAGCTGCTGCATCTTGTAGAAGATGCCGCGGTCGGTGGCGACGATAAAGGTCTTGTTCGGCAAGCGTTGGGCAGCCGCGATCAGTTGGCTGGTTGAACCCACGGCGTCAGCCAGTTCAATCACCGCGGTCGGCGACTCCGGGTGCACCAGAATGGCTGCATCCGGGTACAGCGCCTTCATGTCTTCCAACTGCTTGGACTTGAACTCTTCGTGGACGATGCAGGCACCGTCCCACAACAGCATATCGGCACCGGTCTGGCGCTGGATGTAAGTACCCAGGTGCTTGTCCGGGCCCCAGATGATCGTCTCGCCGTTGTCCATCAGGCTTTCGACAATTTCCAGCGCACAGCTGGAGGTCACCACCCAATCCGCCCGGGCTTTGACCGCCGCCGACGTGTTGGCGTACACCACCACGGTGCGCTCGGGATGCTGATCACAGAACGCCGAAAACTCCTCCACCGGGCAACCCAGGTCCAGGGAACACGTGGCTTCCAGCGTCGGCATGAGAATGCGTTTTTCGGGCGTAAGGATTTTGGCGGTCTCGCCCATGAAGCGCACACCGGCAACTAGCACGGTCTTGGCCGGATGCGCGGCGCCGAAGCGGGCCATTTCCAGGGAGTCGGAGACACAGCCACCGGTTTCTTCGGCCAGGGCCTGGATCACCGGATCACAATAGAAGTGGGCAACCAGGACGGCGTCTTGAGCTTTGAGCTCAGCAGCGATGGCGGTGCGCAGGCTCGCCTCTTCATCGGCGCTAAGGGCCTTGGGCTGCTTGGCGTCGAGATGGGCTTGGACCAGAAGGCGTTCAGAAATTTGCGTCATGTTCGCAAGACCTGCAGGCGCAGTAGCGCGAAAGTCGAGTGTACCACCGGCTCTGGAGCCCTTCGGGCGCCGCCGGACGAAGTGATTGTGTTCATCAAGCACGGGTAAAGGTGAAGCTCGGCAAGGCTACAGAATATCGAATGGATTCAAAAGCCTAATCTGGCATCTGCGGGCGCGTCTGTCGGGCAAAAAACGGGAAACCCCAGGGCGGGGCTGCCCGTTATCGCAAGCGGTGTCAGCGCACCAGTGCGGATGGATCTTCCTGCAACATTACCGAGGCATGCAGGTCGGCCAGGGCATCTTTCAATGTGGACGCCTGCAGTGCATCTTTGGACTTCTTGCTTTCCTTGGCCGCGTATTCGAGAAGGACGAGGTAATCGCGCTTGACCGAGGCGTCTTTCGGCACAGTGGTGTCCTCCATCAGCTTGCCCATCACATACTTCTGCGTACGAGTGTTCTGGCTGGCGCTCTGCTCGACGGATGCGTTGACCAGCAAGCCGTCCTTGTAGGAGAGATTGGCCGAACTGCTGGCCTTGTCCTGCACTTGCACATAAAGATAGTTCTGCGACTCCAGGCTGCCATCCAGAGCCGGTGCCTTTCCACCCTTGAGGCCTTTATGGAAACTCGCGGAGAGGCTCGACTGCTGGTCCTGGCTGACGTTGCGGTCCAATGCGCTGCTGCCGCCGACGCGGGTCTTTTGCGACACTTGATAGGCAAAGCCGTCCACCTCGGACGGGCGCATCGGGTTGGGTGAGTCAGTGGCCTGCTTGATCGACGCCTTGAAATCAGCAAGGCCGGTCAGCAGTCCCTGGTCGGTCGGGTTGCGGGTCAGCGCTTCCGGCAGGGAAATGGCCTGTGGATAATGGCTGTTCATGGCGCGGAACGCGTCCTTGAACATCGCCATCAACTCCGGCTTGGCGCTGCCGCGTTCCTGCGCGCGATCAAACTGGGTGAGGTAGCTTTTCAGCGCATTGGCCTGCTGCTTGGCATCGCCCAGGATCGCGCTGTTTTTCAGGTCCACTGCCACGTTAAGTTCGCCCAGCGGGCCACTCATGCGTGTAGTACGGCTTTGACTGTCGGCGTGGAAGGCCAGGCTCAGGTCCTGACCGTCCAGGCCCTTTAGCGTGGCGTTGAGGTTCACCGAGGCCAGCAGCTTGGAATCAAACTGCGTCAGTTGGCTGAGGTCGAGCTTCGGCGGCGTCGCAGTCACCCCGTCTACGGCGGCCTGGAAGGCGCTGCCCAATTTGCCGACCGCCTCGAGTTCGTCATCGCTCAAGGTGCCGCCATCCACGGTGGCCTGCACACCCAGGCCATCGGCCTGGCTGGAGAGGCTGAAGGTCACGGTCTTGCCGCTGGCGGTCTGGATGCTGAGGCTCAGCAGATTATCGGCCTTGGTGTGCAGCAGGCTCTGATCGATCTTGAGTTCGCCGGCGTTTTGCGCCCGATCCGCACTCGCGTACAAAACAGACTGGGAAACCCCCACCCCGCCGCCCTTGACGAATTGCGCAACCAAGCCGGTGCCGAGGCCACTGAAGCGGCTGGCTGTGGACAACGAGTTGAAGTTGGTATTTAGGGTTTTGCTGAGCGCATCCTGGCTTTCGCTTTCCCAGGCACGCACGGTCTCTTGACCCGGTAATTGCCCCCTGCGGGAATACGTGTCAGCAAGCGTATCGGAGACAACATTGCCCAGGCTGACGACCAGGGACGGTCGCTTTACGCTGACGTCCGTGCTTTGCGCCAGAGTGGCGCTCGGCGCTTCTGCCGGACGGGGAACAAGCGTAGTGGCGGAGGTGATAGGCGAAAGCGTGGTCATGACGGTCCTTGTCCTGAGCTGTATAGCACTCAATCTACTCGCGATTCGGATCGTTTGACAACAAACGGGGAGAAAAAGCCTTGCCCCTGTGACGCTTGCCGTCGAACAGAAACAAAAATGCCCCAGGCTTCTGGTCCGCCTGGGGCTTTGGGTATGTTCAAACAGGCAAAAAAAAACCCGGAAATCCTCACTTGCGTGGGCCTTCCGGATTTTCTAAACCGCCAAATATGGTGGGTCGTGTGGGATTCGAACCTACGACCAATTGGTTAAAAGCCAACTGCTCTACCAACTGAGCTAACGACCCGCTGTGTGGTGGCGCGTATAATACTGATTTCTAAGGATTATTCAACACCTTATTTGAAATAAATCAGAAATAACGCGTTGGGTCAGCAATTCCGGCCGCTTGGAAGCCTTCTGCACGCAGTCGGCAGCTATCGCATTTCCCACAAGCACGGCCGTCATCGTCTGCCTGATAGCAGGAAACAGTCAGCGAATAATCAACGCCAAGTCCTACGCCAGCCTTGACGATATCGGCCTTGCTCAGGTTTTGCAGCGGCGCGAGGATGCGGAAGCCCTGCCCCTCTACACCGGCCTTTGTTGCCAGGTTGGCCATGCGCTCGAACGACTCAACGAACTCTGGGCGGCAGTCCGGGTAGCCGGAGTAATCCACCGCATTGACGCCGATAAAGATGTCACGGGCGCTGAGCACTTCTGCCCAGCCGAGGGCCAGGGACAGGAACACGGTGTTACGTGCAGGCACATAAGTCACCGGGATACCTTCGCTGGGCGCTTCCGGTACATCGATGCTGCTGTCGGTCAGCGCGGAGCCGCCGATGCCGTTGAGATTGAGGCCGATCACCTTGTGCTCTACCACGCCCATCTCACGAGCGACGCGGGCGGCGGCGTTCAGCTCGGCACGGTGGCGCTGGCCGTAGTCGAAGCTCATGGTATAGCAGCTGTAGCCTTGCGCTTGTGCCATGGCAACCACTGTGGCGGAATCAAGGCCACCGGAAAGGAGGATTACCGCGCGTTTTTGATCCATTGTTTGTTCTGTCATATCAGCGTCCTGGCTCGTCGTTCCAAAGGTATTTATGCAACTGCAATTGCAGGCGGACCGGTAGATTGTCCGCCACGACCCAATCGGCAAGGTCACGCGCGTTCAGGTCATGGTGGCTTGGCGAGAACAGCACCTCGCCCGCGCGACGATCCAGGCCATATTGAATCAGCTTGGAGTTTGCCCAGTCGTAATCGT
The DNA here is from genome assembly GCF_963970945.1 of Pseudomonas sp. RA_5y_Pfl1_P24. Lineage (NCBI taxonomy): Bacteria > Pseudomonadati > Pseudomonadota > Gammaproteobacteria > Pseudomonadales > Pseudomonadaceae > Pseudomonas > Pseudomonas sp. RA_5y_Pfl1_P24. The sequence goes on along the minus strand of NZ_CAXAOJ010000004.1, from coordinate 328,757 downwards.
CGCGGGAACAGATAACGAACTTGACCTGGTCGTTCGCCGTCAGCAGGTCGATGTTCTCGTAGCGGTTGCGATGTGCTTCCTTGGAGCCTGGAGTCTTGAGGTCGACCACGCGACTTACACGGGGGTCAACCGCAGAGATGTCCAGAGCGCCACTGGTCTCCAGCGACACTTCATAGCCGGCATCACACAGCTGCTTGAGCAAAGGGATGGCATTGGGCTGGGCCAGCGGCTCACCGCCGGTCACGCAGACGTAGCGCGGCTTATAACCGGCAACCTGCTCCAGGATGTCATTGAGGGTGCGCACCGTGCCGCCACTGAAGGCGTAGGCGCTGTCGCAGTATTGGCAACGCAAAGGGCAACCGGTCAGCCGCACGAATACTGTGGGCAGGCCAGCCGTTCGCGTTTCACCCTGCAACGAGTAAAAAACTTCGGTAATTCTTAATGTGTCGTGCATAGTCGCCACGGGCGTAACAGCTAAACAGGCTGTCCGCCTCCGTCAGGCACCTCAAGAGACCCCGCCAACGCGTAGACCCCAGGAAGCGTGTTTCATAAAAGGGCGTGGATTCTAACGAAAAAACCCGCGCCAGGCGCGGGTTTCTTCTAAACGGGCGGCATCGCTTACAAGCGTTGCAGGTCCCGCTGGGCCAACTGGGCAGCGGAAGTACCCGGATATTGGGCCACGACCTGCTGCAGAATACCTTTGACCTTGTCGGTATGACCCAGGCGGCGTTCTACGTCAGCGAGTTTGTACAGCGAATCCGGCACCTTGGCGTGCTTGGGGTACAGCTGGCTGACCTTGGCAAATGCCTGGCCCGCCCCCTGCAGATCACCTTTGGCCAAGTTGACTTCGCCCAACCAGTATTGGGCGTTGCCCGCGTACTGGCTGTTCGGGTATTTGCGCAGGAAAGCGGTAAAAGCCTGGCTGGCCCTATCGAAATCCTTGGCTTTGATCAGGTCGAAGGCTGCATCGTAATACAGCTTTTCCTTCGCCGGATCACCCGGTTCGCTGCTGGCAGGGGCTTGGCTTGCAGCCCCCGCTGCGACACCACCGGCAGCAGCGCTAGGCGCGCCACCGGCAGAAGAATTATCAGGAGTGGCGGCAGGTGCAACACCGGTTCCAATACGTCGATCAAGATCCTGGTAACGCTCCAGGCCTTCTTGCTTCAGCTGGTTCACTTGATTCTGCAGTACCTCAATGGTGCCTTGTTGCTGCGCCAATTGATCCTGCATGCGTTGCAGCTGGTTGAACAGTTCGCCCTGTGCCGAGGGAGCGGACGTAGCCGCTCCCCCCGCATAGGCGCCGTTCGTACCATAACCCGCTGGTGGATAGCTGCTCGCGCTATTGTTATAGCCTGAGTTGCTATCTTCCACAGGAACCGCAGCCCACACCGCAAGCGGTGCGAGGCTGAGAGCCAATACAGTTAGAGCACGACGGCACGTTCGCATGACGAATTACTTACGCAGTTCGACGCGACGGTTTTGAGCCCAGGACTGCTCATCGTTACCGGTGGCAACTGGACGCTCTTTACCGTAGGAAACCAGTTCCAGTTGGCCTGGAGCAACACCTTGCAGTACCAGGTAGCGCTGAACGGCTTTCGCACGACGCTCGCCCAGTGCCATGTTGTACTCACGAGTACCACGGGCGTCAGTGTTACCTTCCAGAACAACGCGAGCGCCGTTAGCTTTCAGGTCCTTCGCGTGAACGTCCAGAGCGCGCATGGCCTCTGGTTTCAGGTCCGAACTGTCGTATTCGAAGTAGAAAGTGGTGATAGCGCGCAGAGCAGCTTCTTCGCTCAGGGAGCCGTCAACTGCACCAGTGTTAGCGCCGTAACCAGCGTTTGGATCAACAGCTGCGCCTTCACCGGCATTGTCGCCGCCTTTAGACGAGCAACCAACAGCTACGGACAGAGCCAGAGCCAGAGCAGCAAACTTACCAAACTTCAGCATTTCCATCGTGAAACTCCTAATGAACCCCAGTGTGTTAAGTACTTCTTTTTGTAGCGCCGCGTCAGTTCAGGTAAGGGGACCAGGATGGTTCTCTGACTTCGCCTTGTGCGGTAGGAAGCGGGAGCCTTACGCGTCCATTAATGGACACGAGCATCAAGACTCCCCGGCCCTGCTGGCGGGTGGCGTAGATTACCATGGTGCCGTTGGGCGCAACAGTGGCTGACTCATCAAGGTTGGTATCTGTGAGGATTTTTACGGTTCCGCGCTGCAAATCCTGGGCCGCAACCCGGAAATTAGTGAAACCATCCTGACGGTGAATCATCACCAACGTCTTTTCATCGGCCGAAAGCTTAGGGTTGGCGTTGTAGTTACCAATAAAGGTCACACGTTCCGCACCGCCGCCATTCACGTTTGCCTTGTAGACCTGTGGCTTACCGCCACGGTCAGAGGTGAAGTAAATGGTCGAACCATCCTTACCCCAGAACGGCTCGGTATTGATGCCAGGGCCATTGGTTACGCGGCTGAGCTGGCGCGAAGCCATGTTCATCACATAGATATCCGGGTTGCCATCTTTGGACAGCACGAACGCCAGGCGCGAACCATCCGGCGACCACGCGGGTGCACCGTTGAGGCCTTCAAAGTTAGTGATCTGCTCACGACGGCCAGTATCAATGTGCTGCACGAAAATCCGTGGGCGGCGCTGTTCAAAAGACACATAGGCAATACGCTTGCCGTCCGGCGCAAAGCGCGGCGACAGGATTGGCTCACGCGATTGCAGCAGGGTCACTGCGCGTGCACCGTCGTAGTCCGAGCGCTGCAGCGTGTAGCGCGTGTTATCCACGGAAAAACGTTCAGCCGTTACATAAAGCAGACGCGTCGAGAACGCACCCTTGATGCCGGTGAGTTTTTCAAACGACTGGTCGGAGATGTAGTGGGCCATGTCCCGCAGTTGTTCGGCGGTGCCCGAAACGCTGCCGGTCAAGACCTGCTGCTCGGTCGCCACGTTGAACAAGGTGTAGGTGATTTGCAGGCGACCGCCGGCCGGCGTGATGTTGCCGACCATCAGGTATTGGGCGCCAACAGCCTTCCAGTCTCGGAACACAACTTCGCTGGCCTGGTTCGGCTGGCTGATCATGTTGCCCTTTGGAATCGGTGCGTAGTAGCCGGAGTTGCGCAGGTCGTCACTGACGATCTGGGCTATGTCGTCCGGCAGCACGCTGCCGCCCTGCCAGCCGAACGGTACTACCGCGATCGGGGTGGCCCGATCGCTACCGCTGGTGACCAGGATGTTCTTTTCATCCGCCGCCGCTATCCCTGCCATACAGCAAATAACGACAAGCATTCCTCGAAGAAGGTTTCTCACAAGGCTAGATCCTCAGGTGTGAATGTCATCTTGAATGATCGATAGGGAGCGAAGTCGCTTGGTTTCATTCCCTGCATCTCGGTCAACCGGCCAATATTCTTGACCGCGGCAACCGCCGAACTGTCGAACGAACCGTCACCACTGGACTTGGCCACGCTGACCGAAGTCACCGTACCGTCCGGCAACATGCCGATCTGCAGCACTACTGTCATGCCTTTACGCGCCGAAGGTGGACGTGTCCAGCCTTCTGCTGCCCGCGCCCGAATCAGGTCGTCGAAACTGCCTGCGACATCATCGCCTTGCTCATCGGCCAAGGCTTGCTGACGCTGAGGCGTGTCGGAAAGCAAATCTGCCAAGGCCTGGGCCTTTTTCTCTTCGGCGGATTTACGCGCTGCTTCCTGGGCCTTTTTCTTGGTGGCGTCGGCGGCAGCTTTCTTCTTCGCGTCGTCGGCGATTTTCTTCTTCGCCTGGTCTGCTTCAGCTTTTTTCTTGGCGTCTTCGGCGGCTTTTTTCTTCGCGTCTTCGACTATTTTCTTCTTGGCGTCTTCAGCGGCCTTTTTCTTGGCCTCTTCTTCAGCAGCTTTCTTGGCTTCTTCTTCAGATTTCTTTTTGGCTATATCAGCCAATTGTTTCTCTTCAGCCTTTTTAGCTTCGGCAGCTTTCTCGGACTTCTTGGCCTCATCAGCCTTTTTCGCCTCATCAGCTTTCTTGGCTTCGTCAGCCTTTTTCGATTCCTCGGCCTTTTGAGCCGCCTCTTCTTTCTTTTGTTCCGCAGCAGCCTTCACCGCTTCCTGCTCGACCTTCTTCTGTTCCATCTGTTCGACTTCAGTCTGGCGCGCAGCCGACTTCTGGGCCTCACCCGCAATCTTCTGATTGGTCTGGGTGGTGGCCTGACTTTTCGATTTCAGCTGATACAGGGTCGCCTGCACGATCGGCTTGGCTGGCGGCAGGTCCGGGGTCATGGCAAAGCTGACGAACAGCATGCCAAACACCAGGACGTGCAGGGCAATTGCCCAGACGCTAGGCCAGAAGAAGCTTTCCGAGGCGGACGGCTCTCGCTGTTGCTGCATCAGGGCGCCTCGGTAATCAAGCCAACGTTACCGACGCCGGCCTTCTGCAGCCCGCCCATGGCGCCCATGACGGAGCCGTAATCGACCGACTTGTCACCGCGAATGAAGACCTGGGTGTGCTTGCCGCCTTCGTTGCCGGAGCGAATGATCTTGGTCACAGCGTCAGTCATCGCTGGCAAGGTGAGGGCCTTGTCCTGCTGCTTCTGGGTGTCGACTTCGCTGCCAAGGTTCCAGTAATAGGTCTTGTCAGCCTTGATCGAAATGGTCAGGACCTGAGTGTTGTTGTCTTGCGGCAAGGCTTCACTGGAAACCTTGGGCAGATCAACCTTCACGCCCTGGTTGAGCATCGGCGCGGTCACCATGAAGATAACCAGCAGCACCAGCATCACGTCGATGTAAGGCACTACGTTCATCTCGGCGACCGGCTTGCGCTTTTTGCGAGCTCGAGCGATTAAAGCCATTGGGAATTACCTGCTTATTCTTCGCTGGTGTGCACTTTACGGTGCAGGATCGCCTGGAACTCATCGGCGAAGGTGTAGTAACGGCCAATCAACGTCTCGCTGGTAGCGGCGAAACGGTTGTAGGCGATTACTGCCGGGATCGCAGCGAACAGGCCGATCGCGGTGGCGACCAGGGCTTCAGCGATACCCGGGGCCACGGTGGCCAGGGTCGCTTGCTGGGCCTGGGCCAGGCCGCGGAAGGAGTTCATGATCCCCCACACGGTACCGAACAGGCCGATGTACGGGCTCACGGAACCGACGGTGGCGAGGAACGGCAAGCTTTGCTCAAGCTTCTCTTCTTCACGGGAAATGGCGACGCGCATGGCACGGGCCACACCTTCCATGACCGCTTCCGGGTCCACGCCTGGCTGCTGGCGCAGACGGGAGAATTCTTTGAAGCCCGCGCGGAAGATCTGCTCGACGCCCGAATCAGGGTCCGGGTTGCTACCGGCCTGGCGGTACAGCTTGGACAGGTCGATACCTGACCAGAAGCGCTCTTCAAAGCTCTCCAGGGCACGTCGACCGGCACGCAGCAGGTTGCTGCGCTGAAAAATCATGACCCAAGAGGTAACCGATGCGGCTACCAGGGTCAGCATCACCAGTTGAACCACAACACTGGCATTACTGACCAGGCTCCACATGGAGGAATGGTCGACGACGGTAGGTTCCACGCTAAATCTCCTGCTTTGATTGTTTACCCGCGCCGCTTACGCCGGCAAAGGCCGCACGTAGAGCTTCGGGAATGGCCCGGGGTTTCAAACTATTGGTGCGCACACAGGCCACCAGGAACTGCCCCTCGCAGAGCAGCGTTGCATCCGTTGCCCGCCTGACCTGCTGCTTGAAACGCAGGCTGACACGGTTCAATTCGATTACTTCAGCGCTTACCAGCAATTCATCGTCCAGCCGCGCCGGCGCGTGATAACGCGCCTCGCTGGAATGCACGACGAATAACAGGTCCTCCCCTGCCAGCTCGGATTGGGCAAAGCCCAGCTCCCGTAGCCGCTCGGTTCGAGCCCGCTCCATGAACTTGAGGTAATTGACGTAATACACGATGCCGCCCGCGTCGGTGTCCTCGTAATAAACGCGACAGCGATGAGCGAACGACTGATCCCCGTTTTGCGCGCGCATACTCTAGTGCTTACTCCTCAGGTTGCCAATCCGGCCAGGCAACTGTTTTTTCATTCTCTGAAACATATCCAGTGACTGAAAGACGACGCCAGCCACTAGGACAGCACAAACATCGAATAAATCGACTTTCGTGAAGCTTTTAATCGTCCACTGCATCGAGGAATTCGTCTACCACGGGCATCTCACCCAATCGTGACGGAATGTTTAATCCGAAGTGCAGGTAGGCATGGCGCGTCACGACGCGGCCCCTCGGAGTGCGCATGATATAACCCTGTTGGATCAGGTACGGCTCCAGCACATCCTCAATGGTATGGCGCTCCTCACTGATCGCCGCCGCCAGGCTGTCGACGCCCACCGGCCCCCCGTCGAACTTCTCGATCATGGTCAAGAGTAGACGTCGATCCTGGTGATCAAAGCCGTGTTCATCCACATCCAGCAGGTTCAAGGCCAGGTCGGCCACGGGCTTGGTGATATGGCCCTTGGCCCGCACTTCGGCGAAATCCCTCACGCGACGCAGCAAGCGGTTGGCAATCCGTGGCGTGCCACGGGCGCGACGGGCGATTTCAAACGCGCCTTCCGGGTCCAGCGGCAAGCCAAGAATGCCTGCCGAACGGCTGACGATGGTCGCCAAGTCTGCGGTGCTATAGAACTCTAGACGCTGAACAATGCCGAAACGGTCTCGCAGCGGGTTGGTCAACATGCCGGCGCGGGTGGTGGCGCCGACGAGCGTGAAAGGTGGCAGGTCGAGCTTGATCGAGCGCGCCGCAGGGCCTTCGCCGATCATGATATCGAGCTGGAAGTCTTCCATCGCGGGATACAGCACTTCCTCGACAATCGGCGAGAGTCGGTGGATCTCGTCGATAAACAGCACATCGTGCGGCTCAAGGTTGGTCAGCAATGCTGCCAGGTCGCCCGGACGCTCCAGCACCGGGCCGGAGGTCGACTTGATCGACACGCCCATTTCCTGGGCAATGATGTTGGCCAGGGTGGTCTTGCCCAGACCCGGCGGGCCGAAGATCAGCGTGTGATCCAGGGATTCACTGCGTCCGCGCGCGGCCTGGATAAACAATTCCATCTGCTCGCGCACGGTAGGCTGGCCGATATAATCCGCAAGGCTCAGTGGACGGATGGCGCGGTCCTGGATTTCTTCACGGTCGCGCGGGCCGGTGGCCGCGATCAGACGATCAGCTTCAATCACTTAAATCATTCCCTTCAGGGCACGGCGGATCATGTCTTCACTGCTCAGGTTCTTGTCCTTGATGGCCGATACGGCCTTGCTGGCTTCCTGCGGCTTGTAGCCCAGGGAGATCAGCGCACTGACCGCATCACTTTCGGCGCTCGCGACCTGCCCCGCCGGCATATCCGGCTGGTTCGGCACCAGGGCAAACATGCTCGGCACGACTTCCCAGGCCTTGAAGCGGTCCTTGAGTTCCACCAGCAGGCGCTCGGCGGTCTTTTTGCCGACGCCGGGCACCTTGGTCAACGCAGAGGTATCCTGGGCCGAAACGGCTCGCACCAGTTCATCCACTTCCAGGCTCGACATCAAGGCCAGGGCCAGTTTCGGCCCCACACCATTGAGGCGGATCAGCTCGCGGAAGAAGTCACGGTCGCGCTTGCCAATGAAACCATAGAGCAGTTGTGCGTCTTCGCGCACCACCAAATGAGTGTGCAGTGTTATCGGCTCACCGACCGACGGCAGGCGATACAAGGTGGTCATGGGCACTTCCAGCTCATACCCCAACCCATTTACATCCAGAATCAGGTGCGGCGGCTGTTTCTCAGCCAGGGTGCCGCGCAAGCGTCCAATCACGGTTCGTTCCTTAAAGCTTGAGGTCAGATCAAGGCCTGACCGGAAATAACGATTGCGCTGATGCTATCAGAGACGCAGGCGCCCGCCACGACTGCGTGCCGTACCGAGGCCGTGCGGTAGCAGACTGGATCGGGTGTGCGCATGGCAAATGGCGATGGCCAGGGCGTCGGAGGCGTCAATCTGCGGCTTGGCGGTGAGTTTGAGCATGTGCATGACCATCATCTGCACCTGTTCCTTGTTGGCCCCACCGGTGCCAACCACGGCCTGCTTGACCTGCGTCGCGGTGTACTCGGCAATCTCCATGCCCTCCTCCGCGCCGGCCACGATGGCCGCGCCACGGGCCTGGCCAAGCTTAAGGGCTGAGTCGGCGTTCTTTGCCATGAACACCTTCTCGATGCCCATGGTCACCGGCCCGTACGTCTGGATCACCTCACGCACGCCGCGATAGACAATCTGCAGGCGCTCGGCCAACTCGCCCGCGCCGGTACGGATGCAACCCGAGGCGACATAGATGCAGCCGCGCGGGGTGTGTTGCACCACGCCAAAACCGGTGATGCGCGAACCGGGGTCGATACCTAGGATTAAAGTCATAACGCCTGCAGGTTGGGTAAAACAATTTTCGATACAGAGGAGATCCAATGTGGGAACGGGCTTGCTCGCTCCCACATTTTGATCTACGTCACCCATCAGCCTAGCTGTGCGGCAACTTCTTCCGGGATATCGGCGTTCGAATACACATTCTGCACATCATCCAGGTCTTCGAGCATGTCCAGCATCTTCAGCACTTTCTGCGCACCGTCCAGATCCAGCTCGGCGCTGGTGGTCGGCAGCATCACGATTTCCGCGTCAGTGCCTTTGAAACCAGCGGCTTCCAACGCATTGCGCACGGCATAGAACCCGGCAAACGAGGTGAACACGTCGATGGAGCCGTCGTCGTTGGTCACCACGTCGTCGGCATCCGCCTCCATCGCGGCTTCGATCAGTGCATCTTCATCCACACCCGGTGCAAAGGAAATCTGCCCCTTGCGCTCGAACAAGTAGGCCACCGAACCATCAGTACCGAGGTTGCCGCCGCATTTGCTGAACGCATGGCGCACAGCCGCTGCGGTGCGGTTGCGGTTGTCGGTCATACACTCGACCATCACCGCCACCCCGCCCGGGCCATAGCCTTCGTAGCTCAGCTCGACCATGTCGTCGGTATCGGCGGCACCGGCGCCACGGGCCACGGCGCGGTCGATGATATCGCGGCTCATGTTCGCACCCAGGGCCTTGTCCAGCGCCAGGCGCAGACGCGGGTTGGAGCCAGGGTCACCACCGCCTTGGCGGGCAGCGACGGTCAGCTCTCGGATCCACTTGGTGAAGATCTTGCCTTTCTTGGCATCTTGACGCTCTTTGCGGTGCTTGATGTTCGCCCACTTGGAATGGCCAGCCATAACACAACTCCGAAATTCTGTAGAAACCTTAACAATCCCACCCCAGGTGGGACTTCCCTCTTTAAAGCACAGCCCTTGTAACGCAAAGGCGCATCCGAAGATGCGCCTTTTTAGACTGCGTAAACCTCAGTGCGCTTTCACGCTGCGGCCTTACTCAGCTTTCGGCGTCTCACGCAGACGAATGTGCAGTTCGCGCAATGCCTTGGCATCCACCACACCTGGAGCCTGGGTCATGACGTCCGCAGCACTCTGGGTTTTCGGGAAGGCGATCACTTCACGGATCGACTGGGCGCCGGTCATCAGCATCACCAGGCGGTCCAGGCCGAAGGCCAGGCCACCGTGGGGCGGTGCACCGTATTTCAGGGCGTCGAGCAGGAAGCCGAATTTCTCTTCCTGTTCCGCTTCGTTGATACCCAGCAGACGGAAGACCGACTGTTGCATCTCTTTGCGGTGGATACGGATCGAGCCGCCACCCAGCTCAGTACCGTTCAACACCATGTCGTAGGCACGGGACAGAGCGCCAGCCGGATTGGCTTCCAGCTCTGCCGGCGTGCACTTCGGCGCGGTGAACGGGTGGTGCAAGGCGCTGAAGCTGCCGTCGTCGTTCTCTTCGAACATCGGGAAGTCGACAACCCACATCGGTGCCCACTTGCAGGTCAGCAGGTCGAGGTCGGTGCCCAGCTTGATGCGCAGTGCGCCCAGCGCTTCGCTGACGATCTTGGATTTGTCGGCGCCGAAGAACACGATGTCGCCATCGACCGCACCGACGCGATCGAGGATCGCGTTCAGGTTGTCCAGCGGGATGTTCTTGACGATCGGCGATTGCAGACCCTCAACGCCATTGGCGCGCTCGTTGACCTTGATGTATGCCAGGCCCTTGGCACCGTAGATGCCGACGAACTTGGTGTAATCGTCGATCTGCTTGCGCGGCATGCTCGCGCCGCCAGGCACGCGCAGGGCGGCGATGCGGCATTTAGGATCGTTGGCCGGGCCGCTGAACACCTTGAAGTCGACTTCCTTGAGCTGGTCGGCCACGTCCACCAGTTCCAGCGGGTTACGCAGGTCTGGCTTATCGGAACCGTAGCGGCGCATGGCTTCTTCGAAGGTCATGTGCGGGAATTCGCCGAACTCCAGGTCCAGCACTTCCTTGAACAGGTTGCGGATCATTTGCTCGGTGAGGCCCATGATCTCTTTTTCATCGAGGAAACTGGTCTCGATGTCGATCTGGGTGAATTCCGGCTGGCGGTCGGCGCGCAGGTCTTCGTCACGGAAGCACTTGGCGATCTGGTAGTAACGGTCGAAGCCGGCCACCATCAGCAGTTGCTTGAACAACTGCGGCGATTGCGGCAAAGCGAAGAAGCTGCCGGCGTGGGTACGGCTAGGCACCAGGTAGTCACGCGCGCCTTCCGGGGTGGCCCGGGTCAGGATCGGCGTTTCAACGTCCAGGAAGCCGTTTTCGTCGAGAAAGCGGCGGATGCTGGTGGTCATGCGCGAACGCAGGCGCAGCTTCTCGGCCATTTCCGGACGACGCAGGTCCAGGAAGCGGTAGCGCAGGCGGGTTTCTTCGCCCACGTCGGAGTACTCATTGAGTGGGAACGGCGGGGTTTCCGACTCGTTCAGCACTTCCAGCTCGTAGCCCAGCACTTCGATGCCGCCGGACGCCATGTTCTTGTTCACAGCGCCAGCGGGACGCAGGCGAACCTTGCCGGTGATCTTCACAACGTATTCGCTGCGCACGCGGTCGGCGGCGGCGAAGCTCTCGGCGCGATCCGGGTCGAACACCACTTGGGCCAGACCATCACGATCACGGATATCGAGGAAGATGACCCCGCCGTGGTCGCGGCGACGGTGAACCCATCCGCAAAGGGTGATTTCCTGACCTTCCAGGGTCTCGTTCAGTTGGCCGCAATAGTGGCTGCGCATCATGGTAGTGGTTTCACTTCTCGTAATTCGAAATTCGGTGGAGGCCCGCCTCGTCACCGTACATTAAAGCAGGGGACGGATAATGCAGGAGCCTGCGCGTAGAGTTCAACTCAGTCTGCTTTGTCGCCGCCGGCCAGGTTCTTCTTCGAGCCGGTCTTGAAGTCGGTCTCGTACCAGCCGCTGCCGCTCAAGCGGAAGCCCGGCATGGACAACATCTTCTTGAGCTCCGGAGCCTGGCAGGCAGGGCAATCGACCAACGGCGCGGCGCTGATCTTCTGAATGGCTTCCAACTGATGACCACAGGAAGCGCATTGATAGTCGTACATGGGCATGGAGATGTCTCGGCGATCAGATCGTTACTGCGCCACGCCTGCCCTGCGGGTTCGCAGCATGCGTAGCAAAGCGCGGGATTATATCTGGTAAATCGAGGCAGCGCAGCCGGCTTTCTGTCCTGAGCCTTACCCACCTCAGCTCATACATGGGCCGGCCCCGGTGCCCGGTGACTACCCCGGTGAGTATGAAGGTTCAATACGCCCTTTCAAGAGGTAAACCACGCACACCACCCTGACCAACCCACTGAAGTTCTTCACACCGCCATAACGCAAGTGCACTTCCCGATCGACGTAAGACAGCAACGCACTGACTGAACAGGCGTTGATCCTGGCTATTTCCGTGAGGATATTCCAATAGATCTGCTCCAGCCGCAGACAAGTGGAAAACCCATTGAGCCTCACCGACCGAGACAATGGCTTGGCCAGTCCCATATCGAACCCTTTTGCAAAAGGGTCGACCTGTATCTTATGAAAACCACCGGTTTCCATCACTCCATTACCGACTCCACGTGACATACACCTGACACTCCATTGCCAAACAGCAGCCCACGGGATATCCCCTTGGGCAGTGGCCCTATAAAACAGCAGCGAGCAACGGGCAGCCAGAAGACGCGGGAGTTGATCGGCGTAGGACAACGCCAGGAAATGCGCGGAAACAAGCGAGCGGCGCCAGGACGGCGCCACTCAGGGTCGGCGTTTACTGGTTTTCAAGCAGCGAACGCAGCATCCACGCGGTTTTCTCGTGAACCTGCATACGCTGGGTCAACAGGTCGGCCGTCGGCTCATCGCTGACCTTGTCGAGCAATGGGAAGATGCCGCGCGCTGTGCGAGTGACGGCTTCCTGACCAGCCACCAGTTGCTTGATCATCTCTTCGGCACTGGGTACGCCCTCTTCTTCCTTGATAGAAGAAAGGCGGGCATAGATCGAATAGGCACCCGGCGCCGGGAAACCCAGGGCACGGATACGCTCGGCAATGGAGTCCACCGCCAGGGCCAACTCGTTGTACTGCTCTTCAAACATCAGGTGCAACGTACGGAACATGGGGCCCGTGACGTTCCAATGGAAGTTGTGGGTCTTCAGATACAGTACGTAGGTATCGGAAAGCAGTCGTGAAAGCCCATCGACGATGGATTTACGATCTTCTTCACTGATACCGATATCGATTGCCATGTTTATCCCCTTCAATTGACAAGCATTTGTTGATCAGGTGCAGGACCACTCTAGCAAGAGTGCCGGTGATGCGCAGCCCGGAGCGGCAATTCGCCCCGGTGTAACCTGCCAAACGGCGCAGCCGCAGCCGTCGAGCCATGTGGGAAATATCTCTACCAGCCGCTTGAATGGCCTGCACGTGTCTAGGACAAGCGTTTGACGCAGAAATGCGGTCCTCCTTGCAACACCCCGAAATGCTTGATTTGAGTAGGCACAGCCTTTGCTGTTAAATAGACGGCGTGTCGTCGCCGTTACTTTCTGCGGCAGCGACATAGGCTGATACCCGCGCACGTGCCCAACGCCTCCCATTGTTCAGAAGCGAACCGTGCCAGTCAGCTCTTCCTCGTGATCCGTCTTAACGTGAGTTAATCAAAATGTTGAAAATCGTCCACCTGCTAACGGGCGTTGCAGCTTTGCTGCTGTCCTTTATACCGAGCTTGCAACAGGGAAGCCCTCCCTACCTGGAACAACACGACGCTCTGTACCTGGCCTTGTTCGGCCTTCTTAACCTGACGCTGGCACCCGTGATCCCTTACTGGAACAAAGGCACACGTCATCAACTGCAAAACCTGGTCAGCGCGCTGCTGGTGCTGACCGTTGTCGTACAAACCCTCACCCTCCTGGCCCCCATGCCTGAAGTCGGTGGCCACCCGGCCATCCTGCTCAGCCTGGTGATTGCTGTGGTCGCCATCGTTCTTCACTTGGCCATCAGCTTCTACCGTTCGTCTCCTGCGGCCTCGTCGCCAACCTACGACATGACCAATCGGGATACCGGTACCGTCAAGTGGTTCAACACGTCCAAGGGCTTCGGCTTTATTTCCCGCGATTCGGGCGACGATATCTTCGTCCACTTCCGGGCCATTCGCGGCGAAGGCCATCGCGTCCTGGTGGAAGGCCAGCGCGTGGAATTCTCCGTCATGAATCGCGACAAAGGCCTGCAAGCCGAAGACGTGATCGCTGCACTGCCGCGTCGCTGATACGCGCCTTCGCAGCAAAAAAAACCGCGAGCCAGCATTGCTGGATCGCGGTTTTTTTATGCGCGGCTATTAATAGTGAGGCGGCGGCGCTTCTTCTTCCGATGTCTCGAATTGGCCGCCCATCTCTTCCTGGCGCTTGAGCAGCGCGGTCATCTGCAACTGCAGGCGCTCGACCGCACGTTGCTGCGTGACCAGAATATCATTGAGGGTCTCGATGGTGTCGTCCTGGAAGGCCAGCCGGCTTTCCAGGTCGGTAACGCGATCTTGCAAATCCATAATTCAGCCCTGGGTAAAGATGAAATCGGCAGGCAGCAGCTCACGCAGACGAGCGCGGATGGCTGTCACTTGCTCATCGGTGTAAGGCTGGGCCGGATGCCTGCCCCACACCGGCGCCGGCCAAGCGGCGTCGTCGCGTTTGCGCACGATCACGTGCACGTGCAACTGACTGACTACGTTGCCCAGTGCGCCGATATTCATCTTTTCAGCCGCAAGGCCTTCATTCAGCAATTGCGCCAAGGCGGTGGTTTCTTGCCATAAGCGCTGCTGGTCGGTGACATCCAGCTGAAACACTTCGCTGATACCGTTGATACGCGGCACCAGGATGAACCAAGGGTAGTTCGAGTCATTGGACAGCAGCAGGCGACAGAGGGGGAAATCCCCAATGACCAGCGTGTCTTGTTGAAGGCGTTGATCTAAAGCGAACACCGCAGGCACTCCGTTCGGCAGGACAGGTTCAAGGCCGATAGCATACCTGCGAATCGGTACTGCTTCACGCCGCGCCAGAGGCGCATTGGCAACGCATGGCAAAAAAAATGCGCACCATTTCGAGACAGTCGAATATTTCGACTACGCTCAATGACCAATACTTCAGCGATTGGCCAGATGCTGGTCGAACCATTGCGACGAGACCCTCGATACAGAGGCCTCAACACAAAAAGGCATTGAGCCATCACTGCACATCGAGCCATGAGGGTTATTGCACCAAAATGACCCACTCATGCCTCAAAGCGAGCCTCCGTCTACCCACCGAATGGGGTGAACGGGTAACGTTTTTGCAAGATTAAGGATTTATGCACTCGCGGACAGCCAAAGAGCATGGGCATCGCGGCCAAACCAATCGGCGTAAAAACCCCGTGCTTATGCGGTTTTCACGAAGCTGCAACGTTTTTCACGAAAAAATGACATTCAATTTTCGGTTTGGGCGCGCTTGTTGCATTCATCCCCCTATCGTCGGCAACGGCACCTGAAGGGATCCAGGTGTTTCGCGATGAAAAAACAGCGGTTCAGTGTGCACCAGGGAAGATTTCAAACTTTAAAGTCACGTTTTCTACGCGCTTTTAACGGTTTGGACACCGCATTGAAGTTGTCAGTCTCGCTACAGTGAGGCTGTGAAATTGCGACATGGATCTAGCAATTTACGACCCGCTCGTCGCTCGTAAAGAAGCTGAAAGGAAAGTGGGGCAAGTATCGCCAACATTGTCAGCGTGATATAACTTTGCGCCGACACAAAAAGAAAGAGCCGCCCAGACAAAAATACAGGTGGGACGGCAGTACTCTTCCTAAAACCAAAGGAGCAAATCACGATGCGCGTGATGAAGTGGAGCATGATCGCCCTGGCTGTCTCAGCAGGCACTACGCAGTTCGCAATGGCGTCTTCTCAAGACGAATCCAAGGGTTTCCTCGAAGATCAAAGCCTCACGGCCAAGTCTCGGATGGAATACATGAACCGTGATTACAAGAATGGCGCGAGTAACCCTTCTTCGAGCACAAGCGGCTATCGTCAAGATACCGGTATCAGTGAGCTGCTCCAATACAAGTCCGGCTTCACGCAAGGTACCGTTGGTGTTGGCCTTGACGCATTCGTGATGGGCTCGGCCAAGCTGGATGGCGGTTCGGGCCGTCGCGGTAACGGCCTGTTCGCCAATGACAGTGATGGCAACCCTGAACGGACTCAGTCCAAGGGCGGCGCGGCCATCAAGTTCCGTATTTCCGATACTGTTTTGAAATACGGTCAACAAACCGTCGCCAGCCCTGTGTTCTCGACTGATGACAGCCGCCTGCTGCCTGAAATCGCTACGGGCACTATGATCACCTCCACTGAAATCAAAGGCCTGGAGCTGAGTGCAGGTCGCTTCACCGCCCTGAGCAAGCAAACCGGCATGGGCCGCGACAGCATCAGCGGTGTTTCCGACGGCTTCGACAATGGCAAAGGTCTGACCGCAGCCAATATCTTCGGCGCAACCTACGCATTTACCGAAGGCCTTACCGGCACTTTCGCAGCGTCGGATGTTGATCAGTACTTCAAGAAGCAGTATGTCAATCTGAACTACACCTTTCCGATGAGCGACACCCAATCGCTGAACTTCGATCTCAACGGGTACCGTACCCGGGGTGACAAGCGTGGTGACCAGGTCGATATGATCGGCGACGGTACTCGGGGTGTAGACAACAACCTGTGGAGCCTGCAAGCCGCCTACAGCATTGGCGCTCACAAGTTCACGATCGCTCACCAACGCTCCAGCGGTGACAACGGCTACTACTATGGCGTCGACGGTAACGGTACGATCTTCGTCTCCAACTCGATCCAGATCTCCGACTTCGTGGGTCGCGACGAACGTTCCTGGCAGGCTCGTTACGACATCAACATGGCGACCTACGGTGTTCCTGGCCTGAGCTTCATGACCCGCTACGTCAAAGGTGACAACATCAAGACCAATGGCTTGGGTGAAGGCAAGGAAAACGAGTGGGACGCAGAGTCCAAGTACGTTATGCAAAGCGGACCGGCCAAAGACCTGTCGTTCCGCCTGCGCTTCGCCATGTATCGCTCTAACGGTGCCTACAGTGGTTATTCCGCTGACAACAATGACACTCGTCTGATTGTCGAATACCCGTTGAGCATTTTGTAATTAACCGGTAGTTCGATTACCGTTTAAATGCAATAAAAAAACCGCATACCTGTTCGGGTACGCGGTTTTTTTATGTCTATTTTATTACTGTCAGGGCTTCAAATTACATAGCTAGCAAACTAACCATCACTGAGTCCGACTTTTCGCCCACGTTGCCTTGCAACAATCGTTATTTATTACTTCTCGGCTGTTTCCTGCACCACCCGAATAACCCGCTGCGGAAACGGAATATCAATTCCCACCGCTTTCAAACGGTCACGTGCCAGCTCATTGAACAAGAACACCAAATCCCAGTAATCCGACGTCTTGGTCCAGCAGCGCAGGGACACGGTGATCGAACTGTCGCCCAAGGTTGAAACCACGGCCACAGCCATCGGCTCCGCCAGCACGCGCGGATCTTGCGCCAACTCCAGCAGCACTTCGCGAGCTTTCTGCAGGTCAGCGTCATAGTCCACACCCACGTCAAACACGACCTTGCGAGTCGGCTGACGATTGGTATTGGTGATGATGCCGTTGGACAGGATGCCGTTAGGTAAGATCACCGTCTTGTTGTCGCCGGTACGCAGCACAGTGTGGAAGATCTGGATGCTGTCGACCGTACCCGAGGTGCCCTGGGCTTCGATCCAGTCACCAATACGGAACGGGCGGAACAACAGAATCAATACGCCGCCGGCGAAGTTGGCCAGGCTGCCTTGCAATGCCAGGCCAATGGCCAGGGTCGCGGCACCGATCGCAGCAACGAACGAGGTGGTCGCTACGCCGATCATTGAGGCCACGCTGACAATCAGCATGACTTTGAGCGCGATGTTCGCCAGGCTGGTGACGAAGTGCTGCAGTGCCAGGTCCGCGTTACGGATGGCCAGCAACCGCCCTACTCGGTGGGTAAATACGTTGATCAGCCACCAACCAATGGCCAGGGTGATTACAGCGAGCAATACCCGGCTGCCATATTCCATGATCATCGGGATCCACGACTGTGAGGTCTTGATCAAGTGATCCATTTCAGCGTTCAAATCCATCAACATTCTCCTGGTTACCGGATGTTCGGCGTATTCACGGGCCACAAATGCAATTGAGCCCCGTAGGGCTCAAGAGTGGGCGCAGGTGTGTGGGGCGTGGGACGTCAAAAACGCCCGCGGGTTCCCCAGTGTGCCATCAGTCGCGGAAGTTATTGAATTGCAGCGGCATATCGAACGTCTTGGCACGCAAGGCCGCGATGGCCTCTTGGAGGTCGTCACGCTTCTTGCCAGTGATACGCACCTGCTCACCCTGGATGGCGGCCTGGACTTTCAGCTTGGCGTCCTTGACGTGGGCAACGATCTTCTTCGCCAGCTCCTTATCGATGCCTTCCTTGAGCACGGCTTCCTGCTTCATCAGCTTGCCGGAGGCGTAGGCGTCCTTGATTTCAAGGCACTGCGCATCGATCTTGCGCTTGACCAGCGACAGCTTGAGGATCTCGATCATCGCTTCCAGCTGGAAATCGGCTTCAGCGGTCAGGTTGACGGTCAGGTCCTTTTCCTTGAATTCGAAGCTGCCCTTGCCTTTCAAGTCATAGCGGCGATCCAGCTCCTTGACGGCGTTCTCGACGGCGTTGGTGACTTCGTGTTTGTCCAGTTCGGATACCACGTCGAACGAAGGCATGTCATTTCTCCAATATAAGGGGCGGGCTCAGTAGAGATGGAGCGCGCCCGAGCTAAAATGCCGGAGCATTATAGCGGTTCTTTCGCCGCGTTCACTGTGAGCGACCCTACGGAGCACAAACTGATGTCGACCACCTGGCATATTCTCGGCGCTGGCAGCCTGGGCACACTCTGGGCCACTCGCCTGGCACGTGCGGGCGTGCCCGTAAGGTTGATCCTGCGCGATGAGGCACGCCTGGCCAGTTATCAGGCCGCCAAAGGGCTGACCCTGATAGAACAAGGCGTCGAACACACTTACCCAGTCATCGGCGAAACGCCCGACAGCCCCGAACCGATTCATCGCCTGCTGGTAGCGTGCAAAGCCTACGACGCCCAAGATGCTGTCGCACAGTTGCAACATCGACTGACACCCGATGCCGAGCTGATCCTGTTGCAGAACGGCCTGGGCAGCCAAGACGCAATGGCCGCGCAACTGCCCCAGGTTCGCTGCATCTTTGCCTCCAGCACCGAAGGCGCATTTCGCGATGGCGACTGGCGCGTGGTGTTCGCCGGCCATGGCTATACCTGGCTGGGAGACGCCAGCCACCCTACCCCGCCACTTTGGCTCGATGATTTGAACGCCGCCAGCATCCCCCACGATTGGAGCACCGATATCCTCACGCGGCTGTGGCGTAAATTGGCCCTCAATTGCGCGATCAACCCACTGACGGTGCTGTACCAGTGCCGCAATGGAGAACTGCAAGCCCATCACTGCGAAGTCGCCACCCTCTGCGCCGAACTCGGTGAACTGCTGGAATGCTGCGGCCAAGCCGCAGCCGCGCAGGACCTGCTGCAAGAAGTGGAACGGGTAATCCACGCCACGGCCGCCAACTACTCCTCCATGTTCCAGGACGTGGCCGCCGGCCGACGCACCGAAATCAGCTATCTATTGGGCTATGCTTGCCAGGCAGCCAGCCGTCATCAGTTGAGCCTGCCGCATTTGCAACAGCTGCAAGTACGCCTGGTCGAGCAGTTACTCGCGCGCGGATTGCCCCGCGACTGAGCCACGCGCTACCCTGCCCGTCTGTCTATTGCCTGGGAAAACCCTGATGCCGTTGCGCCAGCGTCTTGAAAACTTACCGGTCGGGCAGAAACTGCTGGCAGCCCTGCTGGTGCTGCTGACCACCGTCTTGCTGGTGGCCAACCTGACTTTTATCAGCGCTGCCTACTGGATCTCCCAGGAAAGCATGGCGCCCCAGGCGTTGCAGGCCATTGGCCGCCTGGTGTCCAACCCCGCGCTCGCCGCCGAGGCCCTCGAGTCGCCCGCGAAAGCTGACGCCCTGCTCAATGAGCTGACCAGCTATTCCCCCCTGCGTGCCGCCGCCCTGTACGACGGTGCTGGCAACCTTTTGGCGCAGATGCAACACGGCGACCGCCTGCACCTGCCGGACCACTACCGGCACATCGAAGCCTGGCGTGTCACCGAGTTTCGCAGCAATCAGATCATCACCCTGCCCCGTGCGGGCCAGCCGTCCGGGCATCTGTTGCTGGTGGCCAGCAGTGAATTGCCGGTGGCGTTCTATACCGGCACGCTCACGGCCAGCCTGGGTATCCTGATTTTCAGCGTGCTGCTGTGGCTGGTCATTGCCCGCCAGATCAAACGCCTGATCACCCGTCCGATCCACGAACTGGAAGAACTCTCGCGCCAAGTCACCCGCGAAGAGAACTACGCCCTGCGCGCCGGCCGCGGCAATCACGATGAAATCGGCAGCCTGGCCGAAGCCTTCAACACCATGCTGTCGCGTATCGAAGCGCGCGAGCAGCAACTCAAGCGTGCGCGTGACGACTCCCAGGCCGCCTATGACCAGGCCCAAGGCCTGGCCGAAGAAACGCGCCACACCAATCGCAAGCTCGAACTGGAAGTCCAGGTTCGCAGCAAGATCGAGAAAAAGCTCACCGGGTTTCAGAACTATCTGAACAGTATCATCGACTCGATGCCCTCAGCGCTGATCGCCCTGGATGAACAGCTCTACGTCACCCAATGGAACCAGGAGGCCAGCGCCCTCTCCGGCACGCGCCTGGATGAAGCCCTGAACCAGCCGATTTACCTGGCGTTCCAGCCGCTCAAACCGTACCTGCCGCAGATCAGGGCAGCCGTAGAACAGCACACGGTGGAGCGCATCGAGCGCGTCACGTGGTTCAAAGACGATGAACCCAAGCACTATGCCCTGACCTTCTACCCGCTGATGGGGGGCGCTGGGCGTGGCGTGGTGATCCGGATCGATGACATCACCCAGCGCCTGTCCCTGGAAGAAATGATGGTGCAGTCGGAAAAAATGCTCTCTGTGGGTGGCCTCGCCGCTGGTATGGCCCATGAGATCAATAACCCGCTGGGGGCGATCCTGCATAACGTGCAGAACATCCGCCGCCGCTTGTCTCCCGACCTACCCAAGAACCTGGAGCACGCTGAACAGGCTGGCATCGAACTGGACACGGTCAACCGTTACCTCGAAGGCCGCGAAGTGCCGCAACTGCTCGATGGTATTCAGCAGGCCGGAGCCCGGGCGGCGAAGATCGTCACCCATATGCTCAGTTTCAGCCGCCGTAGCAACCGGCAAATGGCGCCTTGCGATTTGCCGGCGCTGATCGACCAAGCCGTGGAAATCGCCGGTAACGACTTCGACCTTGCTATCGGCTTTGACTTCAAGGGTCTGGCGATCACCCGCCAGTTCGACCCCCAACTGGGCCCGGTTCCGGGCACTGCCAACGAGTTGGAACAGGTGCTGCTCAACCTGCTGAAAAATGCCGCCCAGGCCATCCACCTGCGTGCAGACGGTAGTGAGCCGGGGCACATTATCCTGCGTACCCGTCTCAACCCGCCGTGGGCGGAGATCCAGGTGGAAGACAACGGCATCGGCATGAGCGAGAACGTGCGTAAGCGCACCTTCGAACCGTTCTTTACCACCAAGGAAATCGGCCAGGGCACCGGGCTTGGGCTGTCGGTGTCCTATTTCATCATCACCAACAACCACAAAGGCCAGATGGAGGTGCACTCCACCCTCGGCCAAGGCACCTGCTTCACCCTGCGCCTACCCTTGGCCGGCAGCCAACTGCCCGCCTACGAATTGAACCAACTGGAGCACTGACCATGGGCTTTCGCCTGTCGAAGATCTACACCCGCACTGGCGACACCGGCGAAACCGGCCTGGGCGACGGCCGCCGCGTGCCCAAGGACCACCCACGGGTGGAAGCCATTGGTGAAGTGGATACGCTGAACAGCCAGTTGGGGTTGCTGCTGGCCAATCTTGAAGAGCAAAGCGGCAAGCACCCTGAGTTGATGGATGTGGTTGAAGTACTCACGCCTTGCCAGCATCGACTGTTCGACTTGGGCGGTGAGTTGGCCATGCCGGTGTACAAGGCATTGAATGCGGCAGAAGTGGATCGGCTGGAAGCGGCAATTGATCGCTGGAATGAGGAAGTGGGCCCGCTGGAGAACTTCATCCTGCCCGGTGGCTCGGCGTTGATCGCCCAGGCCCATGTATGCCGCAGCCTGGCACGCACTGCGGAGCGGCGGTGTCAGCACTTGAATGCGGTGGAGCCGTTAGAAGGGGTCGGGTTGGCGTATATCAATCGATTGTCGGATTTGTTGTTTGTGGCGGCGCGGGTGATTGCCAGGCGTCAGGGTGTTGCTGAGGTGTTGTGGCAGGCAGCGGCCAAGCCTCACTGACAAACCCTCGCGTAGCAGCTGTCGAGCTCAAGCGAGGCAGCTGCTACGGTGGAGTTTCATGCCTCGGGCCAGAACGCCCTGATCCCAGCGACACCTTGAGCCCCAGCCTCCCAAGCCTTTTCCCGCTCAGCAGGCCCAACTCCACCCAACAGAAACACCGGTTTGCTGAACCCGCTGATCAACTCAGCCGCCTGCTCCCAACCCAACGGCTGTGCATCAGGATGAGTCTGCGTCGGCTGCACTGGCGACAGCGTGACAAAATCCACGTCCATCATTTCCGCCAGCGCCAACTCCTCGGCAGTGTGGCAAGACGCCGCCAACCAGCGATCTTTAGGCAGCGGCCGGCCTTTGCTCGCATATTTACGCAGTTGCGCCGAAGTCATGTGCCAGCCCGCCGAAGGAAAATCCCCCAACCACTCAAATGGCCCCTTGAGCATCAACTGGGCCTTGCCCGCGCACAAACCCACCGCATCCACCGCAAGATCGCGGTATTTGGGGTCGTAGCCGTTGGGTGCACGCAACTGAACCAGCTTGATGCCGCCGGCGATGGCTTGCTGGATACCGCGCAACAGTGTCGGGGTTTCCAGCTCGCCAGGGGTGATCAGGTATTCAGCCGGCAAACGCGCAGCCGCCACAATCGGCGCATTGGCTGCCGGGAACTCATAGTTGAGCAGGTCCCGAGGGGCAACCCATTCCAGCGGCTGCCCTTCGGCGCCGTGGGGTTCGCCGGTAAAGGCCGAGACTTCCCAGACATCCAGCAACACCTGCTTGTCCGGGTAATCATGTTGCACCTTGATCAGCGGCCGCGCCGTGGTGACCTGGATGCCCAGCTCTTCCTGCAATTCGCGGGACAGTGCGCTGGCGACCGACTCATCAGCCTCCACCTTGCCTCCAGGAAACTCCCAGAGGCCGCCCTGATGCTGGGTATCGGCGCGGCGCGCCAGCAGGATCCTGCCGTCGACACCGCGGATCACCGCTGCTGCTACATGCACTCGTTTCACCGCGCTTTTCCTTTTTTTGCTATCAGGTACGGTATTCCGCGTTGATCTTCACGTACTCGTGGGACAGGTCGGTGGTCCAGATGGTTTCGCTGCACTCGCCGCGACCGAGCTCGATGCGGATGGTGATTTCTTCCTGCAGCATCACCGCCGAGCCTTGGGCTTCGGTGTAGGTCTCGGCGCGGGCGCCACGGCTGGCAATGCACACATCACCGAGAAACACGTCGATCTTGCTCACGTCCAGGTCTGGCACGCCGGCACGGCCGACTGCTGCCAGGATACGGCCCCAGTTAGGGTCAGAGGCGAACAATGCGGTCTTGATCAGTGGCGAGTGAGCCACGGTGTAACCGACATCCAGGCATTCCTGGTGATTGCCGCCGCCGTTGACTTCAACCGTCACAAACTTGGTCGCACCCTCGCCGTCACGCACGATGGCCTGGGCCACGTCCATGCACACTTCGAACACTGCCTGCTTCAAGGCCGCGAACAGCGGGCCGCTGGCCTCGGTGATTTCCGGCAGGTTGGCCTGGCCGGTGGCGATCAGCATGCAGCAGTCGTTGGTCGAGGTATCGCCATCGATGGTGATGCGGTTGAACGACTTGTTGGCGCCGTCCAGGATCAAGCTGTGCAGCACGTCGCGAGAGACTTTGGCGTCGGTGGCGATGTAACCGAGCATGGTGGCCATGTTCGGGCGGATCATGCCTGCGCCCTTGCTGATGCCTGTCACGGTGACGGTCACGCCGTCGTGCACGAACTGGCGGCTCGCGCCTTTTGGCAGGGTGTCGGTGGTCATGATGCCGGTAGCCGCTGCCGCCCAGTTATCCACAGACAGGTCATCGAGTGCGGCTTGCAGTGCGCCTTCGATTTTTTCCACGGGCAGCGGCTCACCGATTACGCCAGTGGAGTACGGCAGCACGTGGCTGGCGTCGACGCCGGTCAACTGGGCCAGCTTGGCGCAGGTGCGAGCAGCAGCAACCAGGCCAGGCTCGCCGGTCCCGGCGTTGGCATTGCCGGTGTTGGTCAGTAAGTAACGGATGGTGCCAGCCACGCGTTGCTTGGCCAGGATCACCGGCGCGGCACAGAACGCATTGAGGGTGAACACCCCGGCGACGGTCGAGCCTTCGGCGCAACGCATCACCACCACATCCTTGCGACCCGGGCGTTTGATGCCGGCCGAAGCGATACCCAGTTCAAAACCGGCAACCGGGTGCAATGTGGGCAAAGGACCAAGACCAACAGCCATGAATGCGCTCCTTAAAAATGGGTGATGTCTGTACCGTCATGATCGACGGCGAAATTAATGGCAAAACGCCGCGACGGCAGAGGCCGGTCGCGGCGCAGGGTGTTGCAGCGTCAGGCAGAAATCTTATTCGATCTGGCCGTGGCAGTGTTTGAACTTCTTGCCCGAACCGCAATAGCACAGCTCGTTGCGACCCAGCTTCTGGTCGTTGCGAACCGGGGTTTGAGCCAGGGCCACATCAGTCTCTTCGGCCAGTACTTCAGGGGCTTCCAGACCTGGCGCCTCGTCATGCTGGAACTGCATGCGTGCCGCCAGTGCCTCGGCCTCCTCGCGCAGGCGGGCCTCTTCCTCGATCGGGTCTTCGCGACGCACCTGAACATGGGACAGCACGCGGATCGAATCGCGCTTGATCGAATCCAGCAGTTCGGAGAACAACGTGAACGACTCGCGCTTGTACTCCTGCTTCGGGTTCTTCTGGGCGTAGCCACGCAGGTGGATGCCGTGACGCAGGTGGTCCATGGTCGACAGGTGGTCTTTCCACAGGTCGTCCAGCACGCGCAGTACGATTTGCTTCTCGAACGTGCGCAGTGCTTCGGCACTCGCCTGCTCTTCTTTCTCGTTGTACGCAGCCAGCAGCTCGGCCATCAGCTTCTCGCGCAGCGTCTCTTCGTACAGGTGATCGTCTTCGTCCAGCCATTGCTGAACCGGCAAGTCGACACCGAAGTCGCTCTTCAATGCCGCTTCCAGGCCGGCAACATCCCACTGCTCTGGCAGGGATTGTGGCGGGATGTGAGCGCTGACGGTGGCGTTGAGCACGTCCTGACGGAAGTCAGCAATGGTCTCGCCAATGTTGTCGGCGGCCAGCAACGTGTTACGCATGTGATAGATCACTTTACGCTGTTCGTTGTTGACGTCATCGAACTCGAGCAGTTGCTTACGAATATCGAAGTTACGCCCTTCAACCTTGCGCTGTGCCTTCTCGATGGCGTTGGTCACCATGCGGTGCTCGATCGCTTCACCGGACTGCATGCCCAAAGCCTTCATGAAATTCTTCACGCGGTCCGAGGCGAAGATGCGCATCAGGCTGTCTTCCAAAGACAGGTAGAAGCGGCTGGAACCGGCGTCACCCTGACGACCGGCACGACCACGCAGCTGGTTGTCGATACGACGCGATTCGTGACGCTCGGAAGCGATCACCTGCAGGCCACCGGATTCCAGCACGGCCTGGTGGCGTTTCTGCCAATCCGCCTTGATCTGCGCGATCTGCTCTGGAGTCGGGTCTTCCAGCGAAGCCACTTCCACTTCCCAGTTACCGCCCAACAGGATGTCGGTACCACGACCGGCCATGTTGGTGGCGATGGTCAGCGCGCCTGGGCGACCCGCCTGGGCGATGATCTCGGCTTCTTTTTCGTGGAACTTGGCGTTGAGGACCTTGTGCTCGATGCCTTCCTTATTGAGCAGGCTGGACATGTGTTCGGACGTTTCGATGGTGGCAGTACCCACCAGCACTGGACGGCCGTGAGTCATGCATTCCTTGATGTCGGCGACGATCGCTGCATATTTCTCGTCGGCAGTCAGGAAGACCAGGTCGTTGTAGTCCTTACGCGCCAGCGGCTTGTTCGGCGGGATAACCATCACCGACAGACCGTAGATCTGGTGGAATTCGAACGCTTCAGTGTCGGCCGTACCGGTCATGCCGGACAGTTTGTTGTACAGACGGAAGTAGTTCTGGAACGTGGTGGAGGCCAACGTCTGGCTTTCAGCCTGGATGTTGAGCACTTCCTTGGCTTCGATAGCCTGGTGCAGGCCCTCGGACAGACGACGCCCCGGCATGGTACGGCCGGTGTGTTCGTCAACCAGAACGACTTGGCCGTCCTGCACGATATATTCGACGTTGCGATGGAACAGCTTGTGGGCGCGCAGACCGGCATACACGTGGGTCAACAGGCCCAGGTTGTGCGCCGAGTACAGGCTTTCGCCTTCGGCCAGCAGGCCGATCTGGGTGAGCATGTCTTCGACGAACTGGTGGCCGCCTTCGTTGAGTTCGACCTGGCGGGTCTTCTCATCGATGGTGAAGTGACCTTCTTTGGTCACTACGCCTTCCACTTCTTCGATGTGCTGCTCCAGACGCGGGATCAACTTGTTGATCTCGGTGTACAGGCGCGAGCTGTCTTCGGCCTGGCCGGAGATGATCAGTGGGGTACGGGCTTCGTCGATGAGGATGGAGTCGACTTCGTCGATCACGGCAAAGTTGAGTTCGCGCTGGAATTTCTCATCCATGCTGAACGCCATGTTGTCGCGCAAGTAGTCGAAACCGAATTCGTTGTTGGTGCCGTAGGTGATGTCGGCAGCGTAGGCGGCACGCTTCTCTTCCGGCGGCTGGAACGGCGTCACAACGCCGACGGTCAGGCCGAGGAATTCATAGAGCGGGCGCATCCAGTTGGCGTCCCGGCGAGCCAGGTAGTCGTTCACCGTTACAACGTGCACGCCCTTGCCGGACAGTGCGTTGAGGTAAACTCCCAGGGTAGCCACCAGGGTCTTGCCTTCACCGGTACGCATTTCGGCAATCATGCCTTCATGCAAGGTCATGCCGCCGATCAACTGGACGTCGAAGTGGCGCATGCCCATGACACGCTTGCCGGCTTCGCGGGCGACCGCAAAGGCTTCGGGAAGCAGCTTGTCGAGGGTTTCACCTTTGGCTATGCGGGCCTTGAACTCTTCGGTCTTGGCGCGCAATTGCTCGTCCGAAAGGGCAACCATCTGCTCTTCGAAGGCATTGACCAGCTGCACCGTCTTGAGCATGCGTTTGACTTCACGCTCATTCTTGCTTCCAAAAAGTTTCTTTAACAAAGGCGCAAACATATCGGCAGGTTCTTCCACACATAGGGATGGAGGGCGCACCGTCAGTGGCCCGAGCAGCCCTCACGGCCGCATGCGAACGCGCATTCTACCCGGATTCGTGGGTGAGGAAAGTGGCGTTGTTCCGCGAGGCTGGCATGGCGCCGTGAGAGGGCACGTTTAAAATAAGGGCTTTTGCTGGAACTTCAACCCATGGAGCGAAGAAGTTACTGATTGATTTCACGCACAAAACCCACGAAGGCATGGCCTGGGGGCATACAAGCGCTTTCTGCTAAGATGGCCGCTCTGTTACTTAAGGTGTCCAATAATGGCATTTCGCCCCCTAACAGCCCGCGCGCCGGCCGTGTTGCTGCGCGAAGCCAAGCCGTTGAAAGCTATCTTTGGCCATGCGCAACGCTTGGGCCATCTGCAACGCCTTCTCGAAAGCCAACTGCAACCCGCCGCGCGCGAACACTGCCGCGTGGCGTCGTGGCGTGAGGGGAACCTGCTGCTTATTGTCACAGATGGTCACTGGGCAACGCGTTTGCGTTATCAGCAAAAACGCCTGCAGCGTCAATTGATGACCTTTGATGAGTTTGCGGGTTTGACGCGCGTCCAATTCAAAGTACAACCGCCCACCCCCCTACCCGGCGTGAAGGGTCATACCCTGGACCTCTCGACAAATGCGGCCGAAACCATTCAGGCAACGGCCGACGGGATCAGCGACCCCGGCTTGCGCGCGGCGCTTGAGCGGCTGGCCGCCCACGCCAAGCCCAAACCCTGATTCGCTATTTGCGCTTGCTCCCGCCCAATAACGACCCCAATAAACCACGCACCAGTTGCCGGCCCATCTGATTGGCGGCTTGCTGCATCGCGGACTTCAGCGCCTTGCCCGCCGTCGTGCCGAGAAACGCCCCGGCCCTGTCGGTAAAGCTTGGCTCATCGGTGGCCGGCGCGGCCTCCTCGGTCGGCCCAAGCTCCTTGCGTGACATCAGCACTTCATAAGCGGATTCCCGATCGATCGGTTTGTCATACCGGCGCTGCAAGGGCGAACTGGCGATCAAGGCAGCGCGCTCGGTTTCGCTGAGCGGCCCGATCCGTGATTGTGGCGGTGCGACCAGTACGCGCTGGACCACCTCCGGCGTGCCCTTTTCCTGCAAGGTGCCCACCAAAGCCTCACCCGTGCCCAGTTCGGTCAATACCGACAACGCGTCAAAGGCCGGGTTTGGCCGGAAGCCGTCCGCTACGGCGCGCAAAGACTTCTGTTCTTTAGTGGTAAACGCCCGCAGGCCATGCTGGATGCGCAGGCCGAGTTGGGCCAATACGCTGTCCGGCAGGTCGCCTGGCGACTGGGTGACAAAATACACGCCAACGCCTTTCGAACGAATCAGCCGCACCACCTGCTCCAAACGCTCTTGCAACGCCTTGGGCGTGTCGGCGAACAGCAAATGCGCTTCGTCAAAAAACAGTGCGAGCAGCGGTTTGTCGGCGTCACCGCGCTCGGGCAGTTGCTCGAACAATTCCGCCAACAGCCACAGCAGGAACGTCGCGTATACCTTCGGCGCTTCGTGCACCAAGCGGCTGGCGTCCAGCAGGTGGATGCGCCCGCGCCCGTCGCTGGTGGGCTGCAGGATATCTTCCAATTGCAAGGCCGGCTCGCCAAACAAGGCTTCGGCGCCCTGCTGTTCCAACACCGCTAGGCGTCGTAACAATGCCTGGCTGGAACCAGTGGTCATCAGCGCTGCGTCTTCGCCCAGCAATTCCGGGTGATAGCGCAGATGGTTAAGCAGTGCCTTGAGGTCTTTGAGGTCCAGAAGCAACAGGCCTTCGCGATCCGCCACCTTGAAGGCTGCGTAGAGGGCCGACTGCTGGCTGTCGGTAAGTTCCAGCAGGCTACCGAGCAACAACGGCCCCATTTCGCTGATAGTGGTGCGCAACGGATGGCCAGACTGCCCGTGGATGTCCCACAGCGTGACCGGATAAGCCTTGGCCGTGTAATTCAGGAAAGGCATGCCGGCGATACGCTCGGCCACCTTGCCTTGGGGGTTCGCCGCAGCGCCCAGGCCGCACAGGTCACCCTTGATGTCGGCGGCAAACACTGCCACGCCGGCATCACTGAAGGCTTCGGCCAGACGTTGCAACGTGACGGTCTTGCCCATGCCGGTGGCGCCGGCGATCAACCCGTGACGGTTGGCCAAGCGCATGGCCTGGGCGATAGGCTGGCCAGTAAGGTCAGCACCGATAAGGAGTTGCGTGGAGTCAGGCATTTCGTCACCCATGGTTAATCTTTACTGTCGTCAGGTCGATACAGGACTATGTGAGACCCACAAAGTCTAAAAATAGGTCGGATAGTTCCTACAGGGACCCACAGCGCTATCAAACGAATTATTACACCTTTTTTGACGCTACTATTTTGCGTATCCCACGAGGACGCGCCTCGGATATTAAGACCATAGCGGACCCTACAAGCCATGAATAAAAATCTGCGTTTCAGCCATAAAATCCTGCTTGCAGCCTCCCTTATCGTCATCGCCGCTTTCGCGCTGTTTACCCTCTACAACGATTACCTGCAACGCAACGCGATTCGTGACGACCTCAACAACTACCTGCATGAAATGGGCGATGTCACCGCCAGCAACATTCAAACCTGGCTGACCGGGCGCATTGCACTGGTCGAAAACGCCGCGCAAAACATCGCTATCAACCCCGAGCCTGCCGCCGTTGCCAGCCTGCTGGAACAAAAAACACTGACCTCTTCGTTCATGGCAACCTACGTCGGCGACAGCAAGGGTGCCTTCACCATCCGCCCCGACACCAAGATGCCGGACGGCTTCGATCCGCGTGTGCGCCCCTGGTACAAAGGCGCCCAGAGCAGCAACGGTTCAACCCTGACCGAACCCTACATCGATGCCGCCACCGGCAAACTGATCATTTCCGTTGCCACCCCCAGCACCCAGGGCACCCAGAGCATCGGCGTGGTCGGTGGCGACCTGAGCCTGCAAACCCTAGTGGATAACATTGGCGCGCTGAACTTCGGCGGCATGGGTTATGCCTTCCTGGTCAGTGCCGATGGCAAAGTACTGGTACACCCGGACAAAAACCTGGTGATGAAGACCCTGGCCGACGTGTACCCGAAAAACACCCCGAAGATCAGTGCAGACTTCAGCGAAGTCGAGGCCAACGGCAAAGACGCTATCGTGACCTTTACACCGATCAAGGGCCTGCCCTCGGTGAACTGGTACCTCGGCATTTCGGTAGATAAAGACAAATCCTTCGCCATGCTCAGCGAGTTCCGCACTTCCGCGGTCATCGCTACGATCATTGCCGTGGTGATCATCATCGCCCTGCTCGGCATGCTGATCCGCGTGCTGTTGCAACCACTGCATCTGATGACGCGCGCCATGCAGGACATTGCAGACGGCGAAGGCGATCTGACCCGTCGCCTGAGCATCCAGAACAATGATGAATTCGGCACACTGGGTAACGCATTCAACCGGTTTGTGGAGCGTATTCATACCTCGATCCGTGAAGTGTCCTCCGCCACCGAACAGGTCAATGAAGTGGCACTGCGGGTCGTCAGCGCGTCCAATTCGTCGATGGTCAACTCCGACGAGCAGGCCAACCGCACCAACAGCGTGGCTGCCGCCATCAACGAACTGGGCGCCGCCGCCCAGGAAATCGCGCGTAATGCCGCTCAAGCGTCGAGCCAGGCCAGCGACGCGCGGCACTTGGCCGAAGACGGCCAGCAAGTGGTGGAGCGCAATATCAAGGCGATGAACCAACTGTCGGCGATGATCAGCGCTTCCAGCAGCAACATCGAAGCGCTGAATAGCAAGACAGTGAATATCGGCCAGATTCTTGAGGTGATCACCAGTATTTCCCAGCAAACCAACCTGCTGGCACTGAACGCCGCCATCGAAGCGGCCCGCGCAGGGGAAGCCGGACGTGGGTTTGCTGTGGTCGCGGACGAAGTGCGCAACCTGGCTCACCGCACCCAAGAATCGGCGCAACAAGTACAAACGATGATCGAGGAACTGCAGATCGGCGCCCGGGATTCGGTCAGCACCATGAGTGAAAGCCAGCGTCACAGCCTCGACAGTGTGGACATCGCCAACCTGGCCGGCGAACGCCTGAACAGTGTGACTCAGCGTATCGGTGAGATCGATGGCATGAACCAGTCGGTCGCCACTGCCACTGAAGAACAAACCTCGGTGGTGGAGTCGATCAACATGGACATTACCGAGATCAACACCCTCAATCAGGAAGGCGTGGAAAACCTGCAATCCACGCTGCGCGCCTGTGGTGACCTTGAGCGGCAAGCGTCACGACTGAAGCAATTGGTGGGCAGTTTCCGCATCTGATCCAGGCGGGCGATTACGCGTCCTCGGGATCGGCCTTACCCTGCTCCTGCTCCCACAACTCGGCGGCACCGGGAAATTCGGTGCCGTCCTCACTGTCGAGGTCATCCGGGTCATATCGGCTCAAACACCCTTCCCCCAGGGTCGCCGGGGCTTTTGACGTGGCTTTGTCCAGCGGGTCAATCATGACTCAATCCTCAACAGCGCACAAAGAAAAAGGGCCTGGAGCGATTTAACGCCCAGGCCCTTCATTCTTCAATCACAACACGTCCGGTCAGAACACGACCGTCTTGTTGCCGTGCACCAGCACGCGGTCTTCCAAGTGGTAACGCAGGCCACGGGCCAGGACCATCTTTTCGACGTCACGGCCGAAACGCACCATGTCCTCAATGCTGTCGCTGTGGCTGACACGCACCACGTCTTGCTCGATGATCGGACCAGCGTCCAGTTCTTCGGTGACGTAGTGGCAGGTCGCACCGATCAACTTCACGCCGCGCAGAGAAGCCTGGTGGTAAGGCTTGGCCCCTACGAACGATGGCAGGAAGCTGTGGTGGATGTTGATCACCTTGCCAGCATATTCGCGGCATAGCTCCGGCGGCAGGATCTGCATGTAGCGCGCCAGCACCACAACGTCGGCTTCATGTTGCTTGACCAGGCGCGAGACTTCGGCGAACGCCGGCTCCTTGTCCTGCGGGTTGACCGGCACGTGGCAATACGGGATGCCATGCCATTCAACCATGCTGCGCAGGTCGTCATGGTTGGAAATCACGCAAGCGATCTCGCAGTCCAGCTCATCGCTGTGCCAGCGGTGTAGCAAATCAGCCAGGCAGTGGGATTCGCGACTGGCCATCAACACCACGCGTTTTTTCTGCTCGGTGTCGGTGACGTGCCAGGTCATCGAAAACTCTTCGGCGATCGGCGCAAACGCCTCGCGGAAGGCATCAAGACCAAAAGGCAGCGAGTCGGCACGAATCTCGTGACGCATGAAGAACCAACCGCTGAGATTGTCCGAGTGATGACTCGCTTCGGTGATCCAACCATTGTGGGAGGCCAGAAAGTTACTGACTTTGGCAACGATGCCGACCCGGTCCGGGCAAGCAATCACCAGCCGAAAAGTGCGCATTAGGGGAAAACTCCAGAACTTCGCAAAGGCCGCCATTCTAGCGATTGCGCGAGAAAACTGCAGTATTCGTTGAAGCTTATTCTGATCGCAGGCCCGTACCATGACCCTTAATAGCCTATGGCTTTACCACCTTTATATGAATCTACTGCGTTACCCGATGGGTGTTCCTCGCATGTCAAGCAGGTTATCTTTAGGTTGACGCCCTAGTAATTAACTCGAATGCATAGCAAGGCTACAAACATTCAAAGTAATTCACATAAATACGACCTTAAATGTTTACTTGGGGAAACCGCCTGACTATTATTGGGCCACTGTCCCTGTCAATCAGCGCTCTACATAAGGTAGTCCACATGTCTCTGATCAACGAATACCGTGCCACCGAAGAAGCTATCAAAGAACTGCAAGCCCGTTTGAAGAATCTGTCCCAAGACGACAAACTGCAAACCGAGCTGGAATTCGAAGGCAAATTGCGCACCCTGATGGGTGAATACTCCAAATCCCTGCGTGACATCATCGCGCTGCTGGATCCAGAGTCGAAAGTTAAAGCACCGCGCGGCGCGGTAAAAACTACTGGCACCAAGCGCGCTCGCAAGGTCAAGCAATACAAAAACCCGCACAACGGTGAAGTGATTGAAACCAAAGGTGGCAACCACAAAACCCTGAAAGAGTGGAAAGCCAAGTGGGGCGGTGACGTGGTTGAAGGCTGGGCTACCCTGCTGGGCTAAGACTCGCCAGGCCTGCGCCTGATACGCAACATTTTAAAAACGCCAGCCTGCTGGCGTTTTTTATTGCCTGCCTATTTTGTCAAAGTCGACTACAGGTTTACCTTGGCGGCCAGAGAGTCCGCATACTCCTGCCACTGCTCCAGTACCTCAGCCTGCAACGGCGTTGCACTAACGGCAAACTCTTGCCGAGCCTGCTTAAATGCCCTGAGGGTATTCGGCGCGCCCCACTGCGGGTCAGACAAACGTTGCTGACAGAAAAGTGCCCAGCGTTGTTGCTCCTCATTGTTCAAGGTATCGGGGAAGTTACGCGCGCGGTAGCGAAACAATAATTCAGGCAAACGCTGATCATCAAAAGGCCATTGCTGGCGAGCTAATTGCGCAGGCTCGGCCATCCGGACTTGTTCGCATAAGCGCCGATCACGATCTCCGATAAAACCATCATAAAGCTGTTGCTCCGGGTCTGAACTCGGTACGAAATCTTCCTCGGCGTAAATGGCCGCCAACTTATCGCGCCAAAGTTCCTGTGCGTCAGTTAGCCGCAGCGCTCGTTCCTGATAGATGTTCATATCCAAGTGCAAGCGTTCGCGGTCTTCAGCCCGCAGCACATTCAACGGGGCAACCACCGGGCAGCGATTGATATGTACCAACTTGAGCGGTACCGGCAGCTCACCCTCGCCAAGATCGTCACGACGGGTGTAAAGGCGCTGGCGCAAGGCATCCGCATCAAGGTCCAGCAACCCTTGCGGATCAAGCCCAAGATCGCAGACGATCAATGCATTACGGTTGCGCGGGTGCCACGCCAGCGGCAGCACCACCCCCAGGTAATGGCGCTCGGCGGAAAAACGCCCGGAGATATGCACCATCGGTTGCAGCAGGCGCACCTGGTCCATCACACGTTGCTTGCTGCGCAGTTGAAACAACCATTCATACAGCTTGGGCTGTTTCTCACGAACCCGTCGAGCCAACGCAATCGTGGCGCGTACATCGGACAACGCATCATGAGCCTGGCCATGGTCGATACCGTTGGCTTCGGTCAGGCGCTCCAGCTTGAGCGTGACACGCCCATCCTGTTGCGGCCATTCAATACCTTCCGGGCGCAAGGCATAGGCCGTGCGGACCACGTCGATTAAATCCCAGCGACTGTTACCGCCCTGCCACTCCCGCGCGTAAGGGTCGAAAAAATTGCGGTACAGGCTGTAGCGCGTCATTTCATCGTCAAATCGCAAGGTGTTGTAGCCGGCGCCGCACGTACCCGGCGCGGCCAGTTCAGCATGCACTCGCGTCATGAAGTCGGCCTCGGCCAGGCCTTTTTCCGCGAGTATTGCGGGCGTGATACCGGTAATCGCGCAGGCGACGGGATGCGGCAGGATATCGTCGCTGGGCTGGCAGTAAAGATTGACCGGCGCGCCAATCTCATTGAGTTCAAAGTCCGTCCGGATGCCGGCTACCTGGAGTGGACGATCGCTACGCGGGTTGATGCCGGTGGTTTCATAGTCGTACCAGAAAATGGAGGTCACGGGCTATTCCTGTACTGAAGATCGACAAAGTCTAGGCGCTGAACGGCGTCCGCGACCAGCACCAAGTGTACTGTACAAACATCCAGCAAAACCTTGAATGGTTGCTTCCAGCGCCGACACTGCTAGCATCCGTGTCTCCCAGCCTCTGCGCACTGCCAAGGATCGCGATGCCGTCAGCCCCATTGGACACCCGCTACCAGATCGAAACCCCTGAGGGCATCGACCTGCCCCTGCGCCCGGCCGGCCTGGTGCCACGCGTGCTGGCCTTTGCCTTCGACCTTGGTTTGCGCGGGATCGTCATGGGCATTCTGCTGGTGCCATTGGCCTTGCTCGGCAACGTCGGCATCGGCCTGGGTTCGCTGCTGCTGTTCCTGATCAGTTGGTGGTACATGGTGCTGTTCGAGGTACTCAACCAGGGCTGCTCACCCGGCAAACAGGTCATGGGGCTGCGTGTCGTCCAAGATGACGGCACTCCGGTTGGCTGGTCCGCATCACTGATCCGTAACCTGCTGCGGTTTGTCGACATGCTGCCATTCGGCTACTTTCTCGGCGCGATCAGTTGCCTGCAACACCCTCA
Source organism: Pseudomonas sp. RA_5y_Pfl1_P24 (assembly GCF_963970945.1). Lineage (NCBI taxonomy): Bacteria > Pseudomonadati > Pseudomonadota > Gammaproteobacteria > Pseudomonadales > Pseudomonadaceae > Pseudomonas > Pseudomonas sp. RA_5y_Pfl1_P24. The sequence goes on along the minus strand of NZ_CAXAOJ010000004.1, from coordinate 293,436 downwards.
CTTCAAGCGCCTAGGTGACTTGGCCGCCGGCACACTGGTGATCTACCGGGAACAGTCGTTGCCGCGCCCTCAAATCCCGCAAGCGGCGGCCTTGCGCCTGCCCTTCGCCCTGGATTTGAATGAACAGCGGGCCATCCTTGGCTTCGCGGAACGTCAGGGTGAACTGTCCACCGAACGCGTTCATGAGTTGGCCTCTATTCTCGCCGCTCCCTTGCAGGTATCCCCGGCCCGCGCCGTGGAGCAACTCAATGGTGTTGCCCGTGGCCTATTGGGGCCGACATGAAACAGAGCCTTTTCGAAAGCCGCCACCAGCCTCAATGGCAAGCCTTTGCCGAACACCTGAAACAGTTGGAGCAGGGCAAGGCCAAAGCCAGTGACGTGGCCGACTTCCCCCATCAATACCGACGATTGTGCCAACACCTGGCCTTAGCCCAGGCGCGGGGCTACAGCAGCTATCTGATAGACCCGTTGCAACAACTGGCCCTGCGCGGCCACCAACAGCTCTACCGTCATCGCAGCCAATTGGCGGCAAATGTGCTCGGGTTCGTACTCGCTGATTTTCCTCGGTTGGTGCGCGAGCAATGGCGTTTCGTGCTGATCGCCAGCCTGCTGTTCTTTGGCAGCCTGGTGGGTATCGCGCTGTTGGTCTACCTGTTCCCCGACCTGATCTACAGCATCGTCAGCCCGCAGCAAGTGGCCGAGATGCAGGGCATGTATGACCCCGACGCCAGCCGCCTGGGCCGCGCCGCCGAGCGTGCGTCAAGCGAAGACTGGATGATGTTCGGCTACTACGTGATGCACAACACGGGCATAGCGTTCCAGACGTTTGCCGCCGGTTTACTGTTCGGGCTGGGCAGCGTGTTCTTTCTGATTTTCAACGGCCTGGTCATCGGTGCAGTCTCCGGGCACCTGACTGAAATCGGCTACGGGCAGACCTTCTGGTCATTCGTCATCGGCCATGGTGCATTCGAGCTGACAGCGATCGCGCTCGCCGGTGCCGCAGGCTTGCAACTGGGCTGGGCGCTGATTGCTCCAGGGCAATTGACCCGTGGCGAATCATTGCGGCGCGCGGCACGCAAGAGCGTGCAGATGTTGTGCGGCGTCATGATCTTCCTGCTGATAGCAGCCTTTATCGAAGCTTATTGGTCGTCCACCACCGCCATCACCCCTTGGGTCAAATACTTGGTGGGCGCTGCTCTGTGGCTGCTGGTGGCGGCTTACCTGGGCCTTGCCGGAAGGACTCGCTATGCGCGTGAGTGATGCAAGCGTGGTAATCCGCCCACGTACTGCCTGGGAAGCCATGGACCTTGGCGTATTGATGGCCCGCGAATATCGCCTGCTACTGATGGGCAGTTGGGCGCTGGTGAGCCTGCCAGTGTTCGTCTTACTCACTGCACTGCTGTGGCAGTACCCGTCTACTGCACTATTCGTGTTCTGGTGGCTCAAACCGGCCTTTGACCGCTTGCCGCTTTACATCCTGTCCAAGGCCTTATTTGGCGAAACACCCAGCATCAAGCAGGCCGTGCGCCAGTGGCCGAAACTGCTGAAAGGCCAACTGCTGGCCTGCCTGACCTGGCGACGGTTCAGCCTGAGCCGCAGCTTTTTGATGCCAGTGAGTCAACTCGAAGGCCTGGAGGGTCCGGCACGCCAAAAACGACTGGGCGTGCTGCAGCAACGTAACGCAGGAGCCGCACGTTGGTTGACAACCATCGGGGTGCACCTGGAAATCGGCCTGTGGTTTGGTTGCATGGCACTGCTCTATCTGTTCATTCCCCAGAACGTGGAGATGGAGTGGGACTGGCAACGTCTGGCACTGGCGACAAGCTCGGAAAAATTGTGGCTGGAACACCTGAGTAACGCGTTCTATGCCTTGATCCTGGTGTTTTGGGAGCCCATCTATGTCGCCTGCGGTTTCAGCCTTTACCTTAACCGCCGCACCGTACTCGAGGCCTGGGACCTGGAACTGGCGTTCCGACGCCTTCGTCAGCGCCTGAGCAACGTAGCGCCGCTATTATTAGTGATAATAGGGCTGACGCTGCTGCCATTCAGCCCACCCGCCATGGCCGATGCTTCCAGCCCCGCCAAGCCACTGAACACCCAGGACGCGAGCCAATCCATCAAGTCGCTGCTGGATAAGCCTCCCTTCAAAAATCCGGAAACCGTTACCCGCTATCGCTTTGGCGAAGACAAGACCCCTGTTAAAAACAAGGCTCACAGCGACGGTAAACTCCCGGACTGGTTGAAGGCGCTGCTGAACAACCTCAACAGCAATACCTTCAAGCGCATCGCCCAGGGCTTGGAGGTACTGTTGTGGGGCCTGCTGATCGGCGTCTTGATCATGCTGGCATGGCGTTATCGCGAATGGTTGAGCACGTTTGTCAGCCGGCGCGGGCCGCGCAAGCCAAACGTCATGAAACCCGTGCCGACACAATTATTCGGTCTCGAACTGGGCACCGAAACCTTGCCCGACGATGTTGCCAGCGCCGCCGAGGACCTATGGGCCACCCAACCAAGGGAAGCCCTCGGCCTGCTGTACCGCGGCCTGTTAAGCCGACTGCTGCATGATTTCAATCTGCCGCTTAAAAGCGCTGACACGGAAGGCCAGGTCCTGGCGCGCGTGCACCAACTGCAACAACCGCAGTTGCTGGCCTTCAGTGACGAATTGACCCGCCATTGGCAAAACCTTGCCTACGGCCATCACCTTCCACCCCTTTCAGCCCAGCATAAACTCTGCACTGATTGGCGCACCCTGTTCAGCTCGGGGAACAACCCATGAACCGGCCTCTAATATGGGTGGGACTATTGCTGGCGTGCCTGCTTGGCGCGGGTGGTTACTTCGTGTGGAGCAAGGCGATCCCCTACGACGAAGTGGTGGATCGCGGCCCTTCTCCAGAAGCCCTGGCAAACCCCTACCTGGCGGCGGAACACTTTCTAAGCCAACAAGGCCTGTCCGTGGACCATGCCAACAGCGCGGAACGGCTGACGACGCTGCCGGCCAAGGGCCACAGCCTTTTATTGCTTGGCGAGCGCAGCAACATGTCACCACGCCAGGTAGAGCAACTGTTAGCTTGGGTCAAATCCGGCGGCCATCTGTTATTGGTGGCCGAGGCGCTATGGGATGAAGAGACTGGCAAAAGCGGCGACCTGCTGCTCGATCGCCTGGATATCCACCAGACCTCGAGTGATGAACCTGAAGAGCTTGCACCTACAGAGAAGACGCCTCTCAAAAAGAAAGCCCCGGACCTGACCAAACTCTACGTCGACAATGAAACCGCACCGGCTTATGTCAGTTTTGACACGGACTTCAACCTTACCGACCCCAAGCACCTGGCCCAGTTTTCTGCCAACAGCGCAACGTCGAGCCACCTGATGCAACTCGACCTTGGCAGAGGCCGCGTCACGGTGATCACCGACAGTGACCTGTGGAAAACCCCGAGTATTGGTAGGCACGACAATGCCTGGCTGCTGTGGTATCTGACCCAGGGCACAGCCGTGACCCTGCTGTTCAACAGCGACTTCGACGACTTGTTTACCCTGCTGTTGCGGTACTTCCCCCAGGCTCTGGTCGCAGTCATTGCTTTGGTCGCCCTGGCACTGTGGCGGGCCGGAATGCGTCAGGGCCCGATCCAGCCTGCCCCACCCAATGCACGCCGCCAGTGGCAGGAACACCTGAAAGCCAGCGCCGACTTCCTGCTGCGCCGCAGCGGCCAGGGCACGCTGCTGCGTGCCCTGCAGCGCGATGTCTTGCGTGCCGCCAAGCGTCGTCACACCGGTTTTGAACACCTCGACAATGCAGAACAGTGGCGGGTACTTGAACACCTGACGCACCAACCCTCTCACGTCATCAGCCAGGCCCTTGGCCCACTTCCGGCAAAACGGCTTTCCAGCGCCGATTTCAGCCGGCAGGTGGCGTGCCTGCAAACCCTCAGGAATGCCCTATGATCCGGTACTGGGAAATCGTTAAATCTCTGCCATATTAGAAACAGCCCCTTGGACATTCTCAACGTTTGGAAAACTCGTCAAGAGGCGTTCTGACTTTAGATCTGTAAAAACAGACTAAGACATTTGATGAATGGTCAATGCAGGGGACGGCAGATGGAGCTTGTGTGGGCCACTGAGGACTTGGTGATCGCAGGGCAACCTTATCCAGGATTTCCCATGCTGCTATGGGACTCGATGGAGAGTTGCGTACAGGTTAATCAGTTCTTTCGTCACTATCTGCTTCGCGGGGCCATTGGCTCTGAGCGTTCCTGGCCCAGTACCGGGCGCGCCTTGTATGACTTCTTCAGCTTTCTCCAAGCTCATGAAATTGACTGGTGCGAAGTGGATCGTGGCGAGGCGAAGGGCCTTGTAGCGGCCTATAGGGACTACTGCTTAGTGACGTGTAACTTGGCAATTAGTACTACCCGCCAGCGTCTGACATATATTTGCAAATTTTACGAGTTCGCGCTGAAGGAGGGATGGGTGAATCGCCTACCTTTTGCCTATGAAGAACACTCCCTAAGGCGCGAAAGCGGCTTTCTTGCGCATATCCATGCCCGTGGCGGCAAGGTCATGGCAAACGATGTGATGCCACGTAGCCACAAGACCTTGCCAAAGTTCCTGAGTATGGCCGAGATCAAGTTGCTCCTCAACGCGGTCGAGAACCCCCATCACGGGATGATGATGCGCCTAGCGCTGCATACGGGCCTGCGCCGCGAGGAAATCGCCTCTTTCCCGCGGGCCTACGTCTTCGATCCAGTTAAGACGGGACGAACCGAACGCAACCTCCGAATTCGACTCGATCCGTTCGACGGCAGCGGCATGCTGACCAAGGGTAGCAAGCCGCGAGATATTTACGTTAGCCGCCAGTTCATGGCCGAACTCTATCGCTACGTGACGAAGGTGCGCGGCGAGCGCGCCTCGCTAAACGAGGCCCCGCAAAAAGCACTGTTCCTCAACCAGTCGGGGAAACCCTATGGCGACGACGGCAAGAGCATCAACCGGATCATCAGCGAGACGGGCAAGCGGGCTGGAATCAAGGTTCATACGCACATGCTCCGGCATTCCTATGCCACCCATACCCTAGTAAGCCTTCAGCGTAATCCCGAGAGCGGCTTGGAGCCCTTGGTGTTCGTTCAGCGACAACTCGGCCATAGCTCGATTCAGACGACCATGGTGTACCTGCATCTGATCAATGAAATGGCCGATGAGGCGGTGCTGGCCTATGACGATGACTTGAACGAACTGGCGGAGGCTGTCTGATGGGCAGGCGCAAGATATTCACTAAAACCGACCTCAGAATCCCGAACGTTGAGTACAGCCAAGACCCAACAGGAAATGTGATCATCCTGCCAGCCACCATCCCTCCCGAGAACACCAAAGTGAAGTTCGGACGGAACGCCTCAAGCAGCCGCAGTTTCGACTTTGCCCGCTGGTACGGCACTGGTATAGATGCAATCACCCATGCCTGCCAGCACCAAATTGAACGTTTCGTTGCCGACCAAGACGGCGCTCTCGCGACCAGCACCGTGACTGGCTACTGTACGAACGGAATGCGCAATTTTCTTGACTGCTGCGCGCTGCGAGCAACGGCTTTCGGCCGTGATTTGACCCTATCCCATGTGGACCGTGATCTAATCGACAGCTATCTTGGCCATCTGGCTGGGCTAGGCGTAGCGACTACCACTCAGAAGAGTATCTACACACAGACAAAGCCGGTGCTATTTGCCTTAGGGCGGCGCGGGCTAATCCCATTGATCAATTCCGGCGATGCATCCACCTTCCCACGCAATCCATTCCCAAACAGCAACCGCAAGGTCAAGAGTGAAACAGCACTGACCAAGCGCGAGCGGCAAGCATTCACCATTGCACTAAGACAGGCAATCGAGCCGATCTGGGCTGAAGATACACCTTTGACCGGTGAACTGCTGGCATATGCCCTGCTAGTCGTAGCGCTACACACCGGACGCAATGCTACCCCACTGTTAGAAATGGACCGCGACTGTCTACACCCGCACCCAAAAGACAACACCGTTTTCCTAATGCTTTGGAAGCGACGAGGCTACAACACCAGCAAGGTGGCACTGCGCGCTATATCAGATACCGAGCATCGTCTAGAGTCTACCCCGAGCGTTAAAACTAACGTGGAGCGGCTGATACGTCGCGTAATGACCCTTACAGAACCCTTGGATTCAAAGGCTCCAGATGACATCAAGGGCCGCGTGTGGCTACATCGCATTCGCCGTGGCAAAGATATCGGCCAAATCACGGTTTTGAACAAACATACGTTATTTTTGGCAACAAACCGCCTTGTAGTAGAGCACGGCCTGACCGATAGCGACGGAGGGCCACTACGTATTAACATTTCGCGCCTGCGTAAGACCTTTGCCAACCGCATCTTCGAGCTGACCGGCGGCGATCTCGCTACTACCGCCGCGGCTCTAGGCAACACTTCACAGGTAACCGACCAAAACTATTTGGCGCCCGACGAGGTTACCCGTAGCAACTGGCAATTCATGGGCGAGGTACTAGTGCAGGAGTTGCTAACCAAGACAATTGGTGCGACCTACAGTGATACCCCCATGGGGCGCTGCGCTGACCCGGTGAACGGCCAGTACGCTCCGAAACGCGAGGGCGCGACCTGCATGAACTTCATGAACTGTCTGCGCTGCCCTCACTACGCAGTGACTGCCGAAGATTTGTACAAGTTGTACAGCTTCTATTTCCATGTGCTGGCTGAGCGCTCGCACGTGGACAAGCGACGCTGGGCACAGGAGTATGCTTACATCCCCCGCTTGATCGACCATTACATCGTTGCCGAAGGACTGCGGCGCGGCACCTTCAAAGCCGCGGCGGTAGAGGCTGCCCGTGAGCGCGCTCGCGCCCTACCGCACCCATTCTGGTCGGTTGATTTGATCGAAGACCTGAGGGTCTTCATATGAGTAACGTTACTCTAACTACGCAGACTTGGGGTTCCATTGCTACCCAGCCGAACCATGTGCGTGAACTCATCGAATCCGTACGCGACGCGCTTATTATCAGCGCAACTCAGGTCGATGGACATTGGGTCACTCTCAGCTACTACAGAGACGACATATGGCAACTGAACGGGTTCACCAGCAATGTGCCAGCCAGCAGAAAACGGCTGGACTTCAGTCTCATACCGCTGGCGTTTCGCGCGGTGATGAAGGCGATACTCTACCGCTATATACAACGTGGACGTCGTGGGGCTGGTCGACCGAAAGGTGCCATAATCACACAATTGCTAATTGATACAAGGCCATTCCTGCTCCACCTAGAAGCGCTGAAGATAGACCACTTAAGCGCGGTGACGCCGTTGATCTGTGCCGCTTATATTTCCGCCTGTAAGGCTCACCGGCAAGCTAGCCGATCCAAGGGCAAGCCATTGTCACAACGCGGACTTCAAGCCCGCTATGCGGCCGTCGAAGCGATCTATGAACTGAGCCAGTACACCAACGACAGGATACCGCAGCATCCGTGGCCCGAGACTTCCGCGAAGGCGATGGCGGGTCTTATCGGCAACAGCGCTCAGCCCAGCAAAACCCCACTGATTCCCGATGACGTGTTCTGCACTCTTTTCGAGCAGGCCCACCAGCAGGTTGAGCGCGGAGAGCAATTGCTTGACCTCCGTGACGCCCTAAATACCGAGTCGACACGCAGAACGGGGCAAGCAGCATCTTCCATTATTCAGGCAAAGAATCGTCACCTGGACGCCGTAGGCTGGAAGGGGGGGCTGAGGGCATTCATCAAAACGTTGATCAACCTGCGTACGGCCTGCTACATCGTTCTTGCCAGCACCTCCGGCTGTCGCAACCACGAACTAGCCAACTTGCATAGTGGTTCGCACCACCGCACCCAAGATGATGACGGCACCGTCTACCACTGGATGCGCTCACGTTCGGACAAAACTGATACCGGCATCCATGACTGGATGATTCCCGAGGCCGCCGTACGAGCCCTCCGCGTGATGGAGCGCTGGGCCGCCCCCTACCAAGTAATTCTCGCCGCAGAAATCTCACAGCTACGACGCGTCAACCCCCATGATCCGAAAATCATCGAGGCACGCAAGCACCGCCATGCACTCTTTCTCAACATGGCTCTGGGAAGTAATCAAGTTCGTACGCTTTCTATCACTAATTGGAGCCCATACCTTAAAACATTCGCCAAGGATTGCGGATTACAGTGGAATCTCGCCAGCCACCAGTTCCGTCGCACGTTCGCCACCTATGCCGCGCACAGCCGCTTCGGTGATCTACGCTACCTCAAACAGCATTACGCTCACTGGTCGCTGGACATGACCTTGGGTTACGCCATGGACGACACTCTGGGACATCACCTGGACTTAGAACTGTACGCCGATATTCAGGGGGAGTTGGAAGATATCAAGCTCGGCGTCGTCGATAACTGGTTGGGTGATGCCTCCCTATCCGGGGGTTATGGTCGGGCGCTCAAAAAATGGCAGCGGGAGCCTCAGAACCTGCTTATTTTCAAGGATTACGCAACTATGCTGAAGACCATTGCCGAGAGCACCTCAATTCGCAGCAATGGCCATGCCTGGTGCACGGCGGACAGTAGCGGTTGCGTCGGTAATACCCTCGAGCGTACCCGATGCAGCAACTGCAACAATGCCGTGATCGGAAACCGCCACACAGCCATCTACCAGCGACTCTATGATGACCTAAAAGAGCTGTTGCATTGCCCAGACATTGGTGAGGGTGGCCGCCTGCGCGTGGAGCGAGATCTGACTCGCTGCCGTGACGTACTGTTCCAGCTGGGTATGGATCCGGAGGCGTTAATTGCATGAAGCCAATGGACAAAAGAAGCAATTACAAGCCGGCTGAGGATCGTGAGAAGGATTTGAAGCTCGCCCTCTACCGTATCCAGAGGGTACGTGCACACACAGGGGAAACCAAAGTTACCATCGCTGCAGTAGCCAGCAAGGCTGGCGTATCGTCAGCGCTGATCCACAACCACTATCCCAATATTGCCGAGGCTACCCTTGAGCGCTCTCGCTGCAGTAGATGCAACCACTCAGTGATCGGAAACGTCCATGCACCGTTCTACCAGCGACTCTACGATGATCTTAAAGAGTTGCTGCACTGCAAGGATATTGGTGAGGGAGGTCGCCAACGCGTTGAGCGCGATTTGAACCGCTGCCGAGACGTATTGGTACAGTTGGGCATGCCATCGGAGGCGCAGACCGCATGAAGAGCAAAGGCAAGGCAGCCAACTACAAGCCTGCCGTGGATCGAGAAAAGGATCTCAAGCTAGCCATCTACCGAATCGAGAAGGGGGGCGCTCATACCAAGGAAACCAAATTGACCATCGCAGCCGTTGCCCGCGAGGCCGGCGTGTCGACGGCGTTGATACACAACTACTATCCGGCAATTGCAGAGGCCATACGGGAGAAGCAGGGTCGATCTAGCCGCGCCATGCGGGATATCAAACATCAAAATCTGATAGCCGAACGTCAAAAGTCTACAGGCTACCGCCAAGAGATTGATGAGTTGCGCGCCCAGCTGGCCAGAATCGCATCCATCAATGAGGTGCTGTTGGATGAGAACCAGACTCTCAAGTCTAAGCTGAAAGCGCAAAATGTAGTTGAACTGGTTTCCCCAATGCCGCGCAGATACGCAAAGCAATGTAAGCCACTATAAGGTTACTGGTCAGTGCTCGCAGAACGCCGGCTTTGAACCCCCTAATGACGACAAATGGGGGGAAGCTGTCGTGACCTGAAAGCCTAGCAAAGGTACAAGCCCATTCCGTATCCATGAGCGAAGTGGTGATGCAAAAGCTTACGCCGCGGGTTCTATGCCTCAATGTAGCGGTGCGTGACGAAGACCAGGGCTGGCCCGCCTGACGGCCCTCTCAGTTGGCTAGTTCCAGGTTCTCGATCCGCTTGTAGGTCTCGTAGAGTGCAATCATGTCGCCTTGAGCCATGACTTCCAGGGAAGCGGCCTTAGCTCATCTAGTGAGCTAGGGGTAGCTCATCCGTGAACGCTACCGTTCACGGATGAGCGATAGCGTTAATTAACCATATGGCGCAGAAGGCTTTTTGCGGAAGTGCGTATTCCGAAACTCCCAAAAACTCACTTAAGCTGCGTCTTGACCTCTTGTAGCAGAGCGTCCTGAGCCTCTACACCGCCCTCCCTAGTATATGCAGCAACCAGCAACGTCACAGGATGCACGCCAATTACGGCGGCAAGATCCTCTAGCTTTTCCAAGGTAGGGCACTTGAGCCCACGCTCCAACGTACTGAGATACGTCCGACTGCTAACCAAGGAAAAATCTTCCTGGGTGAGCCCCTTCTCAATTCGTATGCGCTTCAAGGTGAGACCGAAGGCTCGCTTCAATTCCATGGTTTTGTCCCACAAAACAGAAGATGAAGCGCTAGCGAGCCCTATAGAGCTACAATCTATAGGGCTCATTCATGGAACTTAAGCATGTTTCGTACGCATACCTCCACCTTGCTGGGATCGCCCGCCGTCGAGAGCGACTGTTTTCTTTGGGGCTGTATTGAGCACAGTCTCATCTTGCCATGGTTCTATGTCACTCTTGTAGGCGATGAAACCCAGACGACAACAATGCTTCAGGTGATGGACCCTAAGATTTTCATTGAATTACTGGAGCAACACCAAAAATCGCTACAGATAAAAGAAGTGCAACTTGTCACTCCACCGCACATAAATGGCGGCTCACTCTGGCAAATGGAAAAGCTTTTAGAGTTCTCTTATTGCCATGATTTAAAACTAGGCAGCTTTGAGCTTTATGAAGTCGAAGGCGGTTGCTTTTATACAAATCTAGAGCGAGATAAAACGTGCGACATTGCCGGCGCAGAGAAAACTATAGTATACCGAAGATCCATGCTGCAACATTGAGCACCAACACATTGAGTGGGCTACTACAAGACACCTCCTCAAAAAAATATTAACAGCCAAAACCAATAATACAAATTTCACCCACCTGACGTATCAGCAATTTTTCGACGGGATGACGCGGAGCTCTCGAAGTCGTGCCCGCATCCACTTTCCGTCATTTTGCATCTCCGACCTTAAGGAGACTAGTTCTTCAAACGTGAGACTCGAAATTTGAGCATAGATCGCATGATTAACCCTAGCTATCGTAGCAATATCAACAGAATGAAAAAAATTTGAAACCATAGATAAAGAGAAGCCCGTTCGGCAGACTATCTGGACCTGCGATAACTTTCGCGCAGCAAGCAGAAGAATATATGCATTGCATAATCCACGTATTGAATAGTCATTTATTCCTGAATCCGGGGATAATTCAGAAAGCTGGGCAAGACTTAGAACTATGATATTTTTCATACATCCCCCCTCAAAACACATGTTATTACAGATTCAAATCTCTTGACCGCACACCGCACCGCCTATCGTTTCAAGAATAGCATCATCCGAGGGGGATCTATGCTGCAGCATTGGACCTATTAGCTAGCGCGCTCAACGGCCATCGACACCCTACCTTTTAGGTTGGAACCCATCAAGGAATAGCAGCAGGCCCCTAGCGATTTCGCCGGGGGGGGGGACTCACGTACTCGTTATGGGAGATAGCTGAAAAGGCACTGCATTCGATTGGCGGCTTGTTCGAAGTTGAACACCTAGCAAGATACATGAACGACAGGGATCGCTGGTCGGATCTCTACGCGGCGGAAAAGGGGCCTTGGTGGTAATGGGCTTGATCCAGTCGGCACGCATGAGCAAGCACGATTCGCATGCCTATCCCAATGATATGCCGACTCAAATAGCAGGTGAGATCAGGTACTCCAGAAATACCCGTAAATACCTACCTGACTTACGTAAGATTAATTAACCATACACTTGCGAAGCTGCGAACTCACGACGATCAAAAGCAAGGTCGCCTCACCAACAATTACCCATCTAAGTCATTTATCAATACTTAGGAAATAACGAAGAAATTCAATTTTGGTCGCCACCAGTACGCTAGCCTTTGAGGAGTGCCCCCAAACAACCCCAGTTACACGAGAGTCCTCGGGGCGCCATTCTTTTCCTTGGCTTGTCACTTCGACATATCGAGTGTTCCAAACCAACGAACCACTCATTCCTGGCGGCTTAGGAAGCAATGGGTTTTTACCATCAAGTAAAACTGCATGTTCTGGGTTATAGGGTATTAAAAAATGATACTTGTCTATCGGTTTAGGTTCCTCATCAATCAACACGGTAGAGAAATCTCTCTCATGAGAAAATACTGCTAAGCCGCGGTGATGATGCTGGCCAAACCCGACTGCCGCGTCGTCCCCAGGAAATCCATAAATACAAAGATACTCGCCATCAACTGGCTCATGCCTTCTTGCGATCATTCCTATATCAACACACTTAGCCATATGCGGCACACGGTCCCAGTTTTTATCTGGAATGTGGTTAACAGCGATGTCAATCGGATATTTTTCTGAACTAAAAGCGCCGGGAATAGATATTGCGTGGCCAGCTCCAAATTGTGTCATAACAAGCATTGTGCCTTGTTCAACGCTAGCCACATGCTCGCATGTGAGCATTAGCCTGACTTCGTCCAAGTAAAGAAAGGAGCCGGTCCCATGGTGATCTCCGGGGGGGTCTCGATCATCACCAGGCTCGATTAGTGAAATAGCGCTGATAAAAGGATCTACAAAGGGCGGCAGCAACTGCTCAAGACGCTCGGGGAACGACATTAGCTAACTCCTGTATGACATCTGAAGGATCTTCTAAACATTAATCTACCGTTAAACAAGATGCTGCTTGTGCGCAAAAAACACTGATGCCAAGTAGACGCAGCCTTCAGCATTGGGAGTGGGTCATTTCCTTGTAATCGACGCGTCGACAAATGGGTTACTACCCTCCCCCCCCCCCGAAAGCCCACCAGTCACGAAATTGACGATGCCACAGATCTATCCGCAGACGATGACCGCCGACAAGTCACTGAGATTGCTCGGTTACGCGGTATACCGGTTTGGGGCTCACGAGCACCTTCAGCTCGATGCCGAAGAGATAATCATTAACTTCTATCCAGCGCTTTTTTTAACGCTACTCACTGCTGCCAGTTGATCTCAGAGCTACTTCGTAAGTTGCGCGTGGTCGGTTCGTCACCCACCGCTGCTGGAAATTAGGTTACGCCCATCTTGCTGGCATTGTAGAATCAGTCGCGAAGGGGTGGGTTTTTCCTCTCGTGCAAGCGAGGGCGGTTCTGATAATTAACAGCTTCGGCTGTTGGGCCTTGCCCACTGATCCCCTAGGGGATGTTCAACGGTACTCAAACCCTCCTGCCCCTTCGCCTTTTCTATGGAGAGATGTGAGTGAAAAAGGACGGCGTCTGGTTCACCTATAAAGCACGCATTCAGGCTCACAAGCGCCTGGAGTGGCTCGACTTTCACTCACAGCTTTTGCTGGTGTGGTACGCAATACTGAGTGCAGCACTCGGCGTGCTGACTATTAGGAACAGTGAGGTACTAGGCGCCAATACCGACATCATGGCGACCATTCTGTCGGTCGCTCTACTCGGCGTTTCACTCACTGTTACTAACCGCGACTTCCGAGCACGCGCCGCACAAATGCGCACGAACTACCTAGAGCTGCAAAAGCTCCATCGCCGGCTCCCTGACGAATCCCAAGATCCCAGGCCCACCGCTGAACAAATCGAGCGGTATGACGAGTTGCTTGCGGCCACTGAGAACCATCGTGAGATCGATGATCGAATTGCCCGCGTTTTTGCAACGGGACTCACAAGTAGATCACCTACGGCGTTCGAGAGCTTCGATGCTCTGTTATGGCTCACTTTGCGCTTTCTGATCACAGCAGTTCTTTATATTCTGCCGATAGCAGTAGGGCTTTACTCGTATTGGGCCAAGACATGAATGCTGCCCTTAGCTTTAAGAGACGTTTCTCTCGCAAAAGCTTGCAGGAAATCTACACCGACAAAATCAAGCTATCTGGAGCAATCGGGCTGGATCGCGTGAGGCCCGCGAATCTCGACAAAAATCTATCCGCCGAGCTGGATCACATCATCCAAAAGATTGGCCAATGCGCCTATCGATTCACGGCATACAAGGAAAAATTGATTCTCAAGGGGGCCTCGTCGCTTCCTAGGCAGATTTCCATCCCCACAGCTAGGGACAGAATTGTTTTAAGAGCCCTCTGTAACTGCCTCGCCGACGTATTCCCGACAGCCAAGCTAACCCTACCGCAAATCGTCATCGACGACCTCAAAGGTGCTCTCGACTCAGGCGCTTTCGCTGAATACGCAAAGATCGACCTAAAGACCTTCTACCCCAGCATTCCACACGAACTGATTACTAAAGCCACCAAAGCAAAGATCCGAAAGACAGAATTCAGACGCCTCATAATCGACGCCCTCACCACACCCACTGTCCCGGAATCCCGAGGTGGCAGAGATGTGGATCGACCAAGTGTCGGGGTACCACAGGGATTGGCTATCTCAAACGTCTTAGCTGAAATTGCTATGCAGGGCATCGATACCACTTTCCAGTCGCGACCAGGAATTTGGTATAAGCGATATGTAGATGACATCCTGATTTTAACTCCGGAAGGTGAGGCTCAGTCCACCGCGAATGAGCTGATTGTAGCCCTTAAGGCACTCAAGCTGAATCCGCACGACTTTGGCCCGGACTCTAAATCCAAGGTCGATGACTTGACCGAGCCTTTTAGTTTTCTGGGATATCAAATCGAAGGTGGCGAAATCTTGGTTCGCCGGGAGAGCATTCTTAGATTTGAAGGCTCAATAGCAAAGATTTTCACTGCCTATCGTCATAAGCTTCAAAGCGCTCGCAGTCGCGCAGATAAAGAGCGTGCACTCGCCTATTGCCAATGGAAGCTCAATCTCCGGATCACCGGCTGTATTTTTGAGGGCAAACGCCTTGGGTGGGCTGCGTACTTTTCGCAGATAACCAGCACCTCTCAGCTCCGAGCGATAAATCATACCATCAGCAAGCTGACTCACCGCTTCTGTCCACGAGGCGAGGTTCGCCCGAAGTCTCTTATCAAGACCTTCTATGAGCTGAAGCGGGGCTTAAGCGCAAACCATCGTTACATCCCTAACTTCGATGACCTGCACGTAGCTCAGAAGCGCCAGGTGCTTGAGATTTGGCTTGGCGCTGACGCCAGGCTTTTAAGCGATGCCGAGGTTGAGCGGCGGTTTGCGATCAAGATCAGTAAGGCGGTACGCGAACTGGAAGAGGATATTGCTCAAACATCTTAGCGATTTTCAGCTCTTGGGTCTGTAAAACGTTGAAGAATAACAGCAACACTCGTCCTTCATACCTGAATGACTATTGCTGCCAGCTAGGCAACCATGTACGGCAGATGACGCGATGGCGGCAGCGCTACTGACCAGCGGACACAAATTTATTGGCGTAGTTAAGGTATCGACAGTTTTTAGCGATTAAACTAGCTGGATGAAAAAGGTAGGGAATCATGGCTAGCGGCGAGCATTTAAAAGCGCTATTGCGCTCACATATCAAAGGAGATGACAGTCATTTCCTTGCCGTCGCTATGCAGATGGCTGCACACGAAGCCAAGCAAGGACATGGAAAGCTTGCTGAAGACTTACGCATGCTTATCGACTCTGCCCAGTCCAAGCGAAAGCCGATTCCGTCCGGACAACCGGTCCCCATTGGCCAACCCAGAGGGGAACTGAGCAATCTGCTATCTGTCTCTCTCCCGCAGACTCGTTTCTCAGAAATGATCTTAGACGACGCCACCCATGGACGGCTTGCACGCATCATCAGTGAACAGCGCAACTTCGAAAAAATACGTGCCCACGGCCTTTCACCGCGCCGTAAGTTGCTGCTGGTCGGCCCACCAGGAACGGGTAAAACAATGACGGCCTCGGCACTCGCTGGAGAACTCGGCATCCCCTTGTACATCGTGCGTCTTGATAGCCTGATAACCAAGTTCATGGGTGAGACAGCAGCCAAGCTTCGGCAGGTGTTCGATGCTATCCGAGACACTCGTGGGATTTACTTCTTCGACGAGTTTGACGCCATTGGATCTCAGCGTGGCCTTGCCAATGACGTTGGTGAGATTCGTCGTGTACTCAACAGCTTCTTGCAGATGATTGAGCAAGATCAGTCAAACAGCTTAATAATCGCAGCAACGAACCATCCGGAAATTCTCGACTATGCCTTGTTCCGGCGCTTTGATGATGTTATCGAGTACGGGCTACCTAACCAGGAACAGATTAAAGCCGTGCTGAGAACCCGGCTTGTTAATTTTTCGAAGTCGATAAAAAGCTGGGACAAGCTCACCACTGTAGCGAGCGGCCTGAGCTACGCGGAACTGGTTCGGGCAGCAGATGACGCAATTAAAGACGCGATCATTCATGATCGTGCTGAGGTAGACGCTAAGGACGTGGCAAAGCATCTCGAAGAACGTAAGGCTTTCCACGGAAGACAACGATTATAAGCCGGTAGAGCTTTTCGATGACGGAACCAAACGCAGGGCAGCGACGACACTTTCATTTACAACGCACAGGGCGACCGGAGCGATATCAATCAACGGCGTCCCCAACCCGCGAACCAATCTTCCCTCCACGCGAGCGAAGAGATCATGGGGCAAAGTTGCTGAGCCAACTGGAGCAATTCAGAGTACGAATGGCGGAGGCTGTTCAACTTCAGCGCTCTGAAGGTCAGGAAGGTGGCTTTGGCTTGCAACTTGAGTTTGTAAGTGAGCCTGGGTTTGAACTGGCATTTGAGGGGTTGGCCCGAGGTCAGCAGCGAATTGAGTTGTTGAATTTGCGTTACGACGGGGCAACTCAAACGCATTTCGCGACCGTGTTCGTTCCTGATGGAAAATTAAGCGCGTTTGAAGGACTGGTGACCCAGTATCTGGACGTCAACACCAGTAAAGGCGTTCCGCGTAATACACCTCTTCTAAACCCGATCCTTGAAATTCGAGCTGCAACTTTCAGCGCACTTTGGACTGATAGTCCTGGGGCTCTGCCAAGTTCTCCTGATGAGCCGATTTGGTGGGAATTCTGGTTACCCGCTCGCGATAACCAAGCCGCTGTTCTTCAGAGATTCCGCACGATTGCGGAAGTGCTTGAATTCCAGATTTCACATGAAGCGCTGATCTTTCCAGAGCGAACAGTCATAAACGTGTATGGCACACAAGCAGACATCAGCTCATCCATGGCGCTGCTGAATGAGGTTGCAGAAATACGCCGGGCCAAGGAAACGGCAGAGTTCTTCGACGCATTAAGCCCAGTTGAACAACGCGAATGGGTGGAGGAACTGCTCGAGCGTACCTCAGCCGGCGATGACAAGAGTGTTCGAATTTGCCTGATTGATACCGGCGTAAATCCCGGACACCCCCTACTGAGCAATCATATAGGAATGGCAGATCTGCACACTGTTGATGCCGAATGGGGAGTTCAAGATGACGTGGGCCATGGCACCGGCCTTGCTGGGATTGCCCTTTACGGCGATCTGATTGATCCACTGTCGGCTCAGGGCCCGGTCTCTATTTCTCACCGTGTCGAGTCCGTGAAGCTCTTACCTGGTGCTCAGTGCTACCAGCGCGAATCTTACGGTTCGTTGACCATGAACGCAGTTGCCCGGCCAGAAATCATCCAACCCAACATACAACGCGTATTCAACATGGCGATCACAAGCCTTGATGATCGTGACAAAGGTCGCCCTTCGGCGTGGTCGGCAGCAGTAGATCTTCTAACTTCCGATGCACTGGGTGGCCGCACACAGCCACGGTTGATGATTGTTTCGGCAGGCAACGCCGACACAGAACAATACCTCCGATACCCCTTCAGCAATCAATCTGATGGCATTCATGATCCCGGCCAATCATGGAACGCGATATGCGTGGGTGCTTATACCCAAAAGGTCACTCTAGATCCGCTGGTTGCAGGAGAATCTGCTCTTGCTGCCAATGGCAGTCTCAGCCCTTACAGCACCACGTCTTGTACTTGGACCAGAACACCTTGGCCATTGAAGCCGGATGTCGTCTTCGAGGGAGGAAATCTAGTTCGGGACGCTCACGGAATTTTCAGCCATACCTCTCTTTCGCTGCTGACAACATCACATCAACCTCAAAGTCGCCTGTTTTCAACCACATGGGCCACCAGTGCCGCATCTGCATTAGCTTCTCGTATGGCTGCTCAGATCTCTTCTGCATATCCACAGATTTGGCCGGAGACAGTACGTGCATTAGTGGTGCATTCCGCCGAGTGGACGGAGCGGATGAAGGCCGACTTTCTCGCAGGCGATGCCAAGTCAGACTATGAAGCACTGGTTCGCACCTGTGGTTTTGGTGTCCCTGACATAGGTAGGGCCTTGTGGAGCGCGTCCAACTCTTTGACCTTGGTGGTGGAAGACTCTCTTCGCCCATTCACCAGACAAGGATCCAAACCCGCAACAGCTCGTGACATGCATCTCCACCTACTTCCCTGGCCGCATCAGGAGTTGCTGAATCTCGGAAACGAGGATGTCGAGATGCGTGTAACCCTTTCTTACTTCGTTGAGCCAAATCCTGGCGTGGCGGAACGTGGAATCAAAGGGCGCTATCGATATGAATCCCATGGGTTACGATTCGAGGTCAGCCGATCTGGCGAGGATGCGACAGTGTTCCGTCAACGCATCAACAAACGCGCCCGAGAAGAAGATGATGAAGCCCCCTACCTCAGTAGTCCCTCCGACTCGCGTTGGCTGATAGGCACCCGGGGTCGCCACAAGGGGTCACTCCACTCAGACATCTGGCAAGGACCTGCCTCTGATCTGGCTGGGTTGGGAATGATCGGTATTTATCCAGCGCCAGGCTGGTGGAAAACCTTGGTCAAACAGCGGCGCTTTAACGATGACGTGAGATACAGCCTTGTCGTATCGATCAAGACACAACAAATGGAGGTCGATCTGTACAACGCCGTCGACGTCGCAATTACCAATGCGACAGCAATTGTGACGTGAGGTAGTGCGCGCCTTAATGTCCAGCGGTTTGAGCTGAAGGGGCGCTAGCACCCTTTTGGCTCAACCAAATTGGATAACATAACGGCTTGCGATAAACCGCATGCAAATCAATTAGGGTGGTGAACATGGAAGGAACGGTTGAAACACAGGCCGAAGATAGGCGACGCGCGTGGAGTTACAACGGTGCAGTGGAGGCTGGCTTCGAGCCTCAATCCTACTCCTGGAAGGACCTTCCGGTAGGGGTGTTGGTTGCTCGACTCGACTTTAAAATTTGGTCGAATAAAACAGCCGCCGGCTGTCTTGGATGCTACTTCACGTCGCTTGTTGATGGTCGCAGGTATCAACTCTCCGCATTCCGTCCTTACAGATCGACCTCACGACGATACTCACCGACAGACGAGGGTATTGATTTTTCACAACCAGGACTTGATGGCCAGACCTTTTTATTGGAGGTAGGTAAATCCGCGAACGGAAAGATCAAATGGCTTTCCGCGGAGTTCCAGGAATAGCTCTAAAAGCGCCCAAGTCGGCAACAATGCGGCCGTAATGCTGCATATATATCTGCCCGACGTACGGCTCATTTTTGAGAATGAAGCCAAACAAACTGGCCCTTTAATACGAACTTTCATGTCCCGACCTATAAAAACTCGGCAAACAAGGATGAGCTAATGGCTGACTACTTCAGTGATCGTGAGCGAGGCCCCCGCCCTAGAACGGAACAAAAAATAGGGCAGGTCGCATGGGTTGGCATCGTCACAATTGTAGATGTGCTTGCCCAGCAGGGGGCATTTGGACGTAGCTTCCCAGAGCGATGCCCTGATGGAACCGACATATGTGGTAACAACGATCTATCCCTGAGAAGAGCCATTGAAGCTGAACTCGACGGTTTAACTTGGCCGCTGCCGACTGAGCATAAGATCGAAGATGACATGTTCTTCCACAAGAGCGAACCATGGCATCCAGACACTTTGATTGCTCTAGATCTCGTAGAGTTTGTGTGGCGCACAGTAGCTCAACCCATCACCGGCTCTTACCACAGCTATCATCGGCATCATCATCTCACCTTTGATGAAGAAGTTGGACGTAATACATTTCGCGAGGATGTGAACCGGGTTCTCGCACGTAATGGCCTTGCCTACGAGCTCAAGTCCGACGGTAAAGTCCGGCGTGTATTGCCCGCTTTGATTGGTGAGGCCTTGTCACGGCCCTACCTCCGGACCGGTGATTCAACCCTGGACGTCATGCTGGAAGAGAGCCGTATCAAGTTCTCTGATCCCAACCCTTTGATCCGCCGCGAGGCGCTAGAGCGACTCTTCGATTCTTGGGAGCGAGTGAAGTCTCTCGCCCATACGGATAAGGCGAAGTCGATTACTATCATCCTAGACAACTGTGCAACCGAAAAAGGGTTTCGCGCACTGCTCGAAAAAGAGGCTCGCGAGCTTACTGCGATCGCCAATAGTTACTTGTTGCGTCATCATGAGGTCGGACAGGAGCCAGTGATTGATGTCCAGCACGTGGACTATTTGTTTCACCGCCTATTTGCGATGCTTGAATTAGTCATTCGCAAGAACGCCCCTACCTAATGTCGCACGCGACCGGGGTTAATCTGAAACATGCTCTATGTGGTAAAGCCGGCGTTCGAAAATTTCTTCGGACCCAAGCCCGTATGGAAGAGTAAAAGCTTTACCCCAACCACTGGCGTCCTACACGGTTGAGAGCTTTATCTAGGCATGATGAATTCCTGGCTGGAGGATTTGTGGGTATTTTCAACGTACCTCAGAATATTCTTGACGACCTATTTTACGAAGAAGACTAATAACAGTGTTAGGTGATACGACGCCCCTAACCCATTGAGAAGCGATGGCGTATTCCCTTTTGCAGCTAACCACATCGTTAAGCTCGGTTTACAGACGGAAAAACGGCAATGGATATCCAGATGGCTTCGGAAGCTGCTGTTCATCAGTTGGTCGCTCAGATCACAAGCATTACGATTGAGTGGGCTAAGCGCCATGATATTTGGTACGACGCCTGCCATACGGACCCTATAGTTCACTATGATGACGAACCTTGGCCTGGTGGGGCACTACTTCTTCTTTGTGCGGAGAGTCCGATAAATACTGTACTCGAGTGGGACCACAAGGAGGCACAGGAGCTAGGTCGTACACTTGAGTCAGCCGGCGTGTATTTGGAATGTCATGAGTCATGCACATGGGGATACTATTTAATCGATGACGATAGTGATCTTGCTCAAGCAGCCTATCGAGTGGCACGCTGGAAATGGATATGCCGTTTGGTTGAGGCAGACACGGCGGATGTCAGTGGTGACCTCTACGCTCATTTTGCGACGAACGCGCAAGACTTTCATCGGCTTACGCCTCGCGAGTTTGAAACGCTCATCAGCAGCATCTTCGCCGCTAGAGGCTGGAAAACAGAGCTCGGACCGGGTTCTGGGGATGAGGGTGTAGACCTACGTATTTGGCAACGAGATCCGATTGGAGACCTGCTCACACTGGTACAGGTGAAGCGTTACGCAGCCGGGAATCCGATCAAGCTTGATGCGGTTGCTGCCCTTTCAGCTCATGTAGACCGTCATAAGGCTAGTCGCGGCCTATTTATTACTTCATCGCGCTATCTACCTGGCGTGCGTCGTTTCGCCGAGCAGGCGGGCTCAAGGCTCATCTTGGCAGATGCCAGCAATCTGACACAGTGGTGCCATGAATCGGCGCAAGAAATGACTATGGCCCGTAATCGTGCTCTCGCCGCTCAAGAGCTTTTACCCCTGCTTCAAGGAATCCAAAGTCGAGGAGTAGATCCTCGTCTGGTTGTTGGCGATCGGCGTTATCCGAGCTTTTGCGTCGTATTGCGTGAGTCGCGAACGTCCGCTCTGCTAGCGCACATACCCAGTGTCCGGATATCCGGAGACATTCAAATGGGGCAGGTCATGCCAGTTTTGAATCAAGGAGCTGAAGTCTCTGAATACCGAGACACAGTGTTCCGTGCAACACGGACTGAAGAACGAGGGGAAGTAAGGTATTGGGGGCAGCGAACGCTATTTTCAGCTTGGAAAGGCAGGCCAGTTGGATTCGACCATTGGGATTAGGCAAGTGATTCAAGAAGCATAACAGACAGTTCGCCGATGCCGGCACACAGAAAAATTTGCGCTCACGCGGCTTGTGTCTTCAGCGGTTACCATAGAATTACGACTGTGCGGGATGGGCCGTTACTCAATCGTTCCGTGCATAAAAAATACGAAAAAAGTTAGATTAGGTAACCAATTGATTTATGGACGATAAAACATATGTAACAGTTAACAAGGCTCCGGAAGTTATGAGCGAAATTCCAAGCGCCACTGCCCTGACCAGCGAAACCTTGCAACGTGCCAGCGGGCAAGCCCAGGCTCTGCGCACTGAATTGCGCAAGGCGGTGATTGGCCAGGACCAGGTGATCGACGATGTCCTGACTGCACTGATCGCCGGTGGCCACGTGCTGCTCGAAGGGGTGCCTGGGCTGGGCAAAACCCTGCTGGTACGCGCCCTCGCACGTTGCTTTGATGGCGATTTCGCGCGTATCCAGTTCACCCCGGACCTGATGCCCAGCGATGTCACCGGCCACGCCGTATATGACCTGCACACCGAGCAATTCAAATTGCGCAAAGGCCCGGTGTTCACCCACTTGTTGCTGGCCGACGAAATCAACCGCGCCCCGGCCAAGACCCAGGCGGCCTTGCTTGAGGCCATGCAGGAACGGCAAGTCACCCTTGAAGGCGAGGCGCTGCCTATCGGCCAACCGTTCATGGTACTGGCGACCCAGAACCCCATCGAACAGGAAGGCACCTACCCCTTACCGGAAGCGGAACTGGATCGTTTTATGCTCAAGGTGCGCATGGATTATCCCGACGCGCAGCAGGAGCTGGATATGGTGCGCGAAGTAACGCGCTCGTCCCGGGCCGACATGCTGGATGTACACCCATTGCGCACCGTGTTGCAGGCCGAGGACGTGCTGCAACTGCAGCGGTTTGCCAGTGAATTGGCCCTGGATGAACAGGTGCTCGACTATGCCGTGCGCCTGGCGCGCACCACTCGTAGTTGGCCGGGGCTGACCATCGGCGCCGGGCCGCGGGCCTCCATCGCCCTGGTGCGTTGCGCGCGTGCTCGCGCCCTGTTGCGCGGTGGTGAATTCGTCACCCCGGACGACATCAAGGGATGCGCCTTGGCCGTACTGCGTCATCGGGTGCGTATAGCGCCAGAGTTGGACATCGACGGGCTGGAGGTCGACCAGGTGCTCAAGCAAATGCTCGATCAGATTCCGGCGCCTCGGCAATGACTCGCCCATGAAACCGACCCGTCTGCTGCTGAACTGGCTCGGCGTATTGCTGGCCTTGGGCATATTGCTAGGCACCGCAACAGCATTGCAGTTCAAGGTGCCCGACACCTTGCACTCAATCGCATGGGGGTTGCTCCTCGCACTGTTGCTGCTGGCTACGCTGGATGCGATACGCATGCGTCGGCGTCCATCCCCCCGTGTGCAACGACAGCTGCCCGGCAGCCTGGCGCTGGGACGGTGGGGCGAAGTACGGCTGGCTTTGGAGCATGACTTCCCACAGCCGCTGACGGTGCAGGTATTCGATCATGTCCCCGATGGATTGAGTGTCGAGAACCTGCCCCAGTCCATAGCGCTGCGCCCGGGTGAAAGCAGTGAGCTGGGTTACCGCCTTCGCCCTTTGCGGCGCGGGCATTTCAGTTTCAGTTGCTGTGAAATTCACCTGCCCAGCCCCATGGGCCTGTGGTCGGCGCGGCGACTTATCGATGTGAGCGATGCCACACGTGTCTACCCGGATTTCGCCCGACTGTACGGCGCGCAATTGCTGGGGGTGGACAACTGGCTGAGCCAACTGGGTGTGCGTCAACGTCAACGACGTGGATTGGGGCAGGCGTTTCATCAACTGCGCGAGTTTCGCGACGGTGACAGCCTAAGGCAGATCGATTGGAAGGCCACCGCCCGACAGCGCACGCCCATCGCCCGTGAATACCAGGATGAGCGCGACCAACAGATCGTGTTCATGCTTGATTGTGGACGACGCATGCGTAGCCAGGATGGCGAGCTGTCGCATTTTGACCACGCCCTCAATGCCTGTCTGTTGCTCAGCTACGTTGCCTTGCGCCAGGGTGATGCGGTGGGCCTGTGCACCTTTGCCGGTGACCCGCCACGCTACCTGGCACCGGTCAAGGGCAGCGGCCAGCTGAACCTGTTGCTCAACGCCGTGTACGACCTCGAGACCACCCGACGGACTGCCGATTACCAGACCGCGGCAAGTGATTTGCTGACTCGACAAAAGCGGCGCGCGTTGGTAATCGTGGTGACCAACCTGCGCGATGAGGACGATGAGGCACTGCTGACTGCAGTCAAGCGTATCAGCCGTCAGCACAGGGTGCTGGTCGCCAGTTTGCGCGAGGAAGTACTCGATCAAGTGCGCCAGGCGCCCGTGCAAACCTTGCCTGAAGCCTTGGCCTACAGCGGCACCATCGACTACCTGAATACCCGCGACGAATTGCATGACCGCCTCGCCGCCCAAGGCCTATCCGTATTGGACACCTTGCCGTGTGAACTGGGACCGGCCCTGGTGACACGTTACCTGGGCTGGAAGAAAGCGGGTGCGCTCTGAAAAGAGCACGCGCACACGGCAGGCCCCCCAAAAAACCGGATAGAAAATGCACTGTGTCTAGGCCGAAGCCTGCAAGGGATCAAAACTGAAGTAGTGCAGCAACACGTTGATCAGTTGCCCATATTCCTCAGGAGCGTGGAGCACGCTGAAACCTGAATCGTACTGCTGCGGGTTAATATCCTCGTGGCTCCACAGGCAGGTTGCCGTCAGATCGATTGGATGGAAGGTGCCGTCAGCACTGGGAATCTTCAACCGCAGCTCGAAGTCCACGTCGACCATCATGGGCAATTGGCTGATTAACATCAGCCCACCTTCCGAGACATTGCCCAAGAAGCCGATGGGCTTATCGGTGAGACGGTTAAACACTTGCAGAAAGTAAGGTAGCTGATGCCGCTCAATCCGTCGGTCGGTAAACATGGTGAGATCGCCATCCAATGGCCATGACTGCGGCCGTGCCAGTGATTCGGTGCGAGAAAAACCGCTCGCTCTCCCTGGATCTCGGTGCGACAACAGGCAATAGTTGCCGATGGACGGCCGCCGAGTCCGGACCCTTGATTCGTTCGAATGGAAACTTGTACAAACGAACATTCAAAGAATAGCTCAAGACTTGCAGCAGGCCAGTTATGAAATGACGAATATCATCAAAGGGAGGCTGGACGCGGCTGAGCGACGCGGGCTCCGGGGTAATGCCCAAGTTGTTGCAAGGTGTCGAGCCTCGCGCGAGCACGGTAGGCGTACTCACTCGACGGGTACTGATTAATGATGAATTGATAAGTCTGTACCGCGTCGACAAACAGCTTTTGCCGTTCCAGGCATTGGCCGCGCAACATCGAGACCTCCGGCTGTACATAACGCCGGGTACGACTTTCGCGGTCGACCTGGGACAATTCCAGGGTGACACGCTCACAATCACCGACCTTGTAGGCGCGGTAGGCATTGTTCAAATGGTGATCCATCGACCAACGGGTGCAGCCGACAACACTGACGGCCAGGGCAGCAATGAGCAAAATTCGCATGAGGGTTCTCCTGTCTTGTGCAGTGTATCGACCCATCGTCGAAAATCTTCAAGGATGTTCGTATTCAGCCGCAACGAAAACAAGTCAATCGTCGATAAGTAGTGCAAACGAACAATGACTACAACGAAAGAGCATAGTAGCCTTCCTCAGCGCTTGAACTCAGGAGTCTGTGCATGTCCGTCCGTCGCACCAAAATCGTCGCCACCCTTGGCCCGGCCAGCAACTCGCCGGAAGTCCTCGAACAGCTGATTCTGGCTGGCTTGGACGTCGCCCGTCTGAACTTTTCCCACGGCACCCCAGACGAGCACAAGGCTCGCGCCAAGCTGGTGCGTGACCTGGCCGCCAAGCACGGCCGCTTCGTGGCACTGCTGGGTGACCTGCAAGGCCCGAAAATCCGTATCGCCAAATTCGCCAACAAGCGGATCGAGCTGAAGATCGGTGACAACTTCACGTTCTCCACCAGCCATCCGCTGACCGAAGGCAACCAGCAAGTCGTGGGTATCGACTACCCGGACCTGGTCAAGGACTGCGGCGTCGGTGACGAACTGCTGCTGGACGACGGTCGTGTTGTGATGCGCGTCGAAACCGCGACCCCGACTGAGCTGCATTGCGTCGTGTTGATCGGTGGTCCGCTGTCTGACCACAAAGGCATCAACCGTCGCGGTGGTGGCCTGACGGCGCCGGCCCTGACGGAAAAAGACAAGGCCGACATCAAGCTCGCCGCCGAAATGGAAGTGGACTACCTCGCGGTGTCCTTCCCGCGCGACGCCGCCGACATGGAATACGCCCGTAAACTGCGCGACGAAGCCGGCGGTACTGCCTGGCTGGTGGCGAAGATCGAACGCGCCGAAGCTGTGGCCAACGACGAAACCCTCGACGGCCTGATCAAGGCTTCCGACGCGGTGATGGTTGCGCGTGGCGACCTGGGCGTGGAAATCGGTGACGCTGAGCTGATCGGTATCCAGAAGAAGATCATCCTGCACGCACGCCGCCACAACAAAGCGGTGATCGTAGCGACCCAGATGATGGAGTCGATGATCCAGAACCCGATGCCGACCCGCGCCGAAGTGTCCGACGTAGCCAACGCCGTGCTCGACTACACCGATGCGGTGATGCTCTCAGCTGAAAGTGCCGCTGGCCCGTATCCGCTGGAAGCGGTGCAAGCCATGGCGCGTATCTGCCTCGGCGCCGAAAAGCACCCGACCAGCAAGACCTCCAGCCACCGCATTGGCAAAGAGTTCGAAAGCTGCGACCAGAGTATCGCCCTGGCGGCCATGTACACCGCCAACCACTTCCCGGGTGTGAAGGCGATCATCGCCTTGACCGAAAGTGGCTATACGCCGCTGATCATGTCGCGCATCCGTTCCTCGGTACCGATCTATGCGTTCTCCCCGCACCGCGAAACCCAGGCCCGCGCGGCCATGTTCCGTGGCGTGTACACCGTCCCGTTCGACCCGGCTTCGTTGCCACCGCATGAAGTCAGCCAGGCGGCCATCGACGAGCTGATCAAGCGCGGCGTCGTGGAGAAAGGCGACTGGGTCATCCTGACCAAGGGCGACAGCTACCACACCATCGGTGGCACCAACGGCATGAAGATCCTGCACGTTGGCGACCCAATGGTCTGAGTGACGCGCTGAAAAACAAAAGCCCCGCCATGTGAATGGCGGGGCTTTTGTTTTTCAGATTGGTTTTTGTATTGGCTTCAATGGCCTAGCCATACATCATCAGCGCCGAGAAATGAAAGCCGACAACGCAGCAATCGCCTCCGGCGACCTCAACCGCTGGGTAAACAACGCGCCCTCCTCCTCAATCACCTGCCGCAATTGCTCGCGATCCACACTCTTCATGAGTTGCTTGGTCACCTGCACCGCTCCCGGCGCCAATGTCTCAAAGCGCTCGGCCATTTCCCGCGCCCTGGCCAACGCCGCCTCGCCGCTACCCAACGCCTCGGTGGCAATCCCCCACGCCGCCGCCTGCTCGCCGCTGAAGCCCTCGCCCAGCAGCAATAACTCAGCCGCCTTGGCGTGACCCAACAACCTCGGCAGGATCAGGCTCGAACCAAACTCCGGACACAGCCCCAGGTTGACGAACGGCATCCGCAATCGTGCATCACGGCTGACATACACAAGGTCGCAATGCAGCAGCAGGGTTGTACCGATACCCACCGCTGCACCTGCTACCGCGGCGATCACCGGCTTGCGGCAGTTGAGCAGGCTCTTCATGAAATGAAACGGTGGGCTGTCGAGGTCGCTGGGCGGCTGTTCGAGAAAGTCGCCGATGTCGTTGCCCGCAGTGAAACACTCACTGCTGCCCTGGATCAGCACGCAGCGGATATCCACATCCGCATCGGCCTGCTCGAGCGCCTCGGCCAATTGGGTATACATGGCCCGAGTCAGCGCATTTTTCTTCTCGGGACGATTGAGCTGCAGGATCAGCAGCCCGCGTTCGCGGTGCTGCAGGAGGGCGTCAGTCATGGCAGATCTCGCGGCTGTGGAGTTCAGCGCTCAACCACGGGGCAGGAACACATCGGCCAGCAGTTGATTACGCGGCAGTCCCGCCAGGAACAGGCGCTTGGAAAAGGCCTCGACGCTGACGGGGTGACCGCAGAGTAGAGCCAGCGTTTGCCGCGAAACAAGCCGCAGTTGCGCCAATGCCTGTGCCGACCCGGCCGCCGTCCACAGCTCCACCGTGAGGTTGGGATGCTGCGCAGCCAACGCCGCCAAGGGTTCGGCGAGATAATGGCCTTGAGCATCATGGGCCAGGTGAATCACGCGGATGGCGCCCTGGTGATCCTGGCGCAGCGCCTCGCGCAACACGCCCCACAACGGCCCTAACCCTGTGCCGGAGGCCAGCAGCCACAGCGGTCGGGATTGCCAGTCGGGGTCGTATTGCAGCGCACCGCCACGCAGTTCGCCCAGGCGCAGGTGATCGCCAATCTGCAACTGCCGGGCAAGATCGCTGAATTCGCCGGGGTGGCAGCAGTCAAGGTGAAACTCCAGAAAGGGATCTTCCTGTGGCAGGCTCGCCAGGGAATATGGACGTGCCACCTGCCCCGCCCACAACACCAGGTGCTGCCCGGCCCGGTAACGCAGGCCACGCTCCGACTGCAGGCGCAGGCGCAGCACGCTCGGATTCAGCCAATCAGCACCCACTACCTGCGCCGGCAAACCCTCACGCGTCGGGTCAAACGCCTCGACCCGCACATCCCCGCTGACCTGGCACTGACAGGCCAACCGCCAGCCATCCTGGCGTTGCGCCGGGCTCAAGGCCTCGGGTTGCTTGTCCTCGACATCACCTTGGCAACGCACCAGGCAGGCATGGCAACTCCCAGCGCGGCAACTGTAAGGCACAGCAACACCTGCCTGGTTCAGGGCATCCAGCAGGTTGCTGCCGGTGGATACCGACCAATGGCGTTCGCCGACGTACAGTTCAGGCATATAAGGACTCCATCATAAGAGGCGCGCACAGGGAATCATGCCTGCGACAGTTTGACCATAGTCGGGTGTATCGGCCACCGTGTCGGGTTATACTGCCGCGCCTTTTTAGCGTCGCGCCTGCACCAGTGGCGTGCCTTGGAAAGGTGGTTTCAGCCGACCGATGCACCCCACTGAAGCCACCTTATTGAATGTTCCCTTATAGAGGAGCGCGACTCATGACCGTGATCAAGCAAGACGACCTGATTCAGAGCGTTGCTGACGCCCTGCAATTCATTTCCTACTACCATCCGGTTGATTTCATCCAGGCCATGCACGAAGCCTACCTGCGCGAAGAATCGCCAGCGGCCCGTGACTCCATCGCCCAGATCCTGATCAACTC
The DNA here is from genome assembly GCF_963970945.1 of Pseudomonas sp. RA_5y_Pfl1_P24. Lineage (NCBI taxonomy): Bacteria > Pseudomonadati > Pseudomonadota > Gammaproteobacteria > Pseudomonadales > Pseudomonadaceae > Pseudomonas > Pseudomonas sp. RA_5y_Pfl1_P24. Next base: position 263,996 of record NZ_CAXAOJ010000004.1, on the reverse strand, counting down.
GCGCATGTGCGCCACCGGCCATCGCCCGATCTGCCAGGACACCGGTATCGTTACCGTGTTCGTGCGCGTGGGCATGGACGTACGTTGGGATGGCGCCACCATGGGCCTGGACGACATGATCAACGAGGGCGTGCGTCGCGCCTACAACCTGCCGGAAAACGTCCTGCGTGCATCCATCCTGGCCGACCCGGCAGGCGCGCGTAAGAACACCAAGGACAACACCCCGGCGGTCATCCACTACTCCATCGTCCCGGGTAACACCGTGGAAGTGGACGTAGCGGCCAAGGGTGGCGGTTCCGAGAATAAGTCGAAAATGGCCATGCTCAACCCGTCCGACTCGATCGTCGACTGGGTCTTGAAGACCGTTCCGACCATGGGTGCCGGCTGGTGCCCACCGGGCATGCTCGGCATTGGCATCGGCGGTACCGCCGAAAAAGCCGCCGTGATGGCCAAGGAAGTGTTGATGGAATCCATCGACATCCACGACCTGAAAAAGCGCGGCCCGCAGAACCGTATCGAAGAGATGCGCCTGGAGCTGTTCGAGAAGGTCAACCAACTGGGCATCGGCGCCCAGGGCCTGGGTGGCCTGACCACGGTGCTCGACGTCAAAATCATGGACTACCCGACCCACGCCGCCTCGCTGCCGGTGTGCATGATCCCCAACTGCGCCGCCACCCGTCACGCACACTTTGTGCTCGACGGTTCGGGCCCGGCGTCGCTGGAAGCGCCACCGCTGGACGCCTACCCGGAAATCGTCTGGGAAGCCGGCCCATCGGCCCGTCGCGTCAACCTCGACACCCTGACCCCAGAAGAAGTGCAGAGCTGGAAGCCGGGCGAGACCGTGTTGCTCAACGGTAAGATGCTCACCGGTCGCGATGCGGCGCACAAGCGCATGGTCGAGATGCTGAACAAGGGCGAAACCCTGCCAGTGGACCTCAAGGGTCGCTTCATCTACTACGTTGGCCCGGTTGATCCGGTGCGCGAAGAAGTGGTTGGCCCGGCTGGCCCGACCACCGCGACGCGGATGGACAAGTTCACGCGTCAGATCCTCGAGCAAACCGGCCTGCTGGGCATGATCGGCAAATCCGAGCGCGGCCCGACCGCCATCGAAGCGATCAAGGACCACAAAGCCGTGTACCTGATGGCCGTTGGCGGTGCTGCTTACCTGGTGGCGCAAGCCATCAAGAAGTCGCGCGTTGTCGCCTTCGCCGAACTGGGCATGGAAGCGATCTACGAGTTCGACGTGAAAGACATGCCGGTCACCGTTGCGGTGGACAGCAAGGGCGAATCCGTGCACATCACCGGTCCTGCCATCTGGCAGAAAAAGATCAGTGAAAGCCTGGCGGTAGAAGTGCAGTAAGCGCTTCTTTCGCGGGGACAAAGGCGACTGCGGCTCATGGCCCAGTCGCCTTTTTATTGCCTGCTGATTTCTCTGCCGTGAGCCGGCCCCGCTCGCCACAACATTAACGTCGCGCATGCTATGGTGCACTCCCCTTTCTGCGCCTGCTCATCACCGTATGATCGTGATCCCTCGCCCCCTGCGCCTGACCTTCTATTCCTTGCTGATCATCGCCGGTGCGGTGCTGGCCGCGGCCTTGGCCACGCGCCATGCCGAACGCCAGGCTCTGGGGGAGGATGCGGCCCGTGCCAACCAGCAACTCGCGCTGTATGCCAACTCACTGCATACCCTGATCGAACGCTACCGAGCGCTCCCGGCTGTGCTGGCGCTGGACTCGGAGATGATCAATGCCTTGAAAAGGCCGGTGGATGCTCAAACTCAGGACGTACTGAACCGCAAGCTCGAACGCATAAACGGTGCCGCGCAATCGTCCACCCTGGAATTGATGGACCGCACCGGCCTCGCCGTTGCCGCCAGCAACTGGAGCCTGCCGAGCAGCTATGTCGGCCATAACTACGCCTTCCGGCCGTATTTCAGCCAGACCCTGAGCCAGGGCACCGGGCGTTTTTACGCGGTCGGCGTGACCACTGGCATACCGGGTTACTTTCTCTCCAGCGCCGTGGTGGACGAGCACGAACAGTTTCTCGGCGCCATGGTGGTCAAGCTGGAGTTCCCCGAACTTGAGCGCGAGTGGGCCCAGGGCAATGACCTGCTGCTGGTCAGCGACGCGCGTGGCATCGTGTTTATCGCCAATCAACCGGGCTGGCGTTATCGCAACCTGCGGCCGCTGTCGGCCAGCGATCTCGCCGAACTCAAGGCCACCCGCCAATACGACAAAAAACACCTGCAGCCGTTGGACACCCAGACGCTGCAACGCTTTGACGAAAACAGCCATTTGATGCGCGTCAATGGTCCGGACGGTAACGCCAATTACATCTGGGAATCCCTGCCGCTGAAGGCCGAAGGCTGGACCCTGCACCTGCTGCGTAAACCGCAGTTCGCTTTTGAGGACCAGCGCAACGCTGGCCTCGCCGCCGCCGGTTCCTGGCTGGCGCTGGTGTTCCTGGTGCTGTTCCTGACCCAGCGCTGGCGCCTGGCCCGCCTGCGCCAGCGCAGCCGCGAAGAGCTTGAGCAACTGGTGGAAGAACGCACCCAGGCGCTACGCACTGCCCAGGATGGCCTGGTGCAGTCGGCCAAATTGGCGGCACTGGGGCAAATGTCCGCCGCCCTCGCCCATGAAATCAATCAGCCGCTGACCGCCCAGCGCATGCAGTTGGCCACCTTGCGCCTGCTGCTGGATCACGGCCGCGTCGACGACGCCTACAAGGCGCTCACGCCGCTGGACGACATGCTCACGCGCATGGCCGCGCTCACCGGCCACCTCAAGACCTTCGCGCGCAAAAGCCCGAGCGGCCTGCGTGAACGACTGGACTTGGCCAGCGTGGTCGATCAGTCCTTGCACCTGCTCGACGCACGCTTGCGCGATGAAGCCATCGGCGTCGTGCTGGACCTGACACGCCCCGCCTGGGTCCGTGGCGATGCAATCCGCCTGGAACAGGTACTGATCAACCTGCTGCGCAACGCGCTCGACGCCATGGCCGACAAGCCACGTAAACGCCTGGAAATCCGCCTGCACGCCGATGAACAACTGTGGCAACTCACCGTCAGCGACAGCGGCGGCGGGATTGCCGAAGAACACCTGAACAACGTGTTCGACCCGTTCTTCACCACCAAGCCAGTGGGTGACGGGCTCGGCCTGGGGCTGGCAGTGTCCTACGCTATCGTGCACGAACTGGGCGGCCGCCTGATCGCCGCCAACCGTGGCGACGGCGCGGCTTTCACCCTGACCCTGCCTATCGCGCTGGAGACGCCCGACCTATGTTGAACGCGGTGATTGTGGTCGACGACGAAGCCAGTATCCGTAAGGCGGTCGAGCAGTGGTTGAGCCTGTCTGGGTTTGAGGTGCAGTTGTTCAGCCGCGCCGAGGAATGCCTGGCGAAACTGCCCAAGGACTTTCCCGGGGTGATCCTGAGCGACGTACGTATGCCGGGGCTCAGCGGCCTGGAACTGTTGGCCGAAGTGCAGCGCCGTGATGCGGATTTGCCGGTGATATTGCTGACCGGCCACGGCGATGTGCCGATGGCCGTCGACGCCATGCGCGACGGTGCCTACGACTTCCTGGAAAAACCCTTCAGCCCCGACGCCCTGCTCAACAGCCTGCGCCGCGCCTTGGACAAGCGTGGATTGATCCTGGAAAACCGTCGCCTGCATCAACAGGCCGATCATCGCGCACAGTTGGAGTCGACCCTTTTAGGCGTGTCTAGAGGTTTGCAAACCCTACGCCGCCAGGTGCTGGATTTGGCGAGCCTGCCGGTCAATGTGCTGATCCGTGGCGAGACCGGCAGTGGCAAGGAGCGGGTTGCCCGTTGCCTGCATGACTTCGGCCCCCGGGCGAAAAAACCCTTTGTGGCACTCAACTGCGCGGCGATCCCCGAGCAGTTGTTCGAGGCCGAGTTGTTCGGCCACGAAAGCGGCGCATTCACCGGCGCCCAGGGCAAGCGCATCGGCAAACTGGAATACGCCCACGGCGGCACGCTGTTCCTCGATGAAATCGAAAGCATGCCGCTGGCCCAGCAGGTGAAACTGCTGCGCGTATTGCAGGAACAGAAGCTCGAGCGACTGGGCTCCAACCAAAGTATCCACGTGGATCTGCGCATCATCGCCGCCACCAAGCCGGACCTGCTGGAAGAGGCCCGCGCCGGGCGCTTTCGCGAAGACTTGGCCTACCGATTGAACGTCGCGCAATTGCGCCTACCGCCCTTGCGTGAGCGCCGTGAAGATATCCCGTTGCTGTTCGACCACTTTGCACAGAGTGCCGCCGAACGCCTGGGCCGCCGCGTTGAACCGCTGAGCGGTGCGCAACTGGGGCGCCTGCTCAGCCATGACTGGCCGGGCAATGTGCGTGAATTGGCCAACGTTGCCGAGCGCCAGGTACTGGGCCTTGGCGAGCCGGAACCGGAAGGCGTCGAGGCCGGACAATCGTTGGCGGCGCAGCAGGAGGCGTTTGAAGCACATTGCCTGAAGGCTGCGCTGACGCGGCACAAGGGCGATATCAAGGCCGTGCTGGCCGAGCTGCAACTGCCCCGGCGAACCTTGAATGAGAAGATGCAGCGGCATGGGTTGGTGCGAGAGATGTTTCTCTAGCGACCTTCTGATCGCCATCGCTGGCAGGCCAGCGCCCACAGTTGACGGTGTTCACCATTCAAAATATGGGAGCTGGCCTGCGATGACGCCGGTGTCCATAAGCGGATTTCCGCTCATCACCTGCAAATTATCAGCGACTTTCCGCTCAAAAAAACCCTGTAACCCTTCTATTCCGGGCCTTCATCTACCTGGCACAGCTCGTGCTATAGCCCAAGCCAGGCAGTGCTCAAGCACGCTCCACAAAAACAATTAGATGAAGGATCCTTCAATGGATAACTCCAACTCCCTGCCTCTGGGGTCGGCGGCTGCGCCGGCAAAAGCACGCACCACTTCCAGCCGGATCAAATCGATTTTCAGCGGATCGGTCGGCAACATGGTCGAGTGGTACGACTGGTACGTCTACGCCGCTTTCTCGCTGTACTTCGCCAAAGCCTTCTTCCCGAAAGGCGACACCACCGCCCAACTGCTCAACACCGCCGCGATCTTCGCCGTCGGCTTCCTGATGCGCCCGATCGGTGGCTGGCTGATGGGCCTGTACGCCGACAAAGTCGGGCGTAAAAAGGCCCTGATGGCCTCGGTCTACTTGATGTGCTTCGGCTCGCTGCTGATTGCCCTGAGCCCGGGTTATGAAATGATTGGTATCGGTGCGCCGATCCTGCTGGTGTTTGCCCGCTTGCTGCAGGGGCTGTCGGTCGGGGGCGAATACGGTACCTCCGCCACTTACCTCAGCGAGATGGCGACCAAGGAACGTCGTGGTTTCTACTCCAGCTTCCAGTACGTAACCCTGATCTCGGGCCAGCTCATCGCCCTGGCGGTACTGATCGTGCTGCAGCAAGTGCTGACCACCGAGCAGTTGTACGCGTGGGGCTGGCGTATCCCGTTCGCCATCGGCGCCCTGTGTGCAGTCGTCGCGCTGTACCTGCGTCGCGGCATGGAAGAAACCGAGTCGTTCACCAAGAAGGAAAAAGCCAAGGAAAGCGCGATGCGCACCTTGATGCGACACCCCAAGGAACTGATGACCGTGGTCGGCCTGACCATGGGCGGCACCCTGGCCTTCTACACCTACACCACCTACATGCAGAAATACCTGGTGAACACCGTCGGCATGAGCATTTCCGACTCCACCACCATCTCGGCGGCGACGCTGTTTCTGTTCATGTGCCTGCAACCGATCGTCGGCGGGCTGTCGGATAAAGTCGGCCGTCGGCCAATCCTGATCGCCTTCGGTATCCTCGGCACCCTGTTCACCGTGCCGATCCTCACCACCCTGCACACCATCCAGAGCTGGTGGGGCGCGTTCTTCCTGATCATGGCAGCACTGATCATCGTCAGCGGTTACACCTCGATCAACGCCGTGGTGAAGGCCGAGCTGTTCCCGACTGAAATCCGCGCACTGGGTGTGGGCCTGCCCTATGCACTGACCGTGTCGATCTTCGGCGGTACCGCTGAATACATTGCACTGTGGTTCAAGAGCATCGGCATGGAAACCGGTTACTACTGGTATGTGACGGCGTGTATTGCAGTGTCGCTGGTGGTCTACTTGACCATGAGAGACACGCGCAAGCATTCGCGGATTACCACCGACTAAACATGTGGGAGGGGGGCAAGCCCCCTCCCACATTGGTTTTATATCGCTGAGTTAATCAGGACAGTTCCGCCACCTCGTTGCGCCCATACCGCCGCTGCGCATACGACGCCCCGGCAATCATCACCACCAACACCGCCGCCAATACCGCCGATGATCCAATGGTGCCGAAATCCAGCCCGCCCTTTTCATGGGGCTTGGTCAGGAAGTCGCCCAGGGTTGCACCAAACGGCCGGGTCAAGACGAACGCCACCCAGAACAACAACACCGACGAGATTTGGGTGAAGTACTTGAGCGCCACCACCGCAGCGATGGTCGAGCCAATCAACAAGGCACCACCGGCGAAGCCGAGACCCGAATCATCCGCCAGGAAGTCGCCCAATGCGGTGCCCAGGGTGTTGGAGAACAGGATCGCCATCCAATAGAACAACTCACCCCGGAAGGTCTGCACCTTGTTCACGTTCAGCGAGTCACCGCTGAGGTGCCACAACGCAAAGATGATCATCAGGATCACGATCAGGATCATCGACCCCGTGGCGTAACCCAGCCCCAGGGTACGGTCCATGAAGTCGGACATCGTGGTACCCGCAGTACTGGTGGACAAAATCACGATCCAATACAGCACCGGGTTGTAGGTTTTGGACCAGAGTTGCGTCACCAGGGTGACCAGGAACACGCTGATCAAAATCATCGAACTGATCGCGTAACCGACATTTAGGGTCATCGACAACAAGTCCCCGGCGGTTTCGCCCAAGGTGGTTGCGCAGATTTTCATGACCCAGAACGCCAGGGTGATCTGAGGAAGTTTATTCATAAGTAGAAGGCTCCGAAGCTCAGTCTTTCGATGGCCGACTTATAGGGATGTCGACCTTGAGCGCAGACTGAACGGGCCGCTGTGAAAAATAGGTGGGCGATGAATGAAAATTCCATGGCTTGATGGAAATTCGCTGCCACGGGCTGCACTATGACTGCCTCCCAGAATTGCGTAGCAGGAACCCCGGCTCATGTCTGACGATATCCATTTCTACGAACCCGCCATCGGCCACGGCCTGCCCCATGACCCATTCAATGCCATCGTTGGTCCACGGCCAATCGGCTGGATCTCGTCGCACGACAGCGCAGGCCGCCTGAACCTGGCGCCCTACAGCTTCTTCAATGCGTTCAACTACATTCCGCCGATCATTGGGTTTTCCAGCGTCGGACGCAAAGACAGCCTGAACAACATCGAGCAGACCGGCGAGTTTGTGTGGAACCTGGCGACCCGCCCGTTGGCCGAGCAGATGAACCAGAGCTGCGCCGCCGTATCGCCAGAGGTAAACGAATTCGAGTTGTCCGGATTGACGCCGGTAGCTTCGAAGATCGTTGGCGTACCACGGGTGGGCGAGAGCCCGGTGTCGTTCGAGTGCAAGGTGACGCAAATCATCCAACTGCAACGTGCCGACAAGGCGCTGGTGCCGAGCTGGCTGGTGCTGGGCGAGGTGGTCGCGGTGCATATCGCCAAGTGGCTGCTCAAGGATGGCATCTATGACACCGCCGCCGCCGAGCCGATTTTGCGTGGCGGCGGGCCGGCAGATTACTTCCAGCTAGGGCCGGAGGCGCTGTTCAAGATGTATCGCCCTGGTGCCACAAAACCCTGATTGGCCTGCGGTCTAAATGTGGGAGCGGCAGCGCGCTCTAGTTTTCGGCAGTTGCCCAACTCAGCTGACCGTCTTCATCGACATCGACCAATCGCTCCAATTGCACAGTGGCCGCATCATCAGCATCGGAAGCCGTCTTGAACGTCTGTCCATCAAGGATCTTGTGAAACCGAGGTGCGCCCATGCCATCGAGTGCCTTGACGGCAACGGCGGCGCTGTAGCCACCTTCTCCGGGTACGACGGCGGAAACGGCTTCGTGGTGAGCAAATTGTTTACGTGCCATGTTGCAGGTCCTGGCCAATGGAAAGTCGGCCATTCTAAACCCTAACCGGCGAGTTGCAGGTACTCGCCATAGGCATTGGCGGCTGAGGCATCGGTAAAGGTCTGGAAGTCCATGCTGCGAACCACCCTGTCGTTCAACAGCTCGGTAAAAATCATCAGGGCCGGAGAATTGAAGTAGGCGCTCATCGCCTGCTCGCTGCTCCAAAAGCCCGAGACCAGCCAGACATCGGGGTCGACCTGGGAACGCTGCAACGAGAATTGCAGGCAACCCTGAGCCTGGCGGCCCGGTTCGATCAAACTGCTCAAGCGTGCACCGAGTTCGGTGCTGCACCCGGTGCGGGCGCGGATAAAGGCCATATGGCTCGCGGGAATGGGGGTGGACATGTTCGACTCTCCCGTTGAGAAGTGATGCTCGGCAAGCACTGTGGGGGCGTGTTGCCACAGGATCAACGATAACGGCGCAGGTGCGGGCGCGGTTAGTCGATTCCTGCTGGCTTATTGCACAATCCTGCGAGAAGCGCAGATAGGACGTTTGGCCCCGGCATTTATTCCAAGGGCAACCGCCTTGTTTCAGGGAGATGACAGTCCCCACGATTGCCTGATTCACGGTGTGTCGCAGGATCAGGCAAGGATTGTGCAGAATCGACGTAACACTGTTTGCACAGCCGCCGCTAAGCTGATCCCATTGAAGTAGCCTGTAGAGGATGCCCCATGCCGTCGCCCGAACCCCGATCCCTCCCCCTCGATGCCGAGATGGAAAAGCAGCGCGCCGAACTGGCGAGCATTGTGCAGCGGCATACCTGGGAAGACGGCTCATACGGTACGGCAATCACCTCGCTGTACCTGAACCGCCACAATGCACCGCGCGACTTCATGCCGGTACTGGTGGAGCCGGCCCTGTGCATTCTGGCCAGCGGCAGCAAGGAAGTACGCCTCGCGGATGAAGTGTTCGCCTACGACCCGCTCAATTACCTGGTGTTCTCGGTAGCGATGCCGGTGGCTGGCCGGATCATGGAGGCCACGCCGCAAGACCCCAACCTGTCGATCAGGATCAACATCGACCCGGCCCAACTCACTGCGCTGATCGCGGAAGCCGGCCCGATGGGTGTGCCGTCGCGCCCGACCTCCCGCGGCATGTACGTCGACCGCATCGACAACCAGTTACTCGACGCGGTGCTGCGCCTGGCGCGGTTGCTGGATACGCCCAAAGACATCGCCATGCTTGCGCCGCTGATCAATCGGGAAATTCTTTATCGCCTGTTACGGGGTCCGCAGGGCTATCGGCTGTATGAAATTGCCGTGGCCAACAGCCAGAGCCACCGAGTGAGCCAGGCGATCAAGTGGTTGAACAGCAACTACGAGCAACCGCTGCGCATCGACGACTTGGCCAGGGAAGTGAACCTGAGCGTCTCGACCCTGCACCACCGCTTCAAGGCAATTACAGCCATGAGCCCGTTGCAATACCAGAAACAGTTGCGCTTGCAGGAAGCGCGGCGGTTGATGATTGCCGAGGGGCTCGAGGCGTCGGCGGCGGGATATCGCGTGGGGTATGAGAGCGCGTCACAGTTCAGCCGCGAATACAGCCGGTTGTTTGGGGCGCCGCCATTGAGGGATTTGGCTAGATTGCGCCAAAGCATCTGACCGGATGGAGATCAACGTGTGGGATCCGCGTTTATTCAGTCGAGGCCGCGAGGCAGTTGAAGAGTCACGCGCAACCCGCCCTCACGCAGGTTCTGCAAACTGACTTCACCGCCATGGCTGTGGGCAATATTGCGCGCAATCCCTAATCCCAAGCCGTAACCCTGCTGGTGCCCGGCCAGACGAAAGTGCGGTTCAAACACTTGCTCCAGCCGCTGCTCCGGAACCCCAGGCCCCTCGTCATCCACGTGCAGAACGAACTCCGAGCCATCATCCTCGATGTGCAAATGCGCGTTCTGCCCGTATTTCAACGCGTTGTCGATCAGGTTGCCGATGCAACGTTTGAGCGCCAGCGGCTTGCCGGGATAAGGGGTCAGTGCACGGCCATGCTGGGTGACGCGCCCATTGCCGTTCGGCGCCAGGTACGGTTCCACCAGGCAGTCGAGCACGTGGTTCAGGTCCACCGGCTCGATATTTTCATGAATATCGGTGTCTTTCACGCATTGCAGCGCGCCTTTCACCAGCAACTCTAATTCATCAAGATCTCGGCCGAATTTGGTTTGCAGGTTTTCGTCCTCAAGCAGTTCCACGCGCAGGCGCAGACGGGTAATCGGTGTGCGCAAATCATGGGAAATGGCGCTGAACAACTGGCTGCGCTCGGTCAGGTAGCGGCTGATACGTTCGCGCATCGCGTTGAACGCACGGCCCACTTCCACCACTTCGCTGCCGCCGCCTTCGGCTACCGGCTCTACGTCAGCCCCCAAGGACATATCCCGCGCCGCCCTCGCCAGGCGTTTGAGGGGCCGACTCTGCCAGTGCACCAACAAGCCGATAAACAGCAGCAGGAAACCGCTGGTCAGCACGATAAACCACACTTGCTGGGACGGCAGGCCTTGTTCTTCAAGACTGGTGTAGGGCTCGGGCAGCAGCGAAGCGATGTACAGCCATTCGCCCGGGGCGAGTTGGATCTGGGTCACCAACACGGGCGGATTCACCGGTTCCAGGGTCAACGCGTAATGCGCCCAGGAGCGCGGCAATTCGTCGAGTTTCAGGCCGGCGTTGAAGATGCGCAGGTCTTCGGTGCTGACGAACTCCACCGAGATGTGCACGTCGGCACCGAGGGTCTGGCGCAGCACTTCATCCACGGCCACCAGCACGGCCTGCTTGCGCGGGGTCTGCGGCAAGACCTCCATGTCCAGCGGTCGGTCGTTGAGGGTGACCACGAAACGGGTGCCGCCCATGCTGCGCAATTGATCCAGGACCAACGGGCGGTACGCCACCGGCAACGAACGGAAGTAGCTCACGCTGGCGGTCATCGAATGCGCCAGGCTGCGGGCACTGGTGACCAGGCCCTCGAGCTGGGTGGCGCGCAACTGCGACACCCAGATCACGCTGGACAGCGCCTGGGCAAACAACACTGCCAGCAGCGTCAGTAGCAGCATGCGCCCCAGCAGCGAGCGTGGCACAGGGAAACGGCGGCGGCGCTCGGTCACATGTTCAGTGGGCATTGCCGGCAACCACGCTGGCTGCCAGTTGATAACCGCTGCCGCGCACGGTGCGGATCAGCCTCGGGGGTTTTTCGGTATCGCGCAGGCGTTGGCGCAGGCGGCTGACAGCCATGTCGACGATACGGTCCAGCGGCATCAAGTCGCGACCACGGGTGGCGTTGCCGATGGTGTCACGGTCGAGGATCTGTTGGGGGTGGTCGAGAAACAATTTGAGCAGGGCAAAGTCGGCACCGGAGAGGATCACTTCTTCGCCATCCACATGAAACAGCCGGTGGCTGATCATGTCCAGGCGCCACTCATCAAACACCAGCACATCCCCGCCTACGCTGCGTTCCTGGCCAAACTGGCAACGGCGCAATAGCGCTTTGATCCGCGCCTGCAGCTCACGGGGGCTGAAGGGTTTGCCGATGTAGTCATCGGCTCCCAGCTCCAGGCCGATCACGCGGTCGGCTTCGTCAGAGCTGGCAGTGAGCATGATGATCGGCACCTGCGCCTGGCGCGGGTGCTGGCGGATCCAGCGGCAGAGGCTGAAACCGTCTTCGTCCGGCAACATCACATCAAGGATGACCAGGTCGCACGGCGCCTCGTTCATCGCCTGGCGGAACCCCGCGCCATCCGGCACGCCACGCACCTGGAAACCGGCGCGACTGAGGTAGGTCTGCAGCAACTCGCGGATTTCCTGGTCGTCGTCGACGAGGAGAATGGATTTACTGATTACGCTCACGGGGTCCTCCTTGTTGTTATGGCCAAGCTTAAGTCATTTGTTGCTCTCAAGGGCCCCTTCGACTTGCTCGCAATGGGGCCATCACGGCCTACGCAAACGCCTGCTCCAAAGCCACGCCAGCCCCGGTCAATCCAGAATACGGGGCTGTCACCAACCACACCGGAATGCCCTTGAAGTAGTCGCTCATGCAGCCTTTGTCCGCGAAGCTCTTGGCGAAACCGCTGCTGATAAAGAAGTCGGCAAACCTCGGTATCACGCCGCCCACGATGTACACGCCACCTCGCCCGCCGGTGGTCAGCACGTTGTTGCCGGCTACTCGGCCCAGCCAGATGCTGAACTGGTCTAACACGTCCATCGCCACCGGGTCGCCGGCCAGGCCTGCCGCCGTGATGGCTTCGGGCGTGTCCAGCACCGGAGGGTGCCCGTCCACTGCACAAATCGCTCGATACAGGCGCGGCAAGCCGCCTCCGCTCAAGGCGGTTTCGGCGCTGACGTGGCCGATCTCGTTGTAGATGTGCTGCCACAACTGGGTTTCCCGCGGGCTGCTCAAAGGCAGGTCGACATGGCCGCCCTCGCCCGGCAATGCGGCGAAACGCCCGCCGCCCAAATCCAGCAATGTGCCAACACCCAGGCCGGTGCCAGGACCAATCACCACCGCCGGGCGCAACGGCTCCGGCGTGCCTTCGCAGACCACACGAAACTCGTCGGGCTGCAAGCGCGTCATGCCCAAGGCCATGGCCGAGAAGTCGTTGACCAGTAGCAGCTCATCCACCTGCAAGGCTTTACAGAAAGCGGTCTTGCTCAGGCGCCAGTGATTGTTGGTGAATTTAAATTCATCCCCACTGACCGGCCCGGCCACCGACAGGCACACCGCACCGATGTCACCGATTTCCAGGCCTTCTTCCTTGAGATAAACCTTGATCGCCTCTTCGGGGCTGGAATGATCCGCCGTGGCATGCACGCGGATCGAATGCAACGCCTGGTCCCGCCACAACGCGAAACGCGCGTTGGTTCCACCGATATCACCGACCAGCGCTAGCTTCACTTAAGCGTCTCCAGGGCAGAGGTAAAGGCGCTGGCGCCCTGCTCTGCGGAGCTTGCGGCCAAGCGCATAAATGCAAACAGCTCACGACCGGCCCCCACGTTATTGCCCAGAAGGCCCGTGGCAGGCGTGCGCGCTGCAAATGCTTCGGCGTCCACCTTAAGCTCCAAGGTGCCGGTAACGCCATCCACACGAATGATATCGCCATCGCGCACCCGCGCCAGCGGCCCGCCGCTTTGGGCTTCGGGGTTGACGTGAATCGCGGCGGGAATCTTACCCGACGCGCCGGACATACGCCCGTCTGTCACCAATGCCACCTTGAAACCACGGTCCTGCAGTACACCCAGGAACGGCGTCATCTTGTGCAGCTCGGGCATGCCGTTGGAGCGCGGCCCCTGGAAGCGCATTACCGCGACGAAATCTTTTTCCAACTGACCGGCCTTGAACGCATCGGCCAGGTCCTGCTGATCCTGGAACACCACCGCCGGCGCTTCGACGATCTGGTGCTCTGGGGCTACAGCAGAGACTTTCATCACACCGCGGCCGAGGTTGCCTTCCATCACACGCAAACCACCTTCCGGCGAGAATGCACGGGCCACGGGGCGCAGGATGGTTTCGTCGAGGCTTTCGATCGGACCGTCGCGCCAGACCAGCTCGCCATCCACCAGGAACGGTTCCTGGATATAACGGCTCAGGCCCTTGCCAGCCACGGTGTTGACGTCTTCATGGAGCAGGCCGGCTTCAAGCAGTTCACGGATCAGGAACGACATGCCGCCCGCCGCCTGGAAGTGGTTGATGTCCGCCTTGCCGTTCGGATACACGTGGGACAGGGTCGGCACCACCTCGGAGAGGTCGGCCATGTCCTGCCAGGTGAGAATAATGCCCGCCGACATGGCGATAGCCGGCATGTGCAGCGTGTGGTTGGTGGAACCGCCGGTGGCGTTGAGGGCGACGATGGAGTTGACGATGGACTTCTCGTCGACGATCTCGCCGATCGGCGTGAAGCTGCCGTTGGCCTTGGTCAGGCGCGTGACCTGGTGCGCGGCTTCGCGGGTCAGGGCGTCACGCAGCGGCGTGTACGGGTTGACGAACGAGGCGCCCGGCAAGTGCAGGCCCATCACTTCCATCAGCAATTGGTTGGTGTTGGCAGTGCCGTAGAAGGTGCAGGTGCCAGGGCTGTGGTAGGACTTCATCTCCGATTCCAGCAGCTCTTCGCGGGTCGCCTTGCCTTCGGCATAGCGCTGGCGCACATCGGCTTTCTGTTTGTTGGAGATGCCCGACGGCATCGGGCCGCCCGGGACGAAGATCATCGGCAGGTGGCCGTAGCGCAGTGCGCCCATCATGAGGCCGGGGACGATCTTGTCGCAGATGCCGAGCATCAGCGCCGCGTCAAACATGTTGTGGGACAGCGCTACCGCCGTGGACATGGCAATCACTTCACGGCTGAGCAGGCTCAGCTCCATACCGGGCTCGCCTTGAGTCACGCCGTCGCACATGGCGGGGGTGCCACCGGCGAACTGGCCGACCGAACCGACTTCGCGCAGGGCTTTCTTGATCTGTTCCGGGAAGTGTTCGTACGGCTGATGCGCCGAGAGCATGTCGTTATATGACGAAACAATTGCCACGTTGGCGGCATTCATCATACGCAGGCTATTTTTATCTTCAGTGCCGCAACCGGCCACGCCGTGGGCGAAGTTGGCGCATTGCAGCTTACCGCGCATCGGACCGTCGATGGCTGCACCGCGAATGAGCGCAAGGTAAGCCTCGCGAGTGACGCGGCTGCGGGCGATAAGCCGTTCGGTGACCTCAAGAACGCGGGGATGCATGTGTAGAACTCCAGGCTAACGGATGTGGCGACCCTCGTTCCTGGGTTGATCAAACGCCCGCAGCGCATGGGATGGCAGGTAGGCATTTGGATCATCGGACCAGTTGATTCAGGTCACTCGTTGTAGATTGAACAAAATATTGCCACTAAAAAGGCTTGTTTTCTATTTTTATGCGAATAATCTTGTAATTCTTACAACAAATCGACGACAGGCACTCTCCAATGACTCTTCGTATCGCAATCAATGGTTTTGGCCGTATCGGCCGTAATGTCCTGCGCGCACTGTATACCCAAGGCTACCGCCAGGATTTGCAGATCGTCGCCATCAATGATCTGGGCGACAGTTCGATCAACGCCCACCTGCTCAAATACGACACCGTGCATGGCACTTTCGAAGCAGAGGTCGCACACGATCAGGAAAGCCTGACCGTCAATGGTGACCGGATTGCCGTCAGTGCCATTCGCAACCCGGCCGACCTGCCATGGGCTGCACACAAGATCGACGTGGTGTTCGAATGCACCGGTCTGTTCACTGACCGTGACAAGGCTGCCGCCCATATTACTGCTGGCGCGCGCAAGGTGATCATCTCTGCACCGGCCAAGGGCGCGGACGCCACTGTGGTCTACGGCGTGAACCACGACATTTTGCGTCAATCCCACCAGATCATCTCCAACGCCTCGTGCACCACCAACTGCCTGGCGCCTGTGGCCCAAGTGCTGCACCGCGAGCTGGGTATCGAAAGCGGCCTGATGACCACGATTCACGCCTACACCAACGACCAGAACCTCACCGACGTCTACCACACCGACCCGTACCGCGCGCGTTCGGCCACCCAGAACATGATACCGAGCAAGACCGGCGCGGCTGAAGCGGTCGGCCTGGTGCTGCCGGAACTGGCGGGCAAACTGACCGGCATGGCCGTGCGGGTGCCGGTGATCAACGTGTCGCTGGTGGACCTCACCGTACAGCTGAAGAAAGAAGCCACTGCCGAACAGGTCAACGCGCTGCTCAAAGAAGCCAGCCAGCACTCGAAGATCCTCGGCTACAACACCCTGCCGCTGGTTTCCAGTGACTTCAACCACAACCCGCTGTCGTCGATCTTCGATGCCAATCACACCAAGGTCAGTGGCAAGTTGCTGAAAGTGCTGGCGTGGTACGACAACGAGTGGGGCTTCTCCAACCGTATGCTGGATAACTGCCTGGCGCTGTGCAACGCCGAGTAATCCAGTGGGAGTGGGCTTGTGTGGGAGCGGGCTTGCTCGCTCCCACACTTGTCCTGTGCAAAACCGCTCAAAGTGCCCCTTGCCATTTGAGTTGATGATAAGCATTATCATTAACTGCATATCGGTCTGGTATCACTGTGAGCCAATCTCGCTTCAACCATGTCTTTCTCACCCAACGGGTGATTCTGCTTCGCACCTTGCAGCGGATGGTGAATAATCACAGCACCGCCGAGGACCTGTTGCAGGAAACCTACCTGCGCGTCACCCGGGCCCTGAGCGAGCGGCCGATCGATCACCTTGAACCTTTTGTCTATCAGACGGCGCGCAACCTGGCGCTGGATCACCTGCGCGCGCGTCGGATCCAGGCCCGCACGTTGCAGGAAGATGTCCCGCTGGACGTTCTGCAAAGCGTCGCCGCCCCTATCAGTACACCCGAGGACGCCACCCAGGCCGAGCAAATGCTTGAGGCCCTGAGCGTCAGCCTGGGCCAGTTGAGCGCCCGTCAGCAGCAGATTTTCATCCTCAGCCGCCTGCATGGTTGCAGCTACCAGCAGATTGCTGATCAGTTGCACGTGTCCTTGAGCACCGTGCAAAAGGAACTGAAATTGATCATGGCCATCTGTGTAGGTGTGGCTGAACGGCTGGATCGGCCTTAAGCTTCACCCGACAGAAGCGTAGGCACAGGCTGTACGAAAGTTGAATAGAACGTGGCGAAGACCCGAGGAACACCGTGACGGACCCGAATAAACTGCGGCCCCATGAGCTGGCTCATGAGGTGTTGCAAGACACGGCTATGGACCAAGCCCTCGACTGGCTGATCGCCTTGCAGTGCCCGCAGCCCGGGCAGCAGGCCGAATTTGAAGCCTGGCTGACGCGTGACCCGGCTCACGTCCGCGCCTTCGGCAAGGCCCAGGCAGCCTGGGGTGGCGCGCCGGTACACAGCGCCGCCGTTGCCCTGGCCGTGCCACGCAAGCCCAGCGCCTGGCGCCGGGTCAAACCGCATTGGAAACCGTTGGCCACCGCCGCCGTGCTGTTGATCGGCCTGTTCAGCTTCAGCGACCTGCCGGTACGTCTGCAAGCTGACCACCTCACCGTGGTGGGCGAACGCCAGCGCCTGCAATTGGACGACGGTTCGAAGGTGTTGCTCAACACCAACTCGGCGTTTTCCAGCAGCATCAAGGACCACCAGCGCATCGCCCGCCTGTATCAGGGCGAGGCGTTTTTCGACGTCGTGCCCAGTCATGGCCTGCCCCTGGAAATCGACGCCGGCCCCGTACGTGCCAGCGTACGCGACACCACTTTCGCCGTGCGCTACCTCAACGGTGAAGCCCAAGTGCAAGTGCAGCGCGGCGATGTCGACCTGAGCAATACCTTCGACGATGCCCGCGTGCGCCTGAGCGCCGGTGAAAGTATCCGCATCGGGCCCAACGGCTTCGGCCAGCCTGCCAAGCTGGACGCCAACAAAGACCTGGCCTGGGTACAAGGCCGGCTGATCTTCGAAAACTGTCCGATGAGCGAAGTGCTCGCCGAACTGCGCCGCTATTACCCCGGCTGGATCGTCAACACCAACGACCGGCTCGCCAGCGTCGCCGTCACCGGCAATTACCGCCTCGACCAGCCCCTGGACGTCGTGCGTTCACTGGCTCACATCACCTCGGCCAAGCTGTCGGAATACCCGGCGCTGGTGATCTTGAACTAAATGAGAATTATTTTTACTCGATAGCTGGCGGTGGTACGTCTCGTCTTAGCCAATGCAACTGATTCTTATTTGTCTCAGTTCGCAACTATAAGATTCGTATCCCGGAGCGCTCTCGATGTCCTCTTGTTTCAACCGCCGGTCCTCCTCGCCCGTCCTGTCCTTGCTGACAGCGGCTATCCTACTGGCCGCTGCGCCAGTGATGACGGCCGCTGCTGCCGAACCTGCGCCGCGCAGCCATGGCAACTACACCTTCAGCATCGAGCAGCAGCCGCTGGTCTCGGCACTCAACGCCTTTACCGCCGTAACCGGTTGGCAAGTCGGCCTGCCAGCGGAACTCGGCCAGGGCGTATCGTCCCCTGGCGCACGCGGCCCGTTGTCGCCGGAAAAAGCCCTGGATCGGCTGTTGGTGGGGACCAACTTGAGCTACCGCAAACTGGGCAACAACAACATCGTCCTGGAAAAGCGCGCAGCGGGAAGCACCCTCAACCTGCAGCAGGTGACTATCAGCGCCACCCGTAACGAGCAGGATGTAAATAGCGTGCCGAGCAGCGTCAGCGTGTATGAACGTGAGGAGCTGGACCGCCAGAACGTGAACACACTTCGCGAGCTGGTGCGTTACGAGCCCAACGTCTCAGTGGGCGGCGCCGGCGGCCGGGCGAGCAACTCGGGCTACAACATTCGTGGCATTGACGGCGACCGCATCCTCACCCAGGTGGATGGCGTGGAAGTGCCGGACAATTTCTTCAACGGCCCTTACGCGAAGACCCGCCGCAATTACGTGGACCCGGAAATCGTCAAGCGCGTGGAAATCCTGCGCGGCCCGGCCTCGGCCCTGTATGGCAGCAGCGCCATTGGTGGCGCCGTCAGCTATTTCACCCTCGACCCGGATGACATCATCAAGCCCGGCCAGGACGTCGGCGCCCGCCTGAAGACCGGCTACAGCTCCGCCGACGAAAGCTGGTTGACCTCCGCCACCGTCGCCGGGCGCGTACAGGACTTCGACGGCTTGCTGCACCTGAGCCAGCGTAATGGTCACGAAATGGAATCCTACGACGGCAACAACGCCACGGGCCTGGCGCGTACCGGTGCCAACCCCGAGGATGCGCGCACCACTAACGTGCTGGCCAAGCTGGGTTGGAATTATGGCGATGACAACCGACTGGGCCTGACTTACGAGAAGTTCAAGGACGATCGCGACGTCAACCTCAAGAATGCCGTGGGCGGCCCGTTCACAGGCGGGCGCGGCTTCAACTTCTACCGGGCGCGGTCGGGCAACGACACCATCACCCGTGAACGTTTCGGTATCGAAAACCGCTTCGCCCTCGAATCGCCGATTGCCGATCACATCAAGACCAGCCTCAACTACCAGATCGCCAAGACCGACCAGACCACCGCCGAGATCTACCAGCCATCACGGCGTGTATTGCGCACCCGCGAAACCCTTTATGAAGAAAAACAGTGGGTGTTCGACGCACAGCTGGATAAGACCTTCAGCCTGGGTGAAACCGATCACCAACTGACCTATGGCACCACCCTCAAACAACAGAAAGTCACCGGCTCCCGCGAAGGCGCCGCCACCTGCCTGGCGGTCGGCAGCGGTTGCACGGCCATCGGCGCACCCAGCCCGATGGCCAGCGACAGCGTGAAAAAAGCCAGCGACTTCCCGGACCCGACTATCAACACTTACTCGCTGTTCGCGCAGGACCAGATCACTTGGGACAAGTGGACCTTCCTGCCCGCGGTGCGCTATGACTACACCCAACTCAAGCCCAAGTTAACTGAAGCGTTCCTCAACACCGTCGACCCGACGCGGATCTACGCCCACAGTGACAAGGAAAAAACCTGGCACCGTGTGACGCCCAAATTCGGCCTGACCTACGCGCTGACCGATCACTACACCTGGTTTGGTCAATACGCTGAAGGCTTCCGCACACCGTCTGCCAAAGCCTTGTACGGCCGCTTCGAAAACCTGCAGCAGGGCTACACCGTCGAGCCCAACCCGGACCTCAAGCCGGAAAGCAGCAAGGGCGTGGAAACCGGGATTCGTGGCAACTTCGACTCCGGTTCGTTTGATATCGCCGTGTTCTACAACAAATACCGCGATTTTATCGACGAGGACGCCTCCGTCGCCGGCAGCACCTCACAGCAATTCGAAGCCAACAACATCAAGCACGCCACCATCAAGGGGATCGAAGCCAAAGGGCGCCTGAACCTTGACGCGTTTGGCGCACCGCAAGGCATGTACACCCAGGGTTCGGTTGGCTACACCTATGGCCGCAACGACGACAATGGCGAGGCGCTCAACAGCATCAACCCGCTCAAGGGCGTATTCGGCCTGGGCTACGACCAGGACAACTACGGTGGCCTGCTGAGTTGGACCCTGGTGAAAAAACAGAATCGCGTCGACAGCACCACCTTCCATGCGCCTGACGGCAGCACCACTGGCCCCTTCAAGACCCCAGGCTTCGGCATTGTCGACCTGACCGCCTTCTATAAGGTCACCCACGACGTGACCCTCAACGGTGGTCTTTACAACCTGACCGACAAGAAGTACTGGAACTGGGATGACGTGCGCAGCTACGACGGTGTCGGCGAGGCCGGTGTGACCTCACCCGCCAACCTCGACCGCCTGACTCAGCCGGGTCGCAACGTTGCGATCAACGTGGTCTGGGACATCTGACCCGCACCACTCACCTCGTCGAAATTTCATCGCCGGGGTGAGGATTTTTTACTGTGCCGCGTCTTCTTGTTCGTCTAGTTGATAACCGCTCTCTTTAAGAGCAATAAGGCGCTCCCCTTCTCAAGGACTTATTCATGACCGCTTCTCCTACCGCAGAACGTCCAAGCCTGCGCTCCCAGCGCCTGAACCAGATCACGAACGAGCCGCACACCAAGCTCGACGCATTGGTCAAAGCCCACGCGCCGTTCGAGACCCAGGCCAACTTCGCGCGTTTCGTGGTGGCGCAGTATCTGTTCCAGTCGGAATTGGTGGCCCTTTACAACGATGCCGAACTGATCAAGATCGTGCCGGACCTGGCGGAGCGCTGCCGTGCCGACGCCGCCAAGCAGGACCTGGCCGACCTGGACACCGAAGTGCCTGCGCCGGTGGCTGGCGCCGTGAAGAACCCGAGCAAGGCCGAAGCCCTCGGCTGGCTGTTCGTTTCCGAGGGTTCCAAGCTGGGCGCTGCGTTCCTGATCAAGCGCGCCGTGGGCCTGGGCCTGAGCGAAACCTTCGGTGCCCGCCACTTGGGTGAACCGGCCGGCGGTCGTGCCGAAGGCTGGAAGCGCTTCACCCGCACCCTCGACGCCTTGGCGTTCAGCGCCGAAGAGGAGGCCGCAGTGGAAAAAGGCGCGGTCGACGCGTTTGTACGCTTCACCATCTTGCTGGAACAGGCGTACGCTAGCGCCCCTGAACTGGCGTAATGTTCCGGTAGAACCGGATCAATGTGGGAGCTGGCTTGCCTGCGATAGCGGTGCGTCAGGTATAGATGCAGTGACTGACACACAGCTATCGCAGGCAAGCCAGCTCCCACACTTGATTGCATTCCAGCTCAGATAATTCGCATTTTCCCTACCAGATAAGCTTCACCATGACCCGCAAACCCCAATCCACCTCGAAAATCGCGCAGATCCTCTTTGGCCTGCTGGCCTACGTCAGCCTGGGCATCGGATTGGTGGCGATCGTCATCCCGGGTTTGCCCACCACCGAATTCATCCTGTTGGCCGCCTGGGCCGCCACCAAAAGTTCGCCGCGCCTTAGCGCCTGGCTGGAAAACCACCGGCTGTTCGGGCCGATCCTGTCCAACTGGCGCAACGGCAAGATCATCACGCGGCGGGCCAAGGTCAGCGCCACCGTGAGCATGCTGCTCTGCGCGATTCTGATGCTGGCGATACTCGACCACGGCTGGCCGATCTACCTGGCGATTGCCGGCATGAGCCTGGGCAACCTGTGGATCTGGTCACGCCCGGAACGGCTTACACCCCCCACATAACGCTGCCTCTAGGCATTCACCTACCGCGCATGAATTGATTTATGACACCGATGTTTCAGACATAGCGCTGAGTGGCGCCCCTGCATTCGAGCCAAATTCAAAGACGCCCTCTGTGGGAGCGGGCTTGCCCGCGATGGCGGTGCATCAGCAACACATCGTTGACTGACCCACCGCCATCGCAGGCAAGCCAGCTCCCACATAAAGCAGATTTGCAGCGACTTAACGACCGGGCCAGGCTTGAACAAACGCCGCCACATCCTCTTTCGGCGCAGTACGCGGCGGATTTTGCGGCGTACCCAGATACAGGAAACCAATCACTTCCTCATCCGCCGTCAGCCCCAGGCCTTTAGCAACGTGCGCCGAGTAGGACAATTCGCCAGTGCGCCACACCGCACCAATCCCCTGGGCGTAGGCCGCCAACAGGATCCCATGGGCAGCGCAGGCCGCAGCCAGCAGTTGCTCGGACTTCGGCACCTTGAAATGTTCCTGCAAGTGGGCAATCACCACCACGACCAACGGCGCACGCAGCGGGCCATTCTGGGCTTTGTCGATGGCGGCTTGCGGCGCTTCAGCGTCTTGCAGGCGCACCGCCTCAGCCAGCAACGTGCCCATTTGCTCGCGGGCGGCGCCTTCCACCGTCAGGAAACGCCAAGGGCGCAACTGCCCGTGGTCTGGCGCCCGCATGGCGGCGGCGAACAGCACGTCGCGCTGCTCCTGGGTCGGGGCCGGTTCCAGCAAGCGCGGCACGGAAACACGGTTGAGCAAAGCGTCGAGAGCCTGCATTGGCCACCTCCAGAGAAAAATGTGCGGTCATTCTAGCGGGAATGAATCGGGATGCCACTAAACGATAATTGCTCTTATTCATTGCGCCCTGCCCTGTTAGACTTTGCGCCCATAATTTGCGCATTCGCTTAGGGCTTTCGATGTTCCGTCCGTTTTTTCGCCTGTCCGCAGTACTGCTGTCCTTGAGCCTGGCGGCCTGCGATGACGCACCCAGGTTCACCAAGGCCGAGCCCGGTGAATCACGGGCGGGCGGCGCAGCGACGGTGAACAAGCGCGACCAGAACGCGTTTTCCCTGCCTTCGGCCAACTTATCAGCCACGCGGCGCCTGGATTTCAGCGTGGGCAACAGCTTCTTTCGCAGCCCATGGGTGATCGCGCCGTCCACCACCACGGCGCGTGATGGCCTGGGCCCGTTGTTCAATACGAATGCCTGCCAGAACTGCCATATAAAAGACGGCCGTGGGCACCCACCGTTGCCCGACGCACCGAATGCGGTGTCGATGCTGGTGCGCCTGTCCATTCCAAGTAGCCCTGCGTATGCCAAGCTGATCGAACAAATCGGCGTAGTGCCCGAACCGGTCTACGGCGGGCAACTGCAAGACATGGCCGTGCCCGGCGTTGCGCCCGAAGGCAAGGTGCGGGTCGACTACACGCCGGTCAACGTTACCTTCACGGACGGCACGGTAGTCGAACTACGCAAGCCGGCCCTGCAATTCACCCAGCTTGGCTACGGCCCGATGCATCCGGATACACGCTTCTCCGCGCGCATCGCCCCGCCGATGATCGGCCTGGGCCTGCTGGAAGCCATCAGCGACGCCGATATCCTGCGCAACAGTGACCCCAAGACGGCCGACAAAGAAGCCATCGTCGGCCGCGCCAATTGGGTCTGGGACGACGCCCAGCAAAAAACCGTGCTGGGGCGTTTCGGCTGGAAAGCCGGGCAACCCAACCTCAATCAACAAAATGTTCACGCGTTTTCTGGTGATATGGGCCTCACCACGTCCCTGAGACCGTTCGATGACTGCTCCGATGCTCAAGTCGCCTGCAAGCAGGCGCCTAACGGCAATGGCCCCGACGGCGAGCCTGAAGTCAGCGACAACATTCTGCGCCTGGTGCTGTTCTACACGCGCAACCTGGCGGTGCCAGTGCGCCGCGACGTCAACTCGCCGCAAGTGCTGGCCGGTAAAAATCTGTTCTATCAAGCGGGCTGCCAGGGTTGCCACACACCCGCGTTCACCACGGCCGCCTCTGCCTCCGAACCTGAACTGGCCAGCCAAGTGATCCGCCCCTACAGCGACCTGCTGTTACACGATATGGGCGACGGATTGACCGACAACCGTAGCGAATTCAAGGCCGGTGGCCGAGACTGGCGCACGCCGCCGTTGTGGGGCATTGGCCTGACGCAGACCGTGAGTGGCCACACCCAGTTCTTGCATGACGGCCGCGCGCGCAACCTGCTCGAAGCCGTGCTGTGGCACGGCGGCGAAGCACAAGCGGCGCAGCAGCATGTGTTGTCTTTCAATGCCGAGCAGCGCGCTGCGTTGCTGGTGTTCCTAAATTCTTTATAAGCTTTGCCCCAATTACAGAAGGGAGCTCGACATGTTCCGTCCCAAGTTGTTGTTCACCAGCCTTGCCGCACTCGCCCTCGGCGCTTGCTCACCGCAAGACCCGCAAGCAGTGACCTCGGCGGCTATCGCCAAGCAAGTGATTTTGCCGACGTACAGCCGTTGGGTTGAAGCCGACCGCCAACTGGCCGTCAGCGCCCTGGCTTACTGCCAAGGCAAGGAAAGCCTGGACACCGCCCGCGCCGACTTCCTGCATGCGCAAAAGGCCTGGGCCGAGTTGCAACCGCTGCTGATCGGCCCGCTGGCCGAGGGCAACCGTGCTTGGCAGGTGCAGTTCTGGCCGGACAAGAAAAACCTGGTCGGCCGCCAAGTCGAACAACTGGTCGACAGCCAGCCACAGATCGACGTCGCGGCCCTGGCCAAGTCCAGCGTGGTCGTGCAAGGCCTGTCGGCCTACGAATACATCCTCTACGACGCCAAGACCGACATCGCCGACGACGCTCAGAAAGCCCGTTACTGCCCGCTGCTGGTGGCTATCGGCGACCGTCAGAAGGCCCTGGCCGAAGAAATCCTGGCCAGCTGGAACAGCACCGACGGCATGCTTGCGCAGATGACCAAGTTTCCTAACCAGCGCTACGCGGACTCCCACGAAGCCATCGCTGACCTGCTGCGCGTCCAGGTGACCGCACTGGACACCCTGAAGAAAAAACTCGGCACGCCGATGGGTCGCCAGACCAAGGGTATCCCGCAGCCATTCCAGGCCGATGCGTGGCGCAGCCAGTCGTCCCTGCAAAGCCTCGAGGCCAGCCTCGCGGCGGCCCAGACTGTGTGGGTCGGCGTCGACAACAAAGGCCTACGCGGCCTGTTGCCTGCCGAGCAGAAGCCGTTGGCCGACAAGATCGATGCCGCCTATGCCGCGTCGCTGAAGCTGTTAGACAGCAACCAGCGTACCTTCAACGAACTGCTGGCCGACGACACCGGACGCCAGCAGCTCAACGACATTTATGACAGCCTCAACGTTGTCCACCGCCTGCACGAAGGCGAGCTGGCCAAAGCGCTGGGCATCCAACTGGGCTTCAATGCCAACGAC
The DNA here is from genome assembly GCF_963970945.1 of Pseudomonas sp. RA_5y_Pfl1_P24. NCBI lineage: Bacteria > Pseudomonadati > Pseudomonadota > Gammaproteobacteria > Pseudomonadales > Pseudomonadaceae > Pseudomonas > Pseudomonas sp. RA_5y_Pfl1_P24. The sequence goes on along the minus strand of NZ_CAXAOJ010000004.1, from coordinate 238,799 downwards.
GGTGACTGATGATGCTTAGGCGACAGGCTTTGGCGGTTGGCAGCATGCTGCTCAGTGCGCTCACCTTGGGTGGCTGGACGCTGTTCAAAAGCAAAGACAAAAGCCCGCTGCTGCTCTCGGCGCGCGATGATGCGGACGGCAAGCACTACGCTGTGGGCTATCGCCTGGACGGCAAGCAAGTGTTTGCCACCCAGGTCGGCCAGCGCTGTCACGACATCATCAACCACCCGACGCTGCCCATTGCACTGTTTGTTGCCCGTCGCCCAGGCACTGAGAGTTATCTGATCGACCTGCGCAGTGGTGCGCTGCTGCAAACCATCACCTCCCACGCCAATCGCCACTTCTATGGCCATGCGGTCATTCACAAAAGCGGCGACTGGCTGTACGCCACCGAAAACGACACGTCCGACCCCGGCCGTGGCCTGCTCGGTGTGTACAGGTTCGAAGGCGAGCGGCTGGTGCACAGTGGCGAGATTTCCACCCATGGGATCGGCCCACATCAGGTGTCGTGGATGCCCGACGGCGAAACCCTGGTGGTGGCCAACGGCGGCATTCGCACCGAAGCCGAAAGCCGCGTGGAGATGAACCTCAACGCCATGGAACCGAGTCTCGTGCTGATGCACCGCGACGGTACGCTGATCAGTAAGGAAACCCTCGGCCAGCAGATGAACAGCGTGCGCCATATGGGGATCGCCAGCGATGGCACCATCCTTACCGGGCAGCAGTTCATGGGGCCGTCCCAGGAGCGTTCCGAATTGTTGGCGATCAAGCGACCGGGCCAGCCTTTCGTCGCGTTCCCGGTGGCCGATGAGCAGTTGCAGTCGATGGGGCACTACACCGCCAGCGTCGCGGTGCACAGTGAATTGCGCCTGGTGGCGTTGACCGCCCCACGGGGCAACCGCTTCTTTATCTGGGACATGGACAGTGGCGAGCTGCGCCTGGATGGACCATTACCCGACTGTGCCGGTGTCGGTGCCGTCGAGGATGGTTTTGTCGTGACCTCGGGCCAAGGCCGTTGCCGGTTCTACGATTGCCGTCAGAAACAGTTGGCAGCAAAACCGTTGGAATTGCCGGCAGGGCTCTGGGATAACCATCTGCATCTGATCTGACGCTCCCCTCTGAACAGGGCCAGTCCTGGCCCTGTTCCCGGTGATAAACACCGTCTGGAATACCCACTACACTTCTACAAAAAATCGCCTGCCAATGTTTTCCAGGGAATCGGAATATGCTGCGCCGTCGCATGCTGATCATGTTGGGTATCGTCCTGTCAATCGTCCTGCTGCTGGGGGGCTACAAAGCCTTTTCCATCTACCAGCAGATCCAGGTCTTTTCCAAGCCAAAACCGGCGGTCAGCGTGGTGGTCGCGACGGTGGTCGAACAATCCTGGCAACAGCGCCTTCCATCCGTCGGCTCACTCAAAGCCTTACAAGGTGTGAACCTGAGCCTGGAGGTGGCTGGTGAGCCGGTTTGATATCGGAATGGTGATTGCGACAGGGATGTCGATTGGCACTTTGTTTACGCTGTTTGTATTGCCCTGTGTCTATACGTTGCTTGCCAAACAGGATCGAACGATCTAAACGACGGCTAAACCCTGCAACGCCTAAAGAATGCCGCTAACTCGACTTTTTACAGACTTTGGAACCAAGGTCCTATCGACCGCCACTACAGGCACGATCTAACCTCCAGGTAAAAAGAAGAAATGGAACTCAAACCATCAAACTATGCCGTCCCCCTGAACACTTGCGTAAAAAGCCAGACGCCATCAACCAGCCAGACAAGCGGTGTCTTGGCCACTGAAAAAGACAACGCCGCCCCCCCGTCCCACGCCACTGGCAGGCCGTACGGCGATCATCGAAGCGCTGAGGACATTCTCCAGGCCAATCCCTCATTGGATATCTTCGACAAAATCGACTACCCGAAAGGTTACAAAGAGCGACTCTACAAGCAGGTGGGTGACTGGACGCCGAACAACCCCGACCCCAAGTCGAGGGCCGATGCTGCGTACAACGCTGCCCGAGTGTTCAGTTACATCGAATCCGGGAAAGACAGCAGAACGTCCAATAGCAGACCCAACAGTGAGGCGACTGATGGCCTTCGGTACGCTGGTTATCCACCCCGTGAAGCCAGTAATGCGGAACTAATGGAGAACTTCCTGCAACACGGCTACTCGGCATTGATAGACCCAGAGGCAGAATCACAAAAGGCGGAAAACACAGCCATAGAAGCCGAAAAAGCCAGGATAAAAGACCAGCAGAACGCCTCGAAAACGGACACCACCAAGAGCGATCAAACCTCAAGGACTGAAAACAATATTGACTACGCCCCGAACGGCGCCACCGGAAGACCAAAAGGGGACCGTCGCACAGCAGAACAGATCATCAAGGACAATCCCATCTTGAACAACTTGCCCTCGTCTATTACGAAAGAATCGCTGTTCAAGCATCTGGGTGACTGGACCGGCAGCAATCCGGATCCGGAAAAACGTGCGGATGCAGCCTTTAATGCTGCACGTCTGTTCAATTACATCGATGGCCTCGACGTAAAGGAATCCGCTAGAAACCCGAGCAAGCAAGGTGACGGCAAGATCACGGGTGAACATCAGGACCCACTCCCACCGCCCTTCGATGAAGTCACGATTGTGAAAGGCTCTGAGGCCGACCTCGTGAAAAAATTCAGCGAGGAAGGTTACGCAGCCTTGGGCAATCACGGCACTCCGCTTGCCTCAGACAATGAAAAACGCCCTCAGAAAATACCTCCGTCCCCTTCCGGGCGGCCTGAAGGTGATAAGCGCACAGCTGATCAAATCCTCAACGCGAATCCAATCATTGGCAGGTTGGAAGAGTCCTTGGCTGGAATTCAAGGTGGTGCCAGGATTCTCGAGAAACTGAAGGCACTGACAGGCGACTGGAGCGAGAACAACACAAATGCCGAGTCGCGTGCCAACGCAGCGTACAACATCGCTAAAGTTGCAAACTACCTCGACGCAAACCCCACCTTTTATAGGCTTGACGAGGGGTTTGACGACATCGGTCCTGGCCATCTGACTGGCTTCACAAGTGATGGCGCTAACCCACACACTGAGGCAAGCGCGCTTATCAACTTTAGCAATAGCGGCTACACCGCGTTAGCGGGTTAAACAGGTAGACACCGACCTACTTTGCAAAAAAAAACCTCGCACTGCGAGGTCTTTTCATGTTGGTTTGAATCGTTTCAACTCTGTGGCCTCATCCCTTGAGACATGCCGAACATAAAGAGCAGTAACTCATGATCAGGCTTGACCGCTGTGCTCGCCTTGGCCACGCGCGGTAACAGGCATTGCCCGCCACTCTGCGTTGCACTGAGCACCTGTGTGCGAGGCTGCTCCCACGCCGCCAGCGCCAAGGCTGCAACGCCCAGCGCACCGACCAAAAATAAACCTCGTGCTATTTCTAGCTTCATCTGGTTAAACCCTTGATAGCGCTGCCAAACGCCGTCTCGTAAAAGTAGCTGAGTTTTTTCCAATCGGTATCGTTCCACGACGAATGGCGGCGCAATTGCAGCATGTCATGGGAGGCCGCCCGATAAGCGGTCAAGCGCTGGCGGCATTTCTCGAAATCCAGCAGCGCCACTTCGACATTGGCCGAATCACCTTCGCCTGTCACCCGCACAAAAATATGCTTGATGTACAGACAGCCATGCTGCCAACGCCCCTTGTGCATGCGCGCCAGGGTGCCGGCCAATTCCTTGAGCACGCGTTCATGCACCTGCTCGCCGTATTGCTCGCGACCACCGGCGGCGTACCAGTTTTCAATTTCGTCAAAGCCATCAAGGGCTGAGGTCACCAGCAGTGCCTGCCAACGGTGCTCGGGGTCGCGGCGTGCCTCGCAAAAGACCATTTCCGGAACGCGTACGTCCAACAGGCGCAGGCCTTTGATGGCATCGCGCTCACGCAGCACGGTGGGACGGCCGAAGGGGTGCAGCCAACTGCGGTAAATATGCCCGGTCTGGCGCTTGCAGTAGAGCAAACGTCCATTGGGACTTATCACGCGCTGCACGCCACTTTCACCGCCGCGCCGGCGGTTGGGCTCCTCGACCCACTCACCCTGCTGGCGCCAGAAATAATCGAATCGCTCTTCGGGCGCTACGTGACTGCCTGCTACGCACTCAACTGCCATCCTGTTACCTCTTGCGTAATACGTACACCCGCCACATGGCGTAGAGCGGTATGAAGTCCAGGGATTCCTGAACACGAAAGCCGGCTTCCTCGAATTCCGCTTCGACAGTAGCAGCCGGTAACACAAATCTGTTTTGGTAACCTTCCTGCTCACCTTTTTTGCGACGCTGCCCTTCGAGACGCTTGCGTTTCCAGGCTTTGAAGTTGCCATCGACCCACAGCGAAATGATCACGCTGTCACGGGTAACGCGCTGAAACTCCCGCAATACCGCCGCCCGATGCGCCGGATCACCAATGTGGTGCAACAGGCGCATACAAAAAATGCTATCCACAGCGTTATCCGGCAGATCGATATCAAACGCGGATGTCTGCAAGGGCCGTACCCGTTTCACCACATCGGCGGGTTGAGCGGCCGTCGCCACCTTCAACATCGAGGCAGAGTTGTCAGCGCCGATGATCACACGATTGGGTTTTTCGGCCAGCAGCGGCCAGAAGCGCCCGGCACCGCAGGGCAAATCCAGCACCAAACCAGGCTCACCGGCCATCGCCAACGCACCACGGGCCAATTGCGCGTCGCGTTTATGGGACAGCCGGCGTGCCAGATTGTCCTGATGCTTGAGCAAATAGTCGTGGGCGTGCTCGTCGTCGTACTTTTCGGAAAATTCGAGCTTTATCGGGGTAGACATCTGCGGATCTCCAGTTGCTGATGCCTACAACCTTAAGCAGCAGCCTGTGATCAACAGGTCAACCCGTTGTGAAAAACTTGTCCTGTCCGATCTCATACATTTCAAGACTTTACAGACACAAGCAATAGCATGGGGCCATGTTCGCCGAATTACGGGGAACTCTGGCAGGATAACGGCAGGGGGGGGTGGAGCCAGGCTTAGACCTGGCTCAGTTGCACATGAAAACGGCAGCCATTCGGCTCCATGGTGCTGAGGCTCACGCTCCAGCCCTGGTTCTCACAGATACGCTGAACCAGTGACAAACCGAGGCCCAGGCCGTCACCGCGTTTTTCGCTGCCGCGCACGAAAGGCTCGAACATCGCTTCGCGCTTGTCTTCGGGAATCCCCACGCCGGAGTCTTCCACCACAAAGCCACTCGGCTCGAGGGTCAAGCGGATAAAGCCGTGCTCGGTGTAGTGCAAGGCATTGCGCAACAGATTGCCCATCACCGCATGCAGGAAGGTGGCGTTGTAGCGGGTGTCCAGCGGGTTACCCGGCTGGTAGATCAACTCCAGGCCCTTACGCTCAATGGGCTCGCGCCAGATGCCGAGCAGATCATCGGCGACCTGCTCCAGGCTGACCTGCGGTGACATGCTGCCATCGTCACGCTGGGCACGGGCCAGCATGAGAAAGGTCTGCACCAGCTCACGCATTTCTTCGCAAGCACGGGCGATCCGCTCGACCTGGCTACGGCCTCGCTGATCAATGGCCGGATTTTCCAGCAACAGCTCGCAAGAACTCGCCAGTACCATCAAGGGGGTGCGCAATTCGTGGCTCACGTCACTGGTAAACAACTGCTCACGAGACAGCGCCTGGCGCAAGCGCCCCAGCGTGGCATCGAAGGCCACGGCCAACTCACCCACTTCATCCGCCGCGTAATCCGGCGCCAGCGGTGGTGCCAGGCCCAGCAATTGGTCACGGTGACGCACCTGGCGGGCCAGGCGTACGACCGGCGCCATCACTTTGCGGGCGAGCACCCAGCCGAGGAACACCGCCAGTGCCAGGCTGAGCACAAAACCCACCAGCACCACGGCAAACAGCACGCGCTCGCGCTCTTCGAAATCGCTTTGATCCTGCAGCAGCACATAGCGCCGGCCGTCGACCACTTCAACCATGGCGTGGTAAGAGAGCGACTCGCGGAACACTTCGTGGAAACCGGGTTCGAGGTGACGCAGATCCTTGGGCAATTCAAAATCGCCGGGGCCACCGCTGAAGTAAAACAGCTGGTCCGGCTCAGGCCGGTGGCGCCAGTCCTCGACGGTGTCCATCAGCAACAGGCGCTGCAGGTCACCGCCCAGGCCCGCCGAGATCAGTTTTTCTTCCACAAGGTGCACGGTCGCGACGATGCCCATGGCGAAGGCGCCCGCCACCAATGCACTCATCAACGCAAAGGCAATGATGATCCGTTGGGCAAGGCTCTGCTTAAACTCCATCACGCCCCTCGGCCAAGCGATAACCGACGCCGTGCACGGTTTGCAGCAATGGCTTGGCGAACGGTTTATCGATCACTTGGCGCAATTGGTGGACGTGGCTGCGCAGGCTGTCGCTGTCCGGGCAGTCATCGCCCCACAGGGCTTCTTCGAGAATTTCGCGGCGTAGCACGTGCGGGCTCTTCTGCATCAGCACCGCCAGCAGCTTCAGGCCGACCGGGTTGAGCTTGAGCAGGCGACCTTCGCGAGTGACTTCCAGGGTGTCGAGGTCGTAGCTCAAGTCAGCCACCTGCAGCGTGCGGCGACCGCCGCCCTGTGCACGGCGCAGCACGGCTTCGATCCGCGCCGCCAATTCCGACAAGGCAAAAGGTTTGAGCAGGTAATCGTCGGCACCAGACTTGAAGCCTTGCAGCCGGTCATCCAGTTGATCGCGGGCGGTGAGCATGATCACCGGCGTGTCACGGCGCGCGTCTTCGCGCAGGCGTTTGCACAGGGTGTAGCCATCGATGCCGGGCAGCATGATATCGAGCACGATCAAATCGTAATGCTCGGTGGCGGCCAGGTGCAGGCCCGACAAACCGTCCTGCGCACAGTCTACGGTGTAGCCTTTCAGCCCCAGGTAGTCGGCCAGGTTGGCCAGAATATCGCGGTTGTCTTCAACCAATAGAATTCGCATGGGCAGTGTCTCCGTACGCGGTAACAGCCGTGTTGGCTCGCGCAGCTTAAGGCCAAGTGTGGCTCAGGGATAGGCCTGGAGGGCACGCTGATAAAGCTTTTCAACCAAGATTTATATTGAACGAGATTTTCACTATGGCTTCACACAATGGAGACAGTGCCAGGGCGAAAATTTGCGGTTAATTCAACGCCTCATCGGTTCGCAGGGCACCCTCGCAGGCCAGCCAGCGCCCACAGTTGGCTGCATTTCAAATTCAAACAATAAAAAAGCCCCGCCTGCATCACTGCAGGCGGGGCTTTTTCAGTACGGGGGTAAGGCTGGCTTACATCATGCCGCCCATGCCACCCATGCCGCCCATGTCTGGCATACCGCCACCGCCAGCGCCTTCAGCCTTAGGCTTGTCAGCAATGGCAGCTTCGGTGGTCAGGATCAGGCCACCGATGGAGGCTGCAGCTTGCAATGCCGAACGAGTCACCTTGGTAGGGTCCAGGATGCCCATTTCGATCATGTCGCCGTAGACGCCAGTCGCAGCGTTGTAACCGTAGTTACCTTTGCCGTTCTTGACTTCGTTGACCACAACGCTTGGCTCGTCGCCGGAGTTGGCAGCGATCTGGCGCAGTGGTGCTTCAACAGCACGACGCAGTACAGCGATACCAACGTTCTGGTCAGCGTTGTCGCCGGTCAGGTTAGTCAGGGCTTCCAGCGCACGGATCAGCGCAACGCCACCGCCAGGTACCACGCCTTCTTCGACGGCTGCGCGGGTTGCGTGCAGGGCGTCTTCAACGCGTGCTTTCTTCTCTTTCATTTCAACTTCGGAACCCGCGCCAACCTTGATCACGGCAACGCCGCCGGACAGCTTGGCCAGACGTTCTTGCAGTTTTTCACGGTCGTAGTCGGACGAAGTCTCCGCAACCTGGGCGCGGATCTGAGTGATGCGCGATTGGATGTCGCCTTCAACGCCAGCACCGTCAACGATGATGGTGTTTTCTTTGGAGATGGTCACGCGCTTGGCACTACCCAGGTTTTCCAGGGTGGCGCTTTCCAGGCTCAGGCCGATCTCTTCGGAGATAACGGTACCGCCGGTCAGAACGGCGATGTCCTGCAGCATTGCCTTGCGACGGTCGCCGAAGCCTGGAGCCTTGACGGCTGCGACTTTAACGATGCCACGCATGTTGTTCACTACCAACGTCGCCAGGGCTTCGCCTTCAACGTCTTCGGAAACGATCAGCAGTGGGCGGCCGGCTTTGGCAACAGCTTCCAGTACTGGCAGCATTTCGCGGATGTTGGAGATCTTTTTGTCGACCAGCAGGATCAGCGGGCTGTCCAGCTCGGCAACCATGGTTTCTGGCTTGTTGACGAAGTACGGGGACAAGTAGCCACGGTCGAACTGCATGCCTTCTACAACCGACAGTTCGTTTTCCAGGCCAGAACCTTCTTCAACGGTGATCACGCCTTCTTTGCCGACTTTTTCCATGGCTTCGGCAATGATGTCGCCGATGGAGCTGTCGGAGTTGGCGGAGATGGTACCTACCTGGGCAATAGCCTTGGTGTCAGCGCATGGCTTGGACAGGTTTTTCAGCTCAGCAACGATGGCGATGGTCGCCTTGTCGATGCCGCGCTTGAGGTCCATCGGGTTCATGCCGGCAGCGACGGCTTTGTAGCCTTCGTTGACGATTGCCTGAGCCAGAACGGTAGCGGTGGTGGTGCCGTCGCCTGCGTCATCGTTGGCACGGGAGGCAACGTCTTTGACCAGCTGCGCGCCCATGTTTTCGAAACGATCTTCGAGTTCGATTTCTTTTGCTACCGAAACGCCGTCCTTGGTGATGGTCGGAGCGCCGAAGCTCTTCTCGATGATCACGTTACGGCCTTTAGGGCCCAAGGTCGCTTTTACCGCGTCAGCCAGGATGTTGACACCGGTGAGCATTTTTTTGCGGGCGGAATCGCCGAATTTAACTTCTTTAGCAGCCATGATCGATATTCCTTAAATACTTTGGAGTAACGGGAAAATGAGCGGGGAAATCAGTCTTCCAGAACAGCGAGAATCTCGTTCTCAGCCATAACCAGCAGGTCTTCGCCGTCGACTTTCACAGTGTTGCTGCCGGAGTAAGGACCAAATACAACCTTGTCACCGACTTTAACGGCCAGCGCACGCACGTCACCGTTTTCCAGGGTCTTGCCTGGGCCTGCAGCGACGATCACACCGTGGTTGGCTTTTTCAGCAGCCGAACCTGGCAGAACGATACCGCCAGCGGTTTTCTTTTCTTCTTCGCTGCGACGGATTACGACGCGGTCGTGCAGAGGACGAAGCTTGCTCATTGTCGATCTCTCCTAATTGTGTTTTTCATCGGCCGGTATCAGTACCGGCAGGTTGTATTCCGGCAGTGCCGGTCGCGCCTCGCCAAGCAAGACGCGGAAGTCTGTCTGGTGTCACCACCAGAAACCTTGCGGTGACCGTTACATAAGGGCGCATAAGCTTATTACAAGGGGCCCCGACGGAAATTTTTTGCGTGTGTCGACGGCTCAAAGCAACACGGCACCCTGAGGTGCCGTGCCAGTGAAGCGGTTATTTGCTGTCGCGCTGTTCGAATTCGCCTTCGATCACATCACCTTCACGCCCCAGTGGCTGGCGCGGAGCCGGACCGCCACGGGGTTGCAGGTCATCGGCGAACGCACGCTGGCGAATCGCCGCCTCTTCGGCACGCTGGCGCATCTTGCCGGCCAGCAGCTTGCGAGTGACTGGCAGCAACATCACCAGGCCGACCACATCGCTGATAAAGCCCGGCAGGATCAACAGGCCACCGGCCAGGGCCATCATCAGGCCTTCAAGCATGGTCTGTGCGGGCAGCTCGCCACGATTCAGGCTTTCACGGGCACGCAGTGCCGTGGCCAGGCCGGCGACGCGCAGCACCAATACGCCGAGCATCGAGCCGAGAATGATCAACAGCAGGGCCGGGAAAAAGCCGATCGCACTGCTGACTTGAACGAATACGAACAGCTCCAACACCGGGAACAGCAGAAAGAGCAATAAAAAAGGGCGCATCAAATGGTTCCTCAACGCAAGAATGCCTTGCCAGTCCACTTTAGATGACGTCGCCATTTCGTGAATTCAAGCGTCAGCCGCTTCTTTTTTTGGCCAGACGTCAGCGTGAGCCAGTGAAACCAGAGCTTCGCGCACTTGTGTCGGAGTGTTGCAAGGCTCCGCGAACGGTAACCAATATAAGGATTGGCCGATACGCAGGTGCATGCCTTCGCTGTCGATACCGGCCAACTGCGCAGGCTCGGAGGTCGGCAAACCGGCCAAGTCGACGTAGTGGGCGATGGCCTTGGTGTGATCGCTGTTCATGTGTTCGATCATGTTGCGCTCAGCCGTGCCCGCGAACGGGTTGGCCAGGGTCAACTGGTCGACCCAGTGAATCGCCCCAAAGCCGCCGATGTAACGGTGGCGCACCGGCTTGAGCACCCAGAAGTCGAAGTCGTGGGCTTTGTGGTAGTTGGCCGAATCGGGAAAGTAGCGGTAATAACGCTCGGCCGCTGCCTCTATGGCAGCGCCCTCCTCGAGTTTTACGGCCTCAGCCAGGTAGGTCAGGCGCCCGACGGACTGCACGTCATCCGCCTCACGCTCACCCACCAGCAACGAACACTTAGGGTCTTTTTGCAGGTTGTGGGTGTGCTGGGCAATACGGCTGATGAGGATCAACGGACGGCCCTGCTCATCCAGGCAATACGGCACGACCGAACCGAAAGGGAAACCCGGCATGGCTTTGGACTGTGTGGCGAGAGCCCCACGGTATTCCTTGAGCAACAGCTCTCGGGCGTTCTTGGCAACCTGTGCGCTCAACGTTGACTCCTCGGGTATTCAGCCGCCCATGACTCATGGGAATGGATCTCAACACAAGGTAATCAATCTACGCGCCGGTTGCCAGAGGCGCCCCTGCCGGGATTTGTCGAAGGGTGTTACCAGGCCACGCCGAACCCTGCGGTATAGCGGGTTTTGCTCAGGCTGCTTTCCGAGTCGCCACTGATGACGTCGCGTTCAGCCTTGAGGTTGAGCGAAGCCCACTCGGTAACTTTGTAGCGCAGGCCCATTTCCGCATCCAGGGAGTACTCCGCTGGGCCATCGATAGGTTTGCCCACTTCGCCATTCGTAAAGAATTCAACGGTCTTGCCCACCAGGTAGCGGTTGTAGTTCCACTTCATGGCCAGGGAATAGAAGTTGTCCTTGCCGCCTTCGGCGTATTCGTAATCGGTGCGGTTGACGAGCGACCCCAGGGAGAATGCGCCCAGCTCATCATCCCAGAACTGGTAGCCCGGGCCGGTACCGACGGTACGCTGTCGAGCCAAGTCTTCAACCTTGTCACGCTTGTAAGTCAAGCGTCCCTGCCAGAACCAATGCTCGGTCAGGAAGCGGTCCAGGTCATATTCCAACGCCCAGTTGTCGGTGGTGGTCACGTCGTCCTGGAACTCGCGGTTGTACTGGCCCTGCCCGGTGTGGCGCCATTGGCCATGCCGCGCGGTGGTCTTGAAGTCGATGTCGTAGTCGTTGGTATCTTTTTCGGCGCGCTTGTAGTCCAGGGCCATGTCGACATTGCCCTTCCACACCAAGTCTTCGATCACAGGCTTGGGCTTGAGGATCTGCTGGATGCTTGCCAGCTCGACGGTCTTTGGCGCCTCGCCATTGGCCAGCACCACCTTGCCTTCATCCGCCGGCTTCAGGGACTTGGCCTTTTCGCCGGTGTAGGCATCTTGCTTGACCAGCAGTTCCTGGTCGCTTTCCAGGGTTTTCACCTGTTTCCAGTCCACAGGAATGGCGCCCGCGTAATCGGTCTGGATCAGCAACTTGCCACCGTCGAAGACCTTGATCTTGCCCGTCAGACGGTCACCGTTCTTCAACCAGACGGTATCGGCCATCAGGGGCGTGGAGGCGCTGAAAACAGCGAGGCACAGCAGAGTTCTGGACAACATAAGCGGATTCAGGGCTCGAGGTTGGCGAAAAGAGGGCATTATCGTGTTAGATACGACTGACTCAAGGATTTATATTCAGTTCAATCCTCGATGCCATGCTTACAGACGTTTCTTACAATAAGTCAGCCGATCTCAACGGATATGCCCACAGTGAATCCACCCGCCGAGCCCCCGCAAAGCCCTGCCGAAATGCGCCGCACTGCGCTGTACCTGACCCTGGCGCAAGTGCCCGCAGGGTGCGTGGTCAGCTACGGCGAGCTGGCCCACCTGGCTGGGCTGGGGCGTGCGGCGCGCTGGGTAGGCCGCACCCTGAGTCAACTGCCTGCAGACACCAAACTTCCCTGGCATCGCGTGCTGGGTGCCGGTGGTCGGATAAGTCTGCCAGTGGGCAGTGCCTCGGGTGACGAGCAACGCGCGCGTTTGCGCGAAGAAGGCGTCACGGTCCGCAATAATCGCGTGGATATTCAGCGCCATGGCTGGCGCCCGGTAGAGCACAGCGGTTAGAGTGCGCGCTTTGTTTCCGCAAACCTGAGGCAGACTCCAGCCCATGCCCCGTAAAACCTGGCGCGCCGCGCTCGCTGCCTATGCCAGCCCCTCGACGTTAGTGCTGTTGTTGCTCGGCTTTGCCGCCGGCTTGCCTTACATGTTGGTGTTCTCGACGCTTTCGGTGTGGTTGCGGGAGGCCGGTGTGGCCCGCGAGACCATCGGCTATGCAAGCCTGATTGGTTTGGCGTATGCCTTTAAGTGGGTCTGGTCGCCGCTGCTCGACCAATGGCGCCTGCCGTTGCTCGGTAAACTCGGGCGACGCCGTTCCTGGCTGGTCCTTGCCCAGTCGCTGGTGATCCTCGGATTGATCGGCATGGGCTTTTGCGACCCGCAGAAACATTTGTCCTGGCTGATCGCTATCGCCGTCGTCGTTGCCTTCGCGTCCGCCACCCAGGATATCGCGGTAGACGCCTACCGCCTGGAAATCGCCGATGACAGCCGCCAGGCCGCGTTGGCCGCCAGCTATATGTCCGGCTATCGCATCGCCGCCCTGCTGGCCACGGCAGGTGCACTGTTTTTCGCTGAAGGTTTCGGCTCCACCGGTTTCAACTATAAACACTCGGCCTGGACCGGCACCTATGTGCTGTTCGGCGTATTGATGGTTCCTGCGTTGCTGACCACGCTGTTCATGCGCGAACCCAATGTGCCACTGCGCACCCAGCTGCAGGCCGGGCGCTACAGTTTCGTGCATCAACTGGTCTCGGTATTTGTGCTGATCGTATTGCTGGTGTCGGTGCCCGCGATGTTCACCCAGCTGTTCAATACTGATTTCGCAAGCGTGCTGTTCCACGGTATGAGCCTATGGGACCTGCTGATGGACGACCGTGCCTTCCTGCGCGCCATTCTCTATATCACGCTCACCGCACTGTGCCTCTCGGCCATGGGTCGCCGGGGCCTGGCGCCGGTGCTGACGCCGGTCAACGACTTCATCCTGCGCTACCGCTGGCAAGCTTTACTGCTGCTGGGGCTGATCGCCACCTATCGCATGTCTGACACCGTGATGGGCGTGATGGCCAACGTGTTCTACATCGACCAAGGCTTTACCAAGGACCAGATCGCCGGGGTCAGCAAGATCTTCGGCCTGATCATGACCCTGGTCGGCGCCGGCATGGGCGGCCTGCTGATTGTGCGCTTCGGCATCCTGCCGATCCTGTTTATCGGCGGCGTGTTCTCTGCCGGCACCAACCTGCTGTTCGTGACGCTCGCCGACATGGGCCCGGACCTGCAGATGCTGATTTTCACGATTTCCCTGGATAACTTCAGCTCGGGCATGGCCACATCGGCATTTGTGGCCTACTTGTCGAGCCTGACCAACCTCAAGTTCTCCGCCACCCAATACGCGCTGCTCAGCTCAATCATGCTGTTGCTGCCGCGCTTGATCGGCGGGTATTCGGGGGTGATGGTGGAGAAGTTCGGCTACCATAATTTCTTCCTGATCACCTGCATGCTGGGTGTACCGACATTGCTGCTGATTGCACTGCATTGGTACCAGGAGAATCGGCGGATTCGGTTGAATCCACCCGCTGACGACTGACACACCTCAGTCAATATGGGCGCTGGCTTGCCTGCAATAGCATCACCAGGGTGCAACAGATACACCGCGCCGCTCCCATCGCAGGCAAGCCAGCGCCCACACAAGCACGGTTCCGACAGAAACACCCCGCAACCTGATGCCTGTACTCCGGCGGCAACCGCCCGTACAATCCAGCGTCATTTCAAGTCCAAGCAACCGACAACGGCCTACCATGCGCACCAGTCAATATTTGCTCGCCACACAGAAAGAAACGCCTTCCGATGCGGTCGTAATCAGCCATCAGCTGATGCTGCGCGCCGGCATGATCCGCAAACTGGCCTCGGGCCTGTATACCTGGCTGCCCATGGGCTTGAAGGTGATGCGCAAGGTCGAAGCCATCGTTCGTGAAGAAATGAACGCTGCCGGCTCTCTGGAAGTGTTGATGCCGAGCACCCAACCGGCTGAACTGTGGCAGGAATCCGGGCGCTGGGAAGAGTACGGCCCTGAGTTGCTGCGCTTCAAGGACCGTCATGGCCGCGACTTCTGCGCCGGCCCGACCCATGAAGAAGTGATCACCGACCTGATGCGCAACGAGCTGAGCAGCTATAAACAGCTGCCGCTGAACCTGTATCAGATCCAGACCAAATTCCGTGATGAAATCCGCCCACGCTTCGGCTTGATGCGCGGTCGTGAATTCATCATGAAAGACGCGTATTCGTTCCACGCCGACCAGGCGTCGCTGCAGGTCACTTACGACCGCATGCACCAAGCCTACTGCAACGTGTTCACCCGCCTGGGCCTGAAGTTCCGTGCGGTTGAAGCGGACAACGGTTCCATCGGCGGTGCCGGCTCCCACGAATTCCACGTACTGGCCGAATCCGGCGAAGACGATATCGTGTTCAGCAACGGTTCGGACTACGCAGCAAACATCGAGAAAGCCGAAGCCGTGCCACGGGAAACGTCCCGCCCCGCACCGGCTGAAGAGCTGCGCTTGGTGGATACACCAGAGACCAAGACCATCGCGGCCCTGGTGGAAAAATTCAATCTGCCGATTGAAAAGACCATCAAGACCCTGATCGTGCACGCCGAAGAAGAAGGCAAGCTGATCGCCCTGGTGATCCGTGGCGACCACGAACTCAACGAAATCAAAGCGGCCCAGCAACCTGGCGTGGCCAACCCACTGGTCATGGCCAGTGATGCCGAACTGCGCGACGCCATTGGCGCCGGTGCGGGTTCCCTGGGCCCACTGAACCTGCCGCTGCCAATTATCATCGACCGTTCGGTCGAGCTGATGAGCGACTTCGGTATTGGCGCGAACATCGACGACAAGCATTACTTCGGCGTGAACTGGGAGCGTGACCTGCCGGTTCCGACCGTGGCCGACCTGCGTAACGTGGTCGCTGGTGACCCGAGCCCGGATGGCAAAGGTACCCTGGAGATCAAGCGCGGCATCGAAGTCGGGCACATCTTCCAGCTGGGCAATAAGTACAGCAAGGCGATGAAGTGCGAAGTGCTGGGCGAGAACGGCAAGCCGATCACCCTGGAAATGGGCTGCTACGGCATTGGCGTTTCGCGCGTGGTTGCAGCTGCCATCGAGCAGAACAACGACGAGAAAGGCATCATCTGGAGTGACGCCCTGGCGCCGTTCCAGGTCGCCCTGGTACCGCTGCGCTATGAAACCGAGCAAGTACGCGAAGCCACCGACAAACTGTATGCCGAACTGACGGCCGCTGGTTTTGAAGTGTTGCTGGATGACCGCGACAAGAAAACCAGCCCGGGCATCAAGTTCGCCGACATGGAACTGATTGGCATCCCGCACCGGATCGTGGTCAGCGACCGCGGCCTGGCGGATGGCAATCTGGAATACAAGAGCCGGACCGAAGCCGAAGCCCAACCGTTGCCGGTGGCTGACGTGCTGTCTTTCCTTCAGGCGCGTATTCGTCGCTGAAAACCAGATCAAGAGAAGTCATGTTCAAGCGAAACACCAGAGCCCTGGGGGGCGCCGCCGTGTGCGGCGCCCTGCTGGTCAGCGGCTGCGCCAACCAGATGTCGCAACGCAGTGAGCACGAGGAGCGGGTCGAGCGTAAGTTGCTCGACCACGGCCTGCAGATCGATGTAGGCGACCCCAAAGTGCTGGAGCTGCCTCAACGCCGAGTGCGCATTCACGAGCAAAAGACCTTCGAGGTCACCGAGTTCGAAGTCACCCGTCGTTACGACCGCTACACCCCCTACCAACCCTGGCGCGAACTCTATGAAGTGCCTTTGGGTACGGTCGCCCTGGTCGCGGGTGCGGGGGCTAACGTGGCGAATATCTTCGCCCTCGGCAACCTGCCTACCAGCATGACCCACGACTGGCTGACCTACGGCGTGGACGGCCTCAACCCGTTCATGAACGTGCAATCCCATGGCCGTGCGCAACAGAATCTGGCAGGTATCGATGAAGTCCAGCGCGACAAGCGTGTGGAGTATTCGAGCCTGCCCTGGAGCGAACGCCCGGTGCAGGTTACTGCGGGCAAGCACGTGCATGAGTTGACCACCGACCGCAACGGCGTCTTGCGCCTGAACCTGTTGGACAGCCCGTTTGCCGAGCAGGACCTTAACCGCGTCACGACCTTGAAGATCAGCGTGGAAGATGGCCAGGACGACGTGCATTCGGACTCGACACTGGCGATCAGCAACACGCTGCGCGGCAAGTTGCTGGAAGCCCACGGCCTGATCTACGACGACCTGGAAGACGACGAAGTCAGCCAGTGGGTGCACCGGGTCAAGCGTCTGTCAGAGCTGGGCCTGGAAGAAGAAGCCAGCGAACTGGAACAAAGCCTGATCGAACTGACCCGCAATGATCCCGAGTTGCAGCAGGAATTCCTGCAGGCGCTGACCAAGGATGCGGGGCGGTTGGTGGCGGATCCTGGCGCGCGCTAAGACTTCAAGAATATCGTAGATCTAAATGTGTGCGTGCTTGCTCGCGCATACGGAGTGTCAGTCACCAGATGCATTGACTGATCTACCGCATTCGCGAGCAGGCCCGCTCCCACATAGCGCTCTCGGTTTCTACCAGGAGAACTCGAGCTGTTCGTTGCCGTTGCTTAAATCCAGCAACCGCACCCCAATCCCCAACAACCGCACCGGCTTCGCACCCCGTTTAAACGCCTGGGTCAGCAGCTGTTGATAACTTTCCAAATCCCTCCCCGCCCCCGCCTGCTCCAGTGTCGTCTGGGTAAAGTCATGAAACTTCACTTTAACGAACGGCTTGCCCGCCCGGTAACTGCTGTCTATACGCGCCATACGCCCGGCCAGGGTTTCCATCAGCTCGGGAAGCTTTGCCAGACAGCTTGAAAGATCCGGCAGGTCCACATCGTAGGTATTTTCCACACTGATGGATTGCCGACGGCTATCGTTGTGCACTGCGCGGTCATCAATCCCACGCGCCAGGCTCCACAGTCGCTCGCCAAAGCTGCCAAATTCCCGCACCAGCGCCAGCTTGTTCCACTCACGCAGTTGCAGGCAGTCTTCAATTCCCAGGCGCGCCAGCTTTTCTGCCGTGACTTTGCCCACACCGTGCAATTTGCTCACACGCAACTGCGAGACAAAGTCTTCGACCTGGTCCGGGGTAATCACAAACAATCCATTGGGTTTCTTCCAGTCGCTGGCGATCTTGGCCAGGAATTTATTCGGCGCGACACCAGCGGACACGGTGATGTGCAACTGGTTGGAGACGCGGCGGCGAATGTCCTGGGCGATGCGCGTGGCACTGCCACCAAAATGCGTACAGTCAGACACGTCCAGATAGGCTTCATCCAGCGACAGCGGTTCGATCAGGTCGGTGTAGTCGCGAAAGAGCGTCTGGATTTCCTTCGACGCTTCTTTATAGGCGTCCATGCGTGGCTTGACGATGGTCAGGTCCGGACACAGCTTCAAGGCGTGGCGTGACGACATGGCCGAGCGCACGCCATAGGCCCGCGCCTCATAGTTGCAGGTAGCGATCACCCCGCGCCGGTCCGCCGAGCCACCCACCGCCAGCGGCTTTTGCGCCAGGCTCGGGTCATCGCGCATCTCGATGGCGGCGTAGAAGCAATCACAGTCAACGTGGATGATTTTGCGCTGCGTCATATAAACAGGATGTGAAACTACGGGTGGCCAGTATCGCACTCACACCTGTACATAGCACCAGTAGTTTGATTCTTCCGTTTGAACGGTAGGAAAATTCGCACATGAATTTATTTTCTCAATCGAATCTGGTATTCCGATAGAGCTGAAACCCTTGGCCGGACTGGCTTGCAGCGCTTCCACGTACAGCGGTGGAGAGCTAACCAATTGAACCACAAGCGCTTTTCTTCAGAACACGGGTTGACAAGCTCGCGATCCTCTGTAGAATGCCGACACACAGACGCGGGATGGAGCAGTCTGGTAGCTCGTCGGGCTCATAACCCGAAGGTCGTCGGTTCAAATCCGGCTCCCGCAACCAAACATCAAAAAAGGCTACTCGAAAGAGTGGCCTTTTTTGTGCCTGTCAGTTTTTTGATTGTCTGACAAAAATCCAAGCCTATCGCGCACTTACCGTTATCGGTGACCACTCAGTGGGTTAATTCACACTTATTTGACCGATACATCCATTAACGGTTGACACCCCGCCGTTGGGCTGTAGAATGCCGCCCACAGACGCGGGATGGAGCAGTCTGGTAGCTCGTCGGGCTCATAACCCGAAGGTCGTCGGTTCAAATCCGGCTCCCGCAACCAAACATCAAAAAAGGCTACTCGAAAGAGTGGCCTTTTTTGTATCCGGTAAAAAAGTTCTTTTGAAACAATGGCATGGCATCTTTCATGAAACCGTACACGGTTTGCAGAGTCCATCTCATTGCAAGCTATGCTCAATGCTCAGCGCTTCCCTCTACGACCAATGGCCGCTGTCGCCGCCCCCGGTGATACGCGTTAATATTTGTAATTATTTTGTCCATAGGGATTGGTAACTTGGCTGGATACCTCCATCCTGTCGCGCACAATCCACGAGGTGATTGATGCGCGCCAACTCGTCTGAACCACAAGACACCGTTACAGCAGAACAACCGATCCCTCCCGCTCGTTTGCGCTGGCTGGATCGCGTAAGCAAATACCGGCAACCCATCGGGCTGGCCGTCACACTATTGCTGTTCGCCATCGCGTTGATCGCCTGCCGACACCTGCTGCTGGAGCTGGATCTCTACGCCCTCCACGATTCGATTCTGGAAGTACCCAGGCCCGCCCTGCTCGGTGCGTTTACCGCAGGTGTCGCCGGCTTCGTCATTCTATTAGGCTATGAATTTTCCGGCGCGCGCTACGCGGGGGTACAACTGCCCGCCAAGACCCTGGCCCTGGGTGGCTTTACCGCGTTTGCCATCGGCAATGCGATTGGCTTGTCGATGCTCTCGGGCGGTTCGGTGCGTTACCGTTTATATGCACGCCATGGCATCGGGGCTTCAGAAGTGGCGCACATGACGGTGTTCGCCAGCCTGGCCCTGGGCTGCGCCCTGCCGCCGCTGGCGGCACTGGCCACCTTGAGTAACTTGCCGGCGGCGTCCACTTATCTGCATCTGTCGCAAGGTTTGCTGGGCGGCATTGCCGGCGCCGTGCTGCTGTTGTCGGCCGCGCTGTGCATCGGCATTTATCGTCGTCGCCTGCCGGAGCAACCCTACCCGGATAATCTGCTGGTAAAAGCTGGCCGCCGTACCCTGCGTCTGCCGGGCCGGCGTTTGACCTTCCTGCAACTGATCATCACCGCGCTGGACGTCGCCGCCGCTGCTACCGTCCTTTATCTGTTGCTGCCAGAAGCGCCGCCCTTCGGCCCCTTCCTGTTGGTGTACCTGCTGGCGCTGGCCGCTGGCGTGCTCAGCCATGTACCGGGCGGGGTTGGCGTATTCGAAGCAATTCTGCTCGCAGCCTTCGCCGACAAACTGGGCGCCGCGCCACTGGCCGCTGCCCTGCTGCTGTACCGCATGATCTACGTGGTGCTGCCCCTATTGATCGCCTGTGTGTTCCTGCTGATCAACGAAGCGCAGCGTCTGTTCCAGACCCAGCAAAGCCTGCGGGTCGCCTCGGGGCTGGCAGCGCCAGTACTGGCCGTACTGGTTTTTTTGTCCGGCGTGGTCCTGCTGTTTTCTGGCGCCACGCCCGAAATCGACTCACGCCTGGAAAACATCGGCTTCTTGATTCCCCACCGCCTGATTGACGCCTCGCACTTTGGCGCCAGCCTGATCGGCGTGCTGTGCTTGTTGCTGGCCCAGGGCCTGCGTCGACGCTTGTCGGCCGCCTGGATGCTGACCATGGTGCTGCTGCTGACCGGTGCGTTGCTCTCGCTGCTCAAGGGCTTCGACTGGGAAGAAGCCTGCTTGATGACCATGACCGCGATCCTGCTGGCGATCTTCCGACGCTCGTTCTACCGCGCCAGCCGCCTCACCGAGCTGCCCTTCTCGCCGCTGTACCTGGTGGCAAGCGTGTGCGTGCTAGGGGCTTCGATCTGGCTGCTGCTGTTCGCTTATCAAGACGTGCCTTACAGCCACCAGCTGTGGTGGCAGTTCACCCTGGACGCCAACGCGCCCCGTGGTTTGCGCTCGCTGCTGGGCGCCGCCGTCCTGCTGGTGATCGTCTCCCTGACCTGGCTGTTGCGCACCGCGCGCCCGGTGATCCACCTGCCGACGCCCGACGAACTCGAGCGCGCCAGCAAGATCCTGATGGCCTCGTCCCAACCCGACGGCGGCCTGGCGCTCACCGGCGACAAGGCGCTGCTGTTTCACCCCAATGATGAAGCTTTCCTCATGTACGCCCGTCGCGGGCGCAGCCTGGTAGCCTTGTACGACCCGATTGGCCCGACCCAGCCACGCGCCGAGATGATCTGGCAGTTCCGCGACCTGTGCGACATCCACCACGCGCGCCCGGTGTTCTATCAAGTGCGCGCAGAGAACCTGCCGTACTACATGGACATCGGCCTCACCGCGATCAAACTGGGTGAAGAAGCCCGCGTCGACCTGAAACGCTTTGACCTGGAAGCCAAGGGCAAAGAGATGAAGGACCTGCGCTATACCTGGAACCGCGGCACCCGCGATGGCTTGTCCCTGGAGATCTTTGAACCGGGCACGGCACCGATGGACGCGCTCAAAGTGATCTCGGATGCCTGGCTGACCGGCAAAAACGTGAGGGAAAAAGGCTTTTCCCTGGGACGCTTCAGCGACGACTACCTCAAGCACTTTCGCATTGCGATCATTCGCTTCGAAGGGAACCCGGTGGCCTTCGCCAACTTGCTCGAGACCTACAACCACGACTTGGCCAGTCTCGACCTGATGCGCGCCCATCCTGACGCGCCCAAGCTGACCATGGAATTCATGATGGTCGGCCTGATTCAGCATTATAAGAGTCACGGCTACGCCCGCTTCAGCCTCGGCATGGTGCCGTTGTCGGGCCTGCAACCACGCCGCGGCGCGCCGTTGACCCAACGCCTGGGTTCGATGGTGTTCCGCCGTGGCGAACAACTGTATAACTTCCAAGGTTTGCGCCGCTTCAAAGACAAGTTCCAGCCTGACTGGGAACCCCGTTACATGGCCGTGCCTGCGGGACTTGATCCGCTGGTGGCACTGGCCGATACCGCCGCCCTGATCGCGGGCGGCTTGACTGGATTGGTGAAACGCTGATGATTCGACGTTCCTGGCGGTATGTATTGGCCTCTGTAGTGCTGCTCGCCTTGATCGCAGGCGGCGGCTTTTGGTACTGGAACCGCCCTGCCCCACAGCCGACCCTGGAGCAATTGCCCCAGGCCGATGGATCGGTGATGACCCGCGTGACGCCCAATGGCACGCCGAAAGCCCGTGTGGCTGTGGCCGTAATGGCCGACGAAATCCTGACCGACAGCCAGCTGATCGCTCTGAGCCAAGGCGGCAAGGCGCAGATTGTCCAGGTGATCCTGCCCAAGGACGATTGCAAGCTGCAGGAACAAGCGCTGCAAAGCGCCTTGGTCCAGCTCAAGGGCCCGGCCACCCTGGTCAGCGGCATCGGCCCAGGCGCAGCGCTCGCCTGGCGCTGGCTGGCAACACAGGATGACGACAAGGCCAATGCCATCTCCGTCGGCTTCGCCCTGGTGCAGGAAGGCTGCAAGGACCCACTGCCGAAAACCGCCGCGCACGGCAATTGGCTGGTGGCCTGGAATGACAACCCTGACGATGAAAGCGCCAGTTTCGTACGCGATACACCACGCGCCACCACCAGCATCAGCGACTACGACATTCACTACCCGCAAGTGCTGAACAACGAGCTGCGCAAGCAACTGGTAGGTTCGGACAATGGCGGCCTGGCGATTCCAGTGGTTGAAGTGCCGGCAGGCCAGGCCAAGGACACCGTCACCCTGTTCCTCTCTGGTGATGGCGGCTGGCGTGACCTGGACCGCGACGTGGCCGGCGAAATGGCCAAGATCGGCTACCCCGTCGTCGGCATCGACACGCTGCGCTACTACTGGCAGCACAAGACCCCGGAACAAAGCGCCAAGGACCTCACCGAGCTGATGCAACACTACCGTCAGAAGTGGGGCACCAAGCGCTTTGTGCTGACCGGTTATTCATTCGGTGCCGATGTATTGCCAGCCATCTACAACCGTATGCCCGAAAACGAACAGCAACGGGTCGATGCAATCATCCTGCTGGCGTTCGCACGCACCGGCAGCTTTGAGATTGAAGTGGAAGGCTGGCTGGGTAACGCCGGCAAAGAAGCCGCCACGGGCCCGGAAATGGCCAAGCTGCCGCCTGAGAAAGTGGTGTGCATCTACGGTGCAGAAGAAGTCGACGAGAGCGGCTGCACGGACAAGACTGCCGTGGGTGAAGCGCTGAAGCTGCCAGGTGGGCATCACTTCGATGAGAACTACCCGGCGCTGGCCAAGCGGTTGGTGGATATCATTGTGAAGCATCAGGCCAAGGATAAAGCCGAGTAACTTCAGGCTGTACACGGATTAAAAATGTGGGAGCGGGCTTGCTCGCGAAAGCGGTGGATCAGTCACAGCAACATTGACTGACACTCCGTATTCGCGAGCAAGTCGAAGCGTCGAACCGCCGCTCCCACATTTGCTTTAGGGTGTGACCGATATTTAGCGCGGTTCGATGTGCGCAATCATCAGCTGCACGGTTTCATTCCCACGAAACTCGTTCACATCCAGCTTATAGGCCAGCTCGACCCAACGCACGGTAGGGTTCGGCCAAACGTCACGGTCCACCCCAAACGCAATGCCATCGAGTTTCACCGAGCCGCATTCGCTCTTGAGCACCACTTTCAGGTGCCGCTCCCCCACGACACGCTGCTCCACCAACTGAAACACGCCGTGGAACAACGGCTCGGGAAAGTGTTGCCCCCACGGGCCGGCATGCCGTAAGGCCCGCGCCAGCTCCAGGTGAAACTCTTCCACTGCCAGAGTACCGTCGGTCAACAACCTGCCGGTCAGGTCCTCCTCACACAGTTGCCGACGCACTTCAGCATCAAATGCTTCGGCAAACAGTGGGAAATTGGACTCGGGTAATGTGAGCCCCGCCGCCATGGCGTGGCCGCCGTATTTGGCGATCAGGTTGGGATGCTGGCTTGCGACCACTGCCAGGGCATCACGGATGTGAAAACCCGGCACGGAGCGCCCTGAGCCCTTGAGCAGGCCGTCACCGGCGTCTGCAAAGGCGATGGTCGGGCGGAAGTAACGCTCTTTCATGCGCGACGCGAGAATCCCGATCACGCCTTGGTGCCACTCCGGGTCGAACAGGCACAACCCGTAAGGCATCGACTCCACCGGCAAGTCTTTCAGCTGGGCCAGGGCCTCGCGCTGCATGCCTTGCTCGATGGATTTGCGGTCCTGGTTCATGCCGTCCAGTTGCGCCGCCATTTCCCGTGCGGCGGCGAAGTCGCTGGTGAGCAGGCATTCGATACCCAGACTCATATCGTCCAGGCGCCCAGCGGCATTCAGGCGCGGCCCGAGAATAAAGCCCAGGTCGGTCGAGGTGATGCGTGCAGCGTCGCGCTTGGCCACCTCCAGGATCGCCTTGATACCCGGCCGTGCGCGACCTGCACGGATACGCTCCAGGCCCTGATGCACCAGGATGCGGTTGTTGGCATCCAGGGGCACCACGTCGGCGACGCTGCCCAGAGCGACCAGGTCGAGCAGCTCGCCGATGTTCGGCTGCGGCGTGTTCTCGTACCACCCCAAACTGCGCAGGCGCGCACGCAAGGCCATCAGCACATAAAAGATCACGCCCACGCCGGCCAGGGCCTTGCTCGGGAACTCACAGCCCGGCTGGTTCGGGTTGACGATGGCATCCGCCGCCGGCAACTCATCGCCGGGCAAATGGTGGTCGGTCACCAGCACCTTCAACCCCGCGGCTTTGGCGGCTGCCACGCCTTCGACGCTGGAGATGCCGTTGTCCACGGTGATCAGCAACTGCGGTTCGCGCTGCAGGGCCACGGCGACGATTTCCGGGGTCAGGCCGTAGCCGTATTCGAAACGGTTGGGCACCAGATAGTCGACATGCGCTGCTCCGAGCAAACGCAGGCCCAAGGTACCCACGGTGCTGGCAGTGGCGCCATCGGCGTCGAAGTCACCGACGATCAGGATGCGCTGGCGTTGCTCCAGCGCCGTCACCAGCAAGTCCACGGCCGCGTCGATGCCCTTGAGTTGCTGGTAAGGGATCAACCGCACCAGACTTTTATCCAGCTCGGCTTCCGACTGCACCCCGCGTGCGGCGTAGAGACGGGTCAACAGCGGTGGCAAATCTCCGAGGAACGGCAGGATAGCGGGCAATGGGCGAGGATCGATACGCATGGAGGGTGGGGAATTCTCTATTGGGGGATTATTGGCTGCAAGCTTGTAGCTTCAAGCTTGTAGCTTCAAGCTTGTAGCTTGTAGCTTGCCGCTCAACGCTCACCGACCAGCCATTGCAGTTGCACTTCATGCTGGCCACGGTCGTCGGTGACGAAGATCGTGCCTTCGCTGATCATCACGTCCCACTTGATAACACGGGGCATGTCTTTGGCCAGCACTTCGAGGATTTCCTGGGGCACGGCGGCGATGTGTACGTTTTTCAGGTTGGTCGCCACCGGCACCACCTTGCCTTCCCATACACGCAGGCTACCGTAGGCCAGCAGGCTGGTGCGTTCGGTGCGGCGCGAGCACCAGGTCAGGCGGTCGGCATCGGGTTGGCCGACTTCGATCCAGTGCAAAACCCGATCATCCAGACTTTTTTCCCACAGGGCTGGTTCGTCTACATCTGACAGTCCACGACCAAACGCCAGTTGCTCGTTGTAAAACAGGGCGTAGGCCAACAGACGCACGGTCATGCGCTCTTCGGTTTCCGAAGGGTGTCGGGCGATGGTCTGTTTGACGCTCTCGTACACCGAGCGATCGAGGTCAGTAAGGTTGAGTTCGAATTTGTAGGTCGTGGACGGCTGGGCCATGAACGGACTTCTAGAGACAGGGAAAGGCGGCCAGTCTAACCGATGGCAGGGCCATTCAACGAATCCTGCGCTGCATCATCCTTATCCCTGGGCTGTCCGCCTATGTTAAAAGGCATCACACCACCGCCCTGCGCAGACAAGGATCATCATGTCGTTTAATGCCAAACCGCTTGCCGGCCTGAAAGTTATCGAACTCGGTACCCTGATCGCCGGCCCGTTCGCCTCACGTATCTGCGCCGAATTCGGCGCCGAGGTGATCAAGGTCGAATCGCCGGACGGCGGCGACCCGCTACGCAAGTGGCGCAAGCTGTACGAGGGCACGTCGTTGTGGTGGTTTGTGCAGGCGCGCAACAAGCAGTCGCTGACGCTGAACCTCAAGCACCCGGACGGCCTGGCCATCCTCAAGCAGTTGCTGGCGGACGCCGACATCCTGATCGAGAACTTCCGCCCCGGCGTGCTGGAGAAGCTCGGCCTGAGCTGGGAAACCCTGCACGCACTCAACCCCAAGCTGGTGATGGTGCGTCTCTCCGGCTTTGGCCAGACCGGCCCGATGAAAGACCAGCCAGGGTTTGGCGCGGTGGGCGAATCCATGGGCGGCCTGCGCTATATCACCGGCTTCGAAGACCGCCCACCGGTGCGCACCGGCATTTCCATCGGTGACTCGATTGCCGCGCTGTGGGCGGTGATCGGCGCGCTGATGGCGCTGCGTCATCGCGAAGTCAACGGCGGCGTGGGCCAGGTGGTCGATGTAGCGCTGTATGAAGCCATCTTCGCCATGATGGAAAGCATGATCCCGGAGTTCGATGTGTTCGGCTTTATTCGCGAACGCACCGGCAACATCATGCCCGGTATCACGCCGTCCTCCATCCACACCAGCGCCGACGGCAAGCATGTACAGATCGGCGCCAACGGCGATGCGATCTTCAAGCGCTTTATGTCGGCCATTGGCCGTGAAGATTTGGCCAACGATCCAGAGTTAACCAGCAATGACGGACGCGATGGCCGTCGTGATGAGCTGTATGGCGTAATTGATCGCTGGGTGAATTCGCTGCCACTGGATGAAGTGGTCGCGATATTGAATAAAGCCGAAGTGCCTGCCAGTCGCATCTACAGTGCCGAGGACATGCTCGGCGATCCGCAATTCCTCGCCCGGGAGATGTTCCTCAAGGCCCAGCTTCCCGACGGCAAGGACTTCAAGATGCCTGGCATCGTGCCCAAGTTGTCGGACACGCCAGGTAGCTGCGAATGGGTCGGGCCGCAGCTGGGTGAACATAACAACGTGCTACTCAATAAACTGGGATACGACAGCGCTGCCATTACTCGCTTGCGTGAGGATGGCGCGATTTGATGGTTTACCCTGCTCAGCGCCGGCTACTGCAACTCTGCCTTGTCTGCGCGATAGCGAGCGAATGGCCGCTGTCCGCCCACGCAGAAGAAACACTGACCTGGCTGCTGCGCGACTTACCACCGGTCACCATCTTTGAGGGACCACAGAAGGGCCAAGGGGTGCTGGACAGGTTATTGCCCATACTCAGCGAGCGCCTGCCGGAGTATCGGCACCAGGTGATGCACGTCAATCGTGCCCGGGGTAATCAGATGTTGCGCGACCCCACCACCCTGACGTGCGATCCGTCGCTGCTGTGGACGGCGGAACGGGCCAGGTATGTTGTATTTTCCGCCCAGGCCTTCGTCTCGGTGAGCAACGGGGTGACCATTCGACGCCTCCAGCAGGACGAGCTGGCAGCGTTCATTGATGAGGGCCAATTTGACCTGCAAGCCTTCCTCGGCTCCCCCACCGCACGCATTGGCGCAACCGCCGAACGCAGCTACGGTCCGTTGATCGATGAACAACTCAAGGATGCCGCCCCTCACACACTGGCACTCCATTACGGCAATGACGCCCTGGGCAGCCTGCTGCAAATGCAGCGCCTGGGCCGACTGGAAGCCGTTCTGGGTTACGCGCCGGAGATCCGCTATCACGCCATGCAACAAGGCATTGCCCCTGAAGACCTGATGTTCTACCCCATCAAGGGGTCAGCGCCCTACCAGCGTACGCATATCGGTTGTTCGGCCACACCTGAAGGTCGCCAGGCCATACAGCGAATTGATCGGGCCTTGCGCCATATCCCACAGGAACAGCTACAGGCTTCCTACGCCGAATGGCTGGACCCGGTCATGCGTGAACACTATCTGCAGGACAACCCGAGCTTTTTCCTGGATTCACCCGACCCCTGACAAATCGCAGGCAAAAAGAAACCCCGGAGTGTGGGGAGACACCTCGGGGTTAAACGCGGCCTACAAAGACCCGTACAGCAAGTCACAAACACCGGAGCACAATGTCTGCTCTTGCTGTTACGAACTCTGACCGGCCACCTTGTAGGAAGTTTCCACACTTAAACAATTCTTCATGCAGCGGCAGCGCCACGGGTCTGGGCGGCGTTGCGCAAGGCCGCAATGACTGAGGGTTCCACGCGCCCCTCGGCAATTTTGATGTCGCGCAACAGGCAATCCACTACATCCACCAGCACGCGCTTATCCATCAATTGCGCACGATCAACTTCGCGCTCGACCACGATAGCGCCAGCAGGATTCTTCACGGTCACCAGGCACTCGCCCTGCACACCGGCGGTGGTCAGCGAAACCTGATAAGGGCTCAGCGCTTCTTCTAGCAATAGGCTGATACTTTCCATCTCGATCACCACTCAATAGTTCGGGAACAATCGTTTCAACGGGAGAGCTGCATCTATCCTAAGTGACTGGTTGTGACGTAGGAAAGTTCGCTTTTTCATCTTTTGGGGCCGTCAGGGGCTGACGGATTCCAGCATGCGCTCGCAACATGACAACGAAAAAACGGCCGCACCTACCGGGCCTGCAAGCCATAAAAAACGCCGCTGACCCCAGAGAAGGGAAAGCGGCGTTTTTGCCTGCACGGTTTGCCTTACAGCGGCTTACCACGGTTGCCATGCTGGCTGACAAACGCCTGCACAGCATTCAGGTCATTGGCCAATACAGTGCAACGCTCTTCACGCTCGAACAGGTCAGCCAAGTGCGCCGGTAATTCCAGCGCCTTGCCAACGCCGGCCTTCTCCACCGCTTCCGGGAATTTCACCGGGTGCGCGGTGCCCAGGATCACCATCGGGATATCCAGGCTGCGACGGCATTCGCGGGCGGCCTTCACACCAATGGCAGTGTGCGGGTCCAGCAACTCGCCGGTCTGGGCATAGACTTCTGCGATGGTTTCGCAGGTCTGCGCATCGTCCACAGCCAGGGAGTCGAAGAGCTTGCGGGTTTCGGTCCAACGCTCTTCGTCAACGCTGAAACCGCCACCGCTCTTGAAGGTGTCCATCAAACCCGCGATGGCCGCGCCGTTGCGACCGTGCATGTCAAACAGCAGGCGTTCGAAGTTCGACGACACCATGATGTCCATCGACGGCGACAGCGTGGCGTGCAGGGTTTCCTTGACGTACTGATTGCCGCTCATGAAACGGTGCAGGATGTCGTTGCGGTTGGTGGCGACGATCAACTGGTTGATCGGCAGGCCCATGTTGCGTGCCAGGTAACCGGCAAAAATGTCGCCGAAGTTGCCGGTCGGCACCGAGAACGACACCGAACGCGCCGGGCCGCCCAACTGCAGGGACGCATGGAAGTAATAAACGATCTGGGCCATGATCCGCGCCCAGTTGATCGAGTTCACCGCCACCAGGCGCGTACCTTTCAGGAAGCTCTGGTCAGCAAAGCTGTTCTTGACCATTTCCTGGCAGTCATCGAAGTTGCCTTCAATGGCGATGTTATGGATGTTCTCACCAAAAATGGTGGTCATCTGGCGACGCTGCACTTCCGACACGCGCTTGTGCGGGTGCAGGATGAAGATGTCGACGTTTTCGCAGTGTTTGCAGCCTTCGATGGCAGCCGAGCCGGTATCACCGGAGGTAGCGCCGATGATCACCACGCGTTCGCCGCGCTTCTCCAGCACGTAATCGAGCAGGCGACCCAGCAGTTGCAGGGCAAAGTCCTTGAACGCCAGCGTCGGGCCGTGGAACAGCTCCAGCACCCATTCGTTGCCGTTCAATTGACGCAACGGGGCGATGGCGCTGTGGGAAAACACGCCGTACGTCTCTTCCAGAATCTTCTTAAATTCCGCATCCGGAATGCTGCCGGTGACAAACGGGCGCATCACCCGGAAGGCCAGCTCGTGGTACGGCAGGCCGGCCCAGGAAGCGATTTCTTCCTGGGTGAACCGTGGCAGGTTTTCCGGCACGTACAGGCCGCCGTCAGTGGCAAGACCTGCCAGCAAAACGTCTTCGAAATTCAGGGCCGGTGCCTGGCCGCGGGTGCTGATGTAGCGCATAGGGGCAAACCTTCGGTTTGGGCTTCAAGCTTCAAGTGACAAGCTTCAAGTTAAAGCAGATCTGCTTCTACTTGAAGCTTGTAGCTTGGCGCTTGCAGCTGAATTAATTCAAATGTTCGACGCGGATACGGACTACCGGCCCAACCACGCCCTGGAGAGCTTCGAGCGCTCGGATGGCGTCGTTCATGCGTTGTTCGAGCACACGGTGGGTCAGCAGGATCATCGGCACCTGGCCGTTTTGCTCCTCGACTTCCTTCTGCATGATCGACTCGATGTTGATCCCGCGCTCCGACAGGATGCTGGCGACCTGGGCCAACACGCCCGGATGGTCCTGGGCCTGGATTCGCAGGTAGTAGGCACTTTCGCAGGCTTCGATCGGTAGGATCGGGTGGGCCGACAGCGAGTCCGGCTGGAACGCCAGGTGCGGCACGCGGTTCTCCGGGTCGCTGGTCATGGCGCGGACCACGTCCACCAGGTCAGCGATCACCGACGAAGCCGTTGGCTCCATGCCGGCGCCGGCGCCGTAGAACAGGGTCGAACCGGCGGCGTCACCGTTGACCATCACGGCGTTCATCACGCCATTGACGTTAGCGATCAAGCGATCGGCCGGGATCAGCGTCGGGTGCACACGCAGCTCGATACCGGCCGACGTGCTGCGCGCTACGCCCAGGTGCTTGATACGGTAACCCAGGGCTTCGGCGTAGTTCACGTCAGCAGTGGTCAGCTGGGTGATGCCTTCGGTGTAAGCCTTGTCGAACTGTAGCGGGATACCAAAGGCGATGGACGCCAGGATGGTCAGCTTGTGCGCCGCGTCGATACCTTCCACATCAAAGGTCGGGTCGGCTTCGGCGTAACCCAGGGCCTGGGCCTCGGCCAGCACGTCTTCGAAGGTTCGCCCCTTCTCGCGCATTTCGGTGAGGATGAAGTTACCGGTACCGTTGATGATGCCGGCGACCCAGTTGATACGGTTGGCGGACAGGCCTTCACGGATCGCCTTGATCACCGGGATGCCACCGGCAACAGCGGCTTCGAACGCAACGATCACGCCCTTTTCACGCGCCTTGGCGAAGATTTCGTTGCCGTGCACGGCGATCAGCGCCTTGTTGGCGGTGACCACGTGCTTGCCGTTCTCGATGGCCTTGAGCACCAGTTCGCGGGCCACGGTGTAGCCGCCGACCAGCTCGATGACAATATCGATTTCAGGGTTGGTGGCAACGGCGAAGACATCGTTGGTAATCGCAATACCGGTCGTTGCGAACTGAGGCTTTGGCGAACGCGTGGCAATTTGCGCCACTTCAATCCCACGGCCTGCGCGGCGGGAAATTTCCTCAGCGTTACGCTGAAGTACGTTGAAGGTGCCGCCACCGACGGTCCCTAACCCACAGATGCCTACTTTGACCGGTTTCACTGAAGAACTCCCCATGAAACGGCCGACGCGAGGTCGGCCGTGGAAAACAGCCGCATAACTGCGGCTTTCAATTAATGGCCCGTGGACTTATCCACGGGCCATGATCGTCAAAGGTTCGACGATGCTGGTTTATTTGGCACTCAGCGCCAGTTTGGCAACTTGTGGCGCCGGCTGGTAGCCCGGAATCACTTGGCCGTCAGCCAAAACGATGGCCGGTGTACCGTTCACGCCAATGGACTGCCCCAGCGCGAACTGCTTGGAAACCGGGTTGGCGCACTTGGCGGCTTTGATTTCCTTGCCGTCGACCATCTTGTCCATGGCCGCTTTTTTGTCGGCCGAGCACCATACGGCTTGCAGTTGCTCGTCACCCGGCGAGCCCAGGCCCTGGCGCGGGAACGCTACATAGCGCACTTCCACGCCCAGCTTGTTGAGCGCGGGCACTTCGGCGTGCAGCTTGTGGCAGTACGGGCACGTGGTATCGGTGAACACCGTGATGTGAGTCTTGGTCTCGCCGATCGCCGGGTAGACCACGGTTTCAGCCACAGGGATGCCATTGATCAGCTTGGACACGCCCAGGCGCTCTGCTTTCTCGGTCAGGTTGACCGGTTTGCCGTCCTTCAATTGGAACAGGTAACCCTGGACGATGTACTGGCCGTCGGCACTGGCGTACAGCACGCGGCTGCCCTTGAGCTTGACTTCGTAAAGGCCGGCCATCGGGCTGGCACTGATGCTTTCGATCGGGGTGTCGAGCTGCAGGTTGGCCAAGCTCTTGCGGATGGTCTGCTCGGCAGCGTCATCGGCGACAACAAAGGTGGAAACCAACGCAATGGCTGCGGCGGCAATAATCTGGGTCAAGCGCATGGGAACTCCTGAAGGCAGATGCAGGGACGGGCGCAAGACATGGGTCTGTTAATACAGGTCTGAGCCGTCCCCTTTGCTAACCGGCAAAGCCTACCACAGTTGGGCCGCAGGGCAGCCCGTGGCGGGATAAATTGGCGGTTTTCAGCCTCTCGGGTGGTGCTTGGCGTGCATTTCCTGCAAACGTGCGCGCGCCACGTGGGTGTAGATCTGGGTGGTGGATAAGTCGCTGTGGCCGAGCAGCATTTGCACCACGCGCAAATCCGCACCGTGGTTGAGCAAATGGGTGGCGAAGGCATGGCGCAACGTGTGGGGCGACAGGGACTTGCTGATCCCGGCGACCTTGGCCTGATGCTTGATGCGGTGCCAGAAGGTCTGGCGGGTCATCTGTTCACCGCGCAGGCTGGGGAACAACACATCACTGGGGCGTCCGCCAAGCAGTTCGCTTCGGGCATCACGCATATAGCGCTCGACCCACACTATCGCCTCCTCCCCCATGGGTACCAACCGCTCCTTGCTGCCCTTGCCCATCACCCGCAATACCCCCTGGCGCAGGTTCACTTGCTCCAGGGTCAGGCTGATCAGCTCGGTTACCCGCAGGCCGCAAGCGTACAAAACCTCGAGCATGGCGCGGTCGCGCTGGCCGATGGCTTCGCTGAGGTCGGGGGCAGCGAGCAAGGCCTCCACGTCATTTTCCGACAAAGACTTAGGAAGCGGCCTACCTAATTGTGGCATGTCGACTTGTAGAGTCGGATCGGCTGCGATCAGCTTTTCGCGCAGTAAATAGCGATAAAAGCCACGCACACCCGAGAGAAATCTCGCAGTAGAACGTGGCTTGTAGTGTTGCTCCAGACGCCAGGCTAAGTGATCGAGGATCAGCTCGCGTCCGGCATTGGTCAGCTCGAGGTTTTTCGCCTGCAACCAGCCGTTGAACAGGGCCAGGTCACTGCGGTAAGCCTGGCGTGTGTTGTCCGACAAGCCTTTTTCCAGCCAAAGGGCGTCGAGGAAACGGTCGATAAGAGGATGATCAATGGCGGGCATGGGCACTCAAGTGACGCGGCACGGGGCTTTGCGGCAATTAATTAGTGAACTGTGATTAGGGTCACTAGTCTTTCATAGCCCGCTACTTCAAGGAACAGGGAGCTTTAATGAACGAACAACAGATTTTGTTGGCCTTTGGCGGCATTGGCGTGGCCGCACTCGGCTGCCAATGGCTGGCCTGGCGCCTGAAACTGCCGGCAATTCTGTTCCTCTTGCTGAGCGGGATTCTGGCCG
Organism: Pseudomonas sp. RA_5y_Pfl1_P24; assembly: GCF_963970945.1. Lineage (NCBI taxonomy): Bacteria > Pseudomonadati > Pseudomonadota > Gammaproteobacteria > Pseudomonadales > Pseudomonadaceae > Pseudomonas > Pseudomonas sp. RA_5y_Pfl1_P24. Next base: position 205,466 of record NZ_CAXAOJ010000004.1, on the reverse strand, counting down.
GGCCGGTACTGGGCTGGCTCGACCCGCAGGAAATGTTCGGCCCCTTGCTGATGCCACTGGTGTCGTTGGCAGTGGCGCTGATCCTGTTTGAGGGCAGCCTGACGCTGCACCTGTCGGAATGGAAGGAGATTGGCAGCGTCGTCCACCGCCTGGTGACCCTCGGCGCACTTTCGACTTGGGCGGTAATCACGCTGGCAACCCACTGGCTGCTGGGTTTCGACTGGATGCTGGCGCTGCTGTTCGGCACGCTGACGTTGGTGACGGGCCCGACGGTGATCGTCCCGATGCTACGCGTGGTGCGCCCCAAAGCCTCCATCGCCAACATCCTGCGCTGGGAAGGTATCGTCATCGACCCGATTGGTGCACTGCTGGCCGTGGTGGTCTACAGCTTCATCATCAGCCGCGCTTCCGGTGATGGCTTGAGCCATAGCCTGCTGACTTTCGGCGGCGTGATTGCCTGCGGTAGCCTGTTCGGGGTCGCCGGCGGCTGGCTGCTGGGGCAGATCATGCGTCGACAGTGGTTGCCGGAATACCTGCACAACCTGGCGACCCTGGCCGGGGTGCTGGGCGTATTCATCGCCGCCAATGAAGTCATGCACGAGTCAGGCCTGTTGGCGGTAACGCTGATGGGCATGTGGATGGCCAACATGAAAGGCGTGGATGTGCGACACATCCTGCACTTCAAGGAAAACCTCAGCGTACTGCTGATCTCCGGCTTGTTTATCCTGCTGGCGGCACGCCTGGACCTGAATGCATTGATTGCCCTGGGGCCCTTCGTCCTGATCCTGTTGCTGATCATTCAGTTTATTGCACGCCCCCTCAATGTCGCGCTGTCGACCGCCGGTTCGAAGCTGAACTGGCGGGAACGCGCACTGCTGGCTTGGATTGCGCCCCGTGGGATTGTGGCCGCAGCGGTGTCGGCGATATTTGCGATTCGCCTGGATGAAGCCGGTCACGAAGGTGCATTGCTGCTGGTGCCGCTGACCTTTGCGGTGATCATCGGCACCGTGGTACTGCAAAGCGCCACCGCCCGCCCCCTGGCCCGCCTGCTGAAAGTCGCCGAGCCTGCGCCCAGTGGCTTTCTGATCGTCGGTGCAAATGGCCCGGCGCGCATCCTGGGCAAGGCTCTACAGCAATTGGGCAGCCGCGTGCTGTTGACCGACTCCAGCTGGGAAAACATCCGCGCCAGTCGCATGGAGGGGCTACCGACCTACTTCGGCAACCCGGCCTCGCAGCATGCCGAATCGCACCTGGACCTTGTGGGGCTCGGACATTTGCTGGCACTTTCGCCCTCGGGTGAACTGAATACCCTGGCCGCCATGCGCTTTCGCCACGACTTCGGGCATCGCCTGTTCACCCTGACCAGCAGCCAGGAGAGCCGTCGCACGGACAAGCACCGGGCCAGTCATGAACACCGCGGGCACCTGCTGGGCAGCCAACCCTTGAGCTATACCAAGCTCGCCAGCCTGCTGGGGCAAGGCGCCGAGCTGTACACCACCCACCTGACCGATGGGTTTGGATGGAATGACTACCAGGCACTGCATGGTGAACGGGCGATCCTGTTGTTTGCCCGTGACAACAGTGGCTGGGTGCATGTGGTAACACCAGAGAGCGGTTTGAAACCAGTGGCGGGATGGGCGTTATTGGCAGTCATCCAGCCAGGGCAGTCCTAGCCTCAACTGCCACCCTGCGATCCACACAAATCGCAGGCACAAAAAAGCAGCCCGTAGGCTGCTTTTTTCTGCATCGGGAAGCTGGACTTAAGCCAGTTTTTCCTTGATGCGAGCTGCTTTACCGGACAGGTCACGCAGGTAGTACAGCTTGGCTTTACGTACGTCACCGCGACGCTTGACGGCCATGCTGTCGATTTGCGGGCTGTAGGTCTGGAAAGTACGCTCTACGCCAACACCGTTGGAGATTTTACGAACAGTGAAAGCACTGTTCACACCACGGTTACGCTTGGCGATTACCACGCCTTCGAACGCTTGCAGACGCGAACGGTCGCCTTCCTTCACTTTCACCTGAACGACAATAGTGTCGCCCGGGGCAAAGGTAGGGATCTCTTTGGTCATCTGCTCTGCTTCGAGTGCAAGGATGATTTTGTTAGTCATGCTGTGCTCCTAAGGTAAGTCAATGGACCTACCATCGATACGTTGTTAACTATCGTCCCGCGCGAGGATGTATTCCTCGAGCAGCTTCTTCTCTTCTCCAGAAAGCGAGCGGCTATCCAGAAGATCGGCGCGTCGTTCATAGGTCCGACCAAGGGACTGCTGTAAACGCCAACGCCGGATGTGTGCGTGATTGCCACTTAGCAATACGTCGGGAACACGCTGATCCGCATACACCTCCGGTCGGGTGTAGTGCGGGCAATCCAGCAAACCGTCCGTGAAGGAATCTTCCTCCGCGGAGTCCGCATGCCCTAAAGCTCCAGGCAGCAGTCGTGTAACCGCATCTATCAGGACCATCGCCGGCAGCTCGCCGCCAGACAGGACATAGTCCCCAATCGACCACTCTTCATCGACATGAGCGTCAATAAAACGCTCGTCAATGCCTTCATAGCGACCGGCAATCAGGATCAGTGCTTCCTCATTCGCCAGTTCGCGGACCCCAGCCTGTTTCAGCTGACGGCCTTGAGGGGACAGGTAAATTACCTTCGCCTTCTCCCCGGCGGCGGCCTTGGCCTGAGCCAACGCGTCTTCCAGGGGCTTGATCTTCATCACCATGCCTGGGCCACCGCCAAATGGGCGGTCATCCACAGTGTGATGTCGATCCGTCGTGTAGTCTCGCGGGTTCCAACAGGTAAGCTGCAACAGCCCCTGTTTCACCGCCCGACTGGTGATGCCGTACTCGCTGATAGCGGAAAACATCTCGGGAAACAAACTGATCACTTCAATGCGCAGATTAGCCACGCTTAGAAGTCCGCATCCCATTCCACCTTCATCTCGCCCGCCGCCAGGTCAATGGCCAACACGCATTGCTCTGTATAGGGCAACAAGCGTTCGCGATCATCCAGGCTGCCAGCGCAAGGCTTGACCACCATTACATCGTTGGCGCCGGTTTCCAGAAGATGATCGATTTTCCCGAACAATTGCCCGAGTTGATCAATAACCTTCAGACCTTCCAGCTGGTACCAGTAGTACTCGCCGTCGGTCAATTCAGGGAACAGGTTGCGCGGCACGCAGATCTCATAACCGGCTAGAAGACGAGCTTCTTCACGATCATCAAGACCCTTGAGCTTTGCGACCAGGAACTTATCGCTCCCGCGTCCACTGACCAGCTCGACCTGTTTCACACTACCTTCGCGCTTGAGCGTCCAGGTTTTGTACTGCAACAGGTTTTCAGTCGGATCAGTAAAGGAATACACCTTCACTTCGCCGCGAACGCCATGAACAGAGTAAATCTTGCCGATAACGATCAAATCATCAGCAACAGCTGGCGTCGCGCTCATATTGCTCAGGCTGCGGCCTTAGCCGAGTCCTTCAACAACTTTGCAACGCGCTCGGATGGCTGTGCACCAACGCTCAGCCAGTAGGCTACGCGCTCTTGGTTCACGGACAGACGAACTTCTTGACCACGAGCAACAGGGTTGAAGAAACCAACCTGTTCCTTGTGCGAACCGTCGCGCGGGTTGCGGCTGTCGGTTACGGTCAAGTGGTAAAACGGGCGCTTTTTGGAGCCGCCAAGGGCAAGACGGATTGTTAGCATGTGAACATCGTTCCTGTAGTCGGTGCTGCAAATCTAAATGCACAGCGGGCATAGGTGCCCGAAAGGCCGCATATTCTAAGGAATATCCGGACTTTTGCAAATGTCTTTTTCTGGCGCCTATCAGCGTGCCATTCAGATCTGCTATAGAGCCGTCGATTAAAACGGCAGGTCAGCCCCCGCCAATAGCGGGTTTGCTGGAGATCCCACGTCCCTGTGGGTCGGAGCGCAAGCCGGGCTTGCGCTCGAATACTTTACATTTTCGGCATACCGCCGCCGGGCAACATACCGCCCATGCCGCGCATCATCTTGGCCATACCGCCCTTGGCGGAGAATTTCTTCATCATCTTCTGCATCTGCTTGTGTTGCTTGATCAAGCGACCGATGTCCTGCACCTGGGTGCCGGAACCCATGGCGATCCGACGCTTGCGCGAACCGCTGATCAGCTCAGGGTCGCGGCGCTCGGCCGGGGTCATGGAGTTGATGATGGCTTCCATCTGCTTGAACTGCTTCTCTGCCGCACCCTGGGCATTGCCCATTTGCGCCAGGTTGACACCGCCGATGTTCGGCAGCTTGTCCATCAGGCCGCCAAGGCCGCCCATGTTCTTCATCTGTTGCAGCTGGTCGCGGAAGTCTTCGAGGTCGAAGCCCTTGCCCTTCTTCAGCTTCTTGGCCAGTTTATCGGCCTTGTCCTTGTCGAGCGTGGCTTCGGCCTGCTCGATCAGGCTGAGCACGTCGCCCATGCCAAGGATTCGCGAGGCAATACGCTCGGGGTGGAACGGCTCGAGCGCTTCGCTCTTCTCGCCCATACCGATGAACTTGATCGGCTTGCCGGTGATGGCACGTACCGACAACGCGGCACCGCCACGCGCGTCACCGTCGACCTTGGTCAGGATCACGCCGGTCAGCGGCAGTGCGTCACCAAAAGCCTTGGCGGTGTTGGCCGCATCCTGGCCGGTCATGGCATCGACCACGAACAGCGTCTCGACCGGGTTGATCGCAGCGTGCAACGCTTTGATCTCGCCCATCATCTCTTCATCGATGTGCAGGCGACCGGCGGTATCGACGATGACCACGTCGATGAATTTCAGCTTGGCTTCTTTAATAGCTGCGTTGGCGATGTCGACCGGCTTCTGGCTCAGGTCAGACGGGAAGAAGGTCACGCCTACTTCGCTGGCAAGCATTTCCAACTGCTTGATGGCCGCCGGACGGTACACGTCGGCCGACACCACCATGACGGACTTTTTCTTGCGCTCTTTAAGGAAGCGCGCCAGCTTGCCGGCGGTGGTGGTTTTACCCGCACCCTGCAGACCGGCCATCAATACGACGGCCGGCGGCACGGCGCTGAGGTTCAAGTCTTCGTTGGCCGCGCCCATCAGGCTTTCGAGCTCGGCCTGGACGACCTTCACAAAGGCCTGGCCCGGCGTGAGGCTGCGGGACACTTCGGTGCCTACCGCGCGCTCTTTGACCGAGTTGACGAAGTCCTTCACCACCGGCAAAGCCACGTCGGCTTCCAGCAACGCCATGCGCACTTCACGCAAGGTGTCTTTAATATTGTCCTCGGTCAGCTTGGCCTTGCCGGTGACATGGCGCAGCGTCTGCGAGAGACGGTCAGTCAGGTTTTCAAACATGCGCGATCCTTTCAGGCCCTATTCAACGAAGTGCATCGGTAGACCGAGGTAATGGCGGCCCAGGCTGCGGTAAATCGCTATTTGAAACAGCGCTCGGCGAGCCTGCGGCGTGGGCAGGTCGCGGATTATAGCGAAGACTGCCGCCATGCACACCCGCTGTCTGGCCTGAGAGTCTTTCGTGTTACGCAGGGGTATGCCAAACTCAGCGCCTTTCGGGCTTGCCTATCAGGATTTATGCTCCCTTTGCCACCCAGTTTGCTACCCAGCCTCGCCGCCGCCATTTTGTATGCCGCTGCGACTCTTTATCAGGGCACTCGTCTGGCCCAAGGCACCAAGGCGGATAAACGCCTGCTGGTCGGCCTTGGCGTCCTAGCCCTGCTGGCTCACGCTGCCAGTCTTTTTAGCCACCTGATGACCCCAGTCGGCCTGGGCCTGGATTTTTTCAGCGCCGCCAGCCTGATTGCGGCGGCCGTCATCGCACTGACCTTGCTGGCCTGTTATCGGATTCCCGTCGAGAACCTGCTGGTGCTGCTATTCCCACTGGGCATGCTGACCGTGTTGCTGGCGCAATTCGCGCCCACTGGCACGGTGCAGGTGATTGATGAAGAGCCGGGCATCCTCGCGCACATCCTGCTTTCCATCCTGGCCTACGGTATGTTCACCATTGCCGTCTTCCAATCCCTGCTCCTGCTGCTGCAGGACCACCAGCTCAAGCACAAGCACCCCTCGGGGCTGATCAAGAACTTCCCGCCGCTGCAAACCATGGAAAGCCTGCTGTTCGGCTTCCTCTGGGCCGGCTGGACGCTGTTGTCGCTGTCGCTGATTTCCGGCTGGCTGTTCGTCGAAAACCTGTTCGCCCAGCACTTGGTGCACAAGACCCTGCTGGCGTGCCTGGCGTGGGTGGTGTTCAGCGTGTTGCTGTGGGGCCGCAACCGCCTCGGTTGGCGCGGGCACAAGGCGATCCGCTGGACCCTGGCTGGTTTCTGCCTGCTGATGCTGGCCTATTTCGGCAGCAAGCTGGTTCGCGAATACATCCTGCACATCTGACGGGCTGCGATCATGGACAACTTGCCGCTGGAGCCGATGCTCGCAGTAATCGCCTTGCTGGTGTTATGGGCCGCGCTGTTTACCGCCATCGAAGCCGCGCAACAACACTTGCTGGCCTTGCGCCCGGGTACACGCCAGGGTGACAAGGCTGCCGCCCGCCTGAGCTTCCCGCGTAACAGCCTGATCCTGTGCAACAGCCTGTGTCGCGCCGCAGTGGTCATCCTCTGCACGCTGCTGGCGATCTATGCCTGGGCGCAGAACGGCCCCTGGCTCGGCTGGCTGATCTCCTGCTCGATCCTGCTGATACTCGCCGACTACCTGCCCCGTGCCCTCGCCGTTCGTTATCCGCAAGCGGTGCTGGGCTTTGGCAATACGCTTTTGGGCATGCCGCTGAAAATCCTTTACCCCCTTGCCTGGCTGCTCAATGGCATCAGCCTGTTACTGTTGCGTCCATTCGCACGTCAATCCGGCGTGGTGAAAAAGAGCGATGAACCGCTGCCCGACCACGACCACGACGAAACGGAACCGGAAGCCGACGAAGACCAGCGCCCCGGCATGCCCGGCATTCACGCCCTGGACAACATCACGGTCAACGACATCCTGGTACCGCGCAGCGAAGTGGACGGCATCAACCTGGATGACTCGGCCGAAGAAATCATCGAGCAACTGCGCACCTCCGAGCGTACGCGCCTGCCGGTGTTTCACAGTGATATCAACCAGGTCCAGGCGGTGCTCAACACGCGGCAGATCCAGCACCTGCTGCCCGACGCCAGCCTGACCAAGGAAGCGTTGCTCGCCGCCTGCCACGAACCCTATTTCGTTCCCGAAAGTACGCCGCTGCAACTGCAACTGCTGAACTTTCACAAGCAGCAGCGACGCCTGGGCATGGTGGTAGACGAGTACGGCGAAGTGCTGGGCATTGTCACCCTGGAAGATATCCTCGAAGAAATCGTCGGCGAATTCGAGAGCGAACAGAGTACCGACAACCCGCATATCGAAGCGCAACCGGATGGCCGCTATATCATCGATGGCGCCGCCTCGATCCGCGAACTGAACAAAAGCCTGAACTGGCACCTGCCCAGCGACGGCCCCAAGACGCTTAATGGCCTGGTGACCGAAGCACTGGAAACCATCCCAGACTGCGCGGTGTGCCTGAAAATCGGGCGCTATCGCCTGGAAATCCTCGAGACCGAGGACAACCGCGTGAGCAAGGTACTGATCTGGCATACCAGCAGGATGCCGGTGGCTGCCTGAATCAACTCGTTCCCTGTGGGAGCTGGCTTGTCGGATCGCCGCACCGCTGCGATAAAATCACTTCGGTTTCACTGAATGACCGATGTGCCTGCGTCGCAGCGGTGCGACGACTCGACAAGCCAGCTCCCACGTAGACCCCACTCCAAACCTTAGATCCTCGCCCCCCCCCTTGTTGTATCCGCAAACCCCTTCCTATAATCCCTGCGGCTTACCAGAGCCCCGCCAGACCGTGTGCTACCCGCACCCAACGCGTCCAGGCACCGCTTCATCCTGTCTGACCGGTGTTCGCTCCCATCCCGAGCCGCCCCGCGCACTACCCTGATCCATGGGTGTTCGACCAATAATAATCCGCGTTCAAACGCGCAACGACCATCAGGGATACTGCCATGAGCACCATCTATAACGAGGCCGCGCCCGCCGCCCCGACCAACTCGACTGCACGGGTTGCCACCGCGAGCATTGTCGGCACCGCCATCGAGTTCTACGATTTCTATATCTACGCCACGGCTGCTGCGCTGGTGATCGGCCCGGTGTTCTTCCCGCAGACCTCGGGCACCGCGCAGATGCTGGCGTCGTTCCTGACCTTTGGCATCGCCTTTATCGCCCGCCCGCTGGGCTCGGCGCTGTTCGGCCACTTCGGCGACCGCATCGGCCGCAAATCCACACTGGTGGCGTCCTTGCTGCTGATGGGCGTGTGCACCACGCTGATCGGCTTATTGCCCGGTTATGACAGCATCGGGGCCTGGGCGCCGATCCTGTTGTGCGTACTGCGTTTCGGCCAGGGCCTTGGCCTGGGCGGGGAATGGGGCGGCGCGGCACTGCTGGCGACCGAGAATGCGCCCAAGGGCAAACGCGCATGGTTCGGCATGTTTCCGCAGCTTGGGCCATCCATCGGGTTCCTGGCGGCCAACGGCTTGTTCCTGATCCTGGCCATGAGCCTGAACGACGAGCAATTTCGCAGCTGGGGCTGGCGCATTCCGTTCATCCTCAGCGCCGCGTTAGTGATGGTTGGCCTGTACGCACGGCTGAAGCTGCATGAAACCCCGGTATTCGCCAACGCCGTGGCCAAAGAAGCACCAATAAAAGTGCCGCTGGTGGAACTGTTCAGCCAGCATTGGCTGCCCGTACTGCTGGGCGCCATGTCCATGGTGGTGTGCTATGCGCTGTTCTATATCACCACGGCGTTTTCCCTAAGCTACGGCGTTTCGACCTTGGGCTACAGCCGTGAGACCTTCCTTGGCTTGTTGTGCTTCGCCGTGCTGTTCATGGGCCTGGCCACGCCGCTGGCAGCCCTGGCGAGTGATCGTTACGGGCGCAGGCCGGTGCTGATCGTCGGTGCGATCCTGGCGATCCTGTCGGGCTTCACCATGGAGCCGCTGCTGACCCACGGCTCGACCTGGGCGGTGGCGCTGTTCCTGGCCTTGGAGCTGTTCCTGATGGGCGTGACCTTCGCGCCGATGGGCGCCATGCTGCCGGAGTTGTTCCCAACGCGCGTGCGTTATACCGGCGCGTCGGCGGCGTATAACCTGGGTGGGATCGTTGGGGCTTCAGCGGCACCGTTCTTCGCGACCAAGCTGGTGGCGATGGGTGGGCTGAGTTATGTCGGTGGGTATGTGTCGGCGGCAGCGTTGCTCAGTTTGATTGCTGTGCTGTGCCTGAAAGAGACGCGGGATAATGACTTGAACAAGGTCGCCTGATAAACCCCCTTCGCGAGCAAGCCCGCTCCCACAGTTTGACCGCATTTATCCAATAGGAACGCGGTCGAATGCAGGAGCGGGCTTGCTCGCGAAAGGCGCGCCTCGATTACAGCTCGACTACAACGGCTTTGGAAGCACGGGTAGCCTTCGCCCGAGCCGCTTCAATCGATTCATCCCGCGCCAACGCCACACCCATCCGACGCTGCCCCTTCACTTCCGGTTTGCCAAACAGGCGCAACGCCGTGTCCGGTTCGCTCAACGCAGCGCCAAGGTTGGCGAACGCCGTCTGGGTCGACTGCCCTTCCACCAGGATCACCGCCGAAGCCGAAGGCCCGAACTGACGGATCAACGGAATCGGCAACCCCAGGATTGCGCGAGCGTGCAGCGCGAACTGCGACAAGTCCTGGGAAATCAGGGTTACCAAGCCCGTGTCATGCGGACGCGGCGATACTTCGCTGAACCACACCTGATCACCCTTGATGAACAACTCCACGCCAAACAGGCCACGGCCACCCAGGGACTCGGTCACGGCCTTTGCAACGCGCTCGGATTCGGCCAGCGCAATCGGGCTCATGGCCTGTGGCTGCCAGGATTCCTGGTAGTCGCCCTTCTCCTGACGATGGCCAACCGGTGCGCAGAACGTGGTGCCACCGACGTGACGCACCGTCAGCAAGGTGATTTCGTAGTCAAAGTCGATAAAGCCTTCGATGATCACCCGGCCTTTACCGGCTCGCCCGCCTTCTTGGGCGTAATCCCAGGCTTTCTGCACGTCGTCAGCGCTGCGCAACAGGCTCTGGCCCTTGCCCGACGAACTCATCACCGGCTTGACCACACAAGGGAAGCCCAGGTCTTGCACGGCCTTGCTGTAGTCTTCGAAGGTATCGGCGAAGTGGTACGGCGAGGTCGGCAGGTCCAGCTCTTCGGCGGCCAGGCGACGGATGCCTTCACGGTTCATGGTCAGCGAGGTAGCGCGCGCGGTCGGGATCACGGTGAAGCCTTCGGCTTCCAGCTCGACCAAGGTGGCAGTGGCGATGGCTTCGATTTCCGGCACGATGAAGTGCGGCTTCTCGGCTTCGATCACGGCACGCAGAGCGGCACCGTCGAGCATGTTGATGACGTGGCTACGGTGCGCCACCTGCATGGCCGGCGCGTTGGCGTAGCGATCCACGGCAATCACTTCAACGCCCAGGCGCTGCAGTTCGATTACCACTTCCTTGCCCAGCTCACCGCAGCCACACAGCAAAACGCGGGTCGCGGTTGGCGACAATGGAGTTCCGATTCGGGTCATCTCAGGTCCTCAGGGGGAGCGGATCATGGGGAGAAAGGCCGGCATTTTACATGAACTGTAAAAATTGGCCTCAGTTGGCGACGGCACGCTTGCGGATCCGCCACGCCATGATCAGCCACACCACCGTGACGCCGGCAAATTTCGACACCAGTGCGGTGCCCGCTACCGCGGGAGTGAGCGCGCCGATCAGGCCGAAAAAGATAAAGGTGTCGAGGGGAATGCTCAGCGCCGAACTGATCCACAGGCGGTCGTGGAGCGGGCGCTTGGTGATGCTGAACACCAGCCAGTCGATGCACTCGGAGACCGCAAACGCTGTGGCACTGGCCAGTGCGATAGAAGGGTCGGAGGTGATATACGACAGCCCCAGCGCCGCCAGCATGGCGAGGATTGCGCCGTGACCGAAGCGGGTTTGCACCATGTCGCGCAGGATAAACACCAGGCCACCCCAGGCGGACCAGATGACATCCAGGTGCGGGGCGGTGGAAAAGGCGAAGTTGATCAGCACGACACTGCTGATATAGGCGATCAGGAAGAGCATTGGGGGGGGCCTGTGGGTGATGCCGCACAGGGTACTTCACAATTGGAAAGATGTCGTCTGGGAGGGCCTCATCGCAGGCAAGCCAGCTCCCACATTCGACCGCGTTTAACCTGTTGGAACGCGGTCAAAATGTGGGAGCTGGCTTGCCTGCGATAGCGGTCTATCAGCCGCCAGGTTTCCCGGAAACCATAAACACCAACCCACCCGCCACCGCCCGCTCATGGCACAACCCCAACACCACCCGGCGCTCGGCATTGTCCATGCGGCTCCACCGCGTAATCTCATCTACCGTGCGCTGGCAGCCAGTACAAATATCGTCGTCATCCAATGCGCAAATGCTCACGCACGGCGACGCGACAGGGCGTTCACTCGGGTTCATTCTTCCTGCTCAACCAAGTCACGCGCATAACGCTGCGAGTTATGCACATAGTGCGCAGCGCTGGCTTCAAGCATGCGTTTTTGCGCGTCGGTCAACGCCCGCACCACCTTGCCTGGCGACCCCATCACCAGCGAACCATCAGGAATTTCCTTGCCCTCGCCGATCAGCGAGTTGGCGCCGATGATGCAGTGCTTGCCGATCTTCGCGCCGTTGAGGATCACCGCGTTAATGCCGATCAGGCTGTAATCATCCACCGTGCAACCGTGCAGCATGGCGTTATGACCAATGGTCACGCCGGTGCCCAGGGTCAGCGGGTAGCCCATGTCGGTGTGCATTACGCTACCATCCTGCACATTGCTGTTCTTGCCGATCAGGATCAGTTCGTTGTCGCCGCGCAACACCGCGTTGAACCAGACGTTGGCGCCCTCCTCCAGCTTGACCTTGCCCACCAGCGTGGCATTCGGTGCCACCCAGCTCTGTGGATGAGTCTCGACGCGGGCGTCGCCCAGGCGATATTTCATGATTTTCCCTCACGGCGTTGCCATTCAAACGATGGCTTAGATATTGATGAAGCTCTTGGGTGGCTGGTGCAGGCTGATGTTGGCGTCGTCATAGAGCAAATTGATCAGCTCGACGATCATGATCGCCGTCAGCCCCCAGATCTTGTATTCGCCAAACCGATAGCTGGGTACGTACCAACTGCGGCCCTGGTAATCGATTCGGTGGGTATGTTCGCGCGGGTCCTGTCGGAAAAAGTCCAAAGGCACGCTGAAAACAGCGGCAATCTCGGCATCATTGGCCAGGTATTCGACGTAATCGGGGATGACGCCTACATAAGGCGTGACCCGAATGCCGTGCAGGGAGATCAAAGGGCTCAGCGGGCCGATCACTTCGACCAGCCCAGGCGGCAGGCCGATTTCTTCTTCGGCCTCGCGCAGCGCGGTGAAGATCAGGTCCGGGTCTTCGGGGTCGCGGCGCCCGCCGGGAAAGGCCACTTCGCCACCATGGGTCGACAGGCCACTGGCGCGCAGGGTCAGGATCAGCTCAGGTTCGTCACTGCGGGTAATCGGCACCAGCACCGCGGCCTCGGGGAAACGCCCGTCAGTTTCCAGCATGTGGGGGGTGTGATTGCTTACCCGGCGAAGTAGCTCGTCCAGCATGAGTCATCTCGGTCTGTTGCCTACCTTGCATCATGCACCAAAGCTCGCGGGTGCCCAAGCCCAAAACCCGCGTAGTGTCGCTAAACGACAACTTGTTGCAGCGCCCTGCCCGTCACGCCAAGATAGACGCACTTTCCAGGAACCCCAGCATGAATTTCTGCAGCCAGTGCGGTAAACCGGTTTCCCAGCGCATCCCCGAAGGCGACGGCCGCCTGCGCTTTGTGTGTGATCACTGCCAAACCATTCACTATCAGAACCCCAACATCGTTGCCGGCACGGTGCCGGTGTGGGGCGAAAAAGTGCTGCTGTGCCGCCGCGCCATCGAGCCGCGCCTGGGTTACTGGACCCTGCCCGCCGGGTTCATGGAAAACGGCGAGACCGTCGAACAGGCCGCCGCCCGCGAAACCCTGGAAGAAGCCTGCGCGCGCGTGCACAACATGGCCATTTACACGCTGATTGACGTGCCGCATATCAACCAGGTGCATATCTTCTACCGCGCCGACCTGCTCGACCTGGACTTTGCCGCAGGCCCCGAAAGCCTGGAAGTGCAGTTGTTCGACGAAGCCGACATCCCCTGGTCCGAGCTGGCTTTCCGCACGGTCGGGCGGACCCTGGAATACTTTTTCGCTGACCGCCGACAGCAATACTTCCCGGTGCGCAGCGAGGCTGTACCGCCGCTGGGCAAGTCCGCCCCATGACACTAGGGATACCCGTTTCAATGCGTTGGTTGCTTGCTCTTATCTGCCTGTCGTTCGCGACCCTGTCGTCGGCCTCCACCGTAGAAACCCTGGGCGGCAAAACCGTCGAAAAAGTCCTGGTGCTCAAGTCCGCCCATCAGTTGCAACTGATCAACGACGGCAAGCCCATCAAGACCTACCGCATTTCCTTGGGCAAGAACCCCAAGGGCCACAAGCTGATCGAGGGCGACCGCCGCACACCAGAGGGCCTCTACTGGCTCGACTGGCGCAAGACCAGCGACCGCTTCAACCTGGCCATGCACATCTCCTACCCGAATATCAGCGACGCCGCCCGCGCTCGCCGCGAAGGCGTGAAGCCGGGCAGCATGATCATGATCCACGGCACCCCCGACACCGAGGATTACCCGGAACAGTGGTTTCACACCCTGGACTGGACCGACGGCTGCATCGGCATGCGCAACGTGGATATGCGTGAAGTGTGGAACCTGGTCAAAGACGGCACCCTGATCGAGATTCGTCCGTAATCTCGTACCGTTCGTAAAATAATTCAAAAAAAATTCCTGCCCCAGGCAGCGCCTGCCGGTGAATACCAGTTCACCAGGCCGGGCTGCACAGTTCTGCGCGCGATACAGACCTCTCTAATACCACTTGATACCAGGCCCCATTGCAGAGCCCTTAAACCATTGCTTGCACCGTTTTGGCTGCATTGACATGGTATTTAAGTGGTATTAATTTTCGGCCATTACCGGGCGACAACACTCCAATAACGCATCGGAAACCTGACAGATGAATCCCATCCTGGCCCTGCGCCCTGACGATAAACAACCCACGCCGCTGTACCTGCAATTGGCGCGCAAACTGGAAGCGGCGATCCATGCCGGCCAGTGGACGTCGGAACAGGCACTGCCGTCGGAACGCGTGCTCAGCGAGCAACTGAGCATCTCGCGAGTGACCGCTCGCAAAGCGCTGGAAGTGTTGTTTGCCCAAGGACTGATCCGCCGCAATCAAGGCTCCGGCACCTTTATTTCGCCACGCTTGGAACAGCCGCTGTCACGCTTGTCGGGGTTCAGCGAGATGTTGCGGCTCAAGGGCTTTGTGCCCACTTCCCAATGGCTGGAGCGCGAAATTACCCAGCCGACCCACGAAGAACTGATTCGCCTGGGGTTGTCGCCCGCCGACAAAGTGGCGCGCCTCAAGCGTTTGCGTAAGGCCGACGACACGGTGATGGCAATTGAAATGACCACCCTGCCCGCCTCGGTGCTGCCGCATCCGCAAGCCATTGGCAATTCGCTGTACGAATACCTGGAAGGCATCGGCAAACCTGTGGTGCGTGCCCTGCAGCACATCCAGGCGATCAACGCCTCGGATGAGTTCGCCAAGCTGGTGGGCATCGCCCCCGGCACCGCCATGCTGCTGATGATCCGGGTGGGCTACACCGCCGATAACACGCCCATCGAGATTACCGACACCTACTGCCGCAACGACTACTACGACTTCGTCGCAGAGCTGCGCCGCCATGATTACTCCGCTGAACTGCGACTCTAGAGAACTGCCCATGTCCGAAGACAATATCCTCACGCCCGCCGGCTGGATTCGCGGCCGGCTGGTGCACGAACACGGCAAGGTAACCGCCATTGACGGCGTGCCCTGCGACCCAGCGGAAAACGATTTGCCTTACCTGCTGCCTGGCTTTATCGACCTGCACGTGCACGGCGGTGGCGGCAAAGACATCATGGAAGGCTTGGAGGCCTTCGAGACGATTACCCGCACACACGTGCGTTTTGGTACGACCTCGCTGCTGGCTACCACCATGACTGCACCGGTCGACGAGATTTCCAGCGTGCTCGGCCAACTCGGCAGCTTCTGCGAGCAGCGCCCGACAGGCAGCGCCCGCGTACTCGGTGTGCATTTGGAAGGGCCCTACATCAATCCGGGAAAACTCGGCGCCCAACCCAATTTCGCCCACACCGCGTTGATGGCAGAAGTGGAAGCCTACCTGCGCCTGGCGCCGATCCGCGTGATCACCATCGCCCCGGAAATCGCCGGGCACGACGCTCTGATCCGCGCCCTCAGCGAACGCGGTGTGCGCATGCAGATCGGCCACACACTCGGCAGCTATGAAGAAGGTGTTGCAGCCCTTGCCGCCGGTGCCACCAGCTTCACCCATTTGTACAACGCCATGAGCCCGCTGCATCACCGCGAGCCCGGCATCGTCGGCGCGGCCCTGGCTCACGCGAAATATGCAGAACTGATCCCGGACCTGCTCCACGTGCACCCCGGCGCCATGCGCGTGGCGCTGCGTTCGATCCCGTGCCTGTATTGCGTCACCGATTCCACCGCCGCCGCCGGCATGCCCGATGGCGAGTACAAGCTGGGCAGCCACACCGTGACCAAATGCCTGGGTGGCGTGCGCCTGGCCGACGGCACCCTGGCCGGCAGCACGCTGACCATGGACCAGGCGCTGCGCAACCTGGTGAAAATCGGCCTGCCCATCAGCGAAGCCTCACAACGCCTGTCGCAATTTCCTGCGGACTACCTGGGCCTGGAAGAACGCGGCCGCCTGCAAACCGGCAGCTTTGCCGACTGCGTACGCCTGGACCGCTCCCTGATACTCACCGACGTAATGGTCGAAGGAGAAACCATTGACTTCAAAAATGCTTGAAGAGGCCCTGGCCTCCTGCGACGCCGTCGCCGCCCAACTGCAACGCCTGGACCCGGCGCTGGAAGAAATCGCCGGCCGCCTGCGCCGTCAGCCGCCACACGTGGCGATGACCATCGCGCGTGGCAGCTCGGACCATGCCGCCAGCTTCTTCGCCTACTTGGCCATGCAGCATGTGGGCATTCCGGTGGCGTCATTGCCCATGTCGGTGGTGACCTTGCTGCAGGCGCCGATGAAAGTCAGCGGCCAGGTGGTGTTTGGTTTCTCCCAGTCGGGCCAGAGCCCGGACCTGGTCAACAGCCTGCGCCTGCTGCGCAAGCGCGGCGCCTTGAGCATTTCGCTGGTCAACGCCGAAGACTCGCCGCTGGAAGCCGCCTGCGAGTTTCATATACCGCTGTGTGCAGGCCCGGAACAGAGCGTGGCCGCGACCAAGAGTTTTATCGCCACCCTCAGCGCCATTGCGCGATTGATCGGCCACTGGAACGGCGACGCCGAGCTGCTGCAAGCCTGTCGCGCCCTGCCCGATGACCTGCGCGCCGCCGCCCAACAGGACTGGAGCATCGCCATCGATGCCCTGCGCGACTGCCAGCAACTGATGGTCATCGGCCGAGGCGCCGGTTTTGCCATCGCCCAGGAAGCCGCGCTCAAGCTCAAGGAAACCTCGGCGATCCAGGCCGAAGCCTTCAGCAGCGCCGAGGTGCGTCACGGCCCGATGGCCCTGATTGGCGACAACTACCCATTGCTGGTTTTTGCCCCACGCGGTGCCGAGCAAGCCGGCCTGTTGAGCCTGGCCGCCGATATGCGCCAGCGCGGTGCACGCGTTTTGCTGGCCGCGCCGGACGATATCGCCGAGCGCGACCTGCCCCTGAGCCGCGCCGAACACCCAAGTCTGGACCCGATCCTGGCGATCCAGAGCTTTTACGTCATGGCTGCGGGTTTAGCCGAAGCCCGGGGCATGAATCCCGACCAGCCACGCCACCTGAGCAAAGTCACTCGCACTCACTGAGTCGATTGCCGTGTTTTCCTGATGAGTACCGTGCCGATGTCCAAGAACAATAATGATCTGACCCTCAGCGCTCCCCTCACCGGGCCGGTGCTGGCCCTGGGCAACGTTCCCGACGAAGTGTTCGCCAGCGGCGCGATGGGCGACGGCATTGCCATCGACCCGCTGAACGATTGCCTGCACGCACCGTGTGACGGGGTGATCATCCATGTCGCCCGCACCGGGCATGCGCTGACCATTCGCGCCGATAACGGCGCCGAAGTGTTGATGCATGTGGGCATCGACACGGTCGAGCTGAAGGGCGAAGGCTTTGCCTTGTTGGTGAAGGACGGCGCGCGGGTCAGCAAGGGCCAGGCGTTGGTGCAGTTTGACCTGGACCGCATTGCGCGCCAGTGCAAGAGCCTGGTCAGCCTGATCATCCTGACCAATGGCGAGCGCTTCGAGTTGCGCGCGGTAGCGGGGAAAACGGTCAAGGTCGGCGAGCCGCTGGTGCAGATCGTGGCGCGTTCGGCGGCGTCGGCTCAAGCGCCTGTGGATAACTCGGAAGCTGAAGCCAGCGCTAACGTGCGCATCACCCATCGGGGCGGTTTGCATGCGCGCCCGGCGGCATTAGTGCGCAAGGCCGCCCAGGGTTTCAGCAGCCAGGCACAGCTGCAGTTCGGCGATAAGTCGGCGTCGTGCGACAGCCTGATTGGCTTGATGGGTTTGGGCATTGGCGAGGGTGACGAAGTCCGTGTGAGCTGTCGCGGCAAGGATGCAGAGGCCGCGTTGCAGGCGTTGGTCGCGGCCTTGTCCGCTGCTATCAAAGAAGAACACCACGCCCCTGCCATCGTCGCGCCACGCCGGGCAAATACCGAAGTCGGCGTGTTGCAAGGCGTGTGTGCTGCGCCGGGGTTGGTCTGCGGGCCGCTGTTCCGCCTGACCGGCATCGAACTGCCAGCCGACACCGGCAACCATTCTGCCGACGAACAACTGCAACACCTGGACGCTGCGCTGGAGCAAGTGCGCAGTGAAATCCGCACGACACTGGAGCACGCCCGCCAGCGTAAGAACGTCGAGGAAGAGGACATCTTCGCGGCGCATCTCGCCTTGCTGGAAGACCCGACACTGCTGGAAGCGGCCACCGGCGCCATCGAAAACGGCAGCGCCGCTACCCACGCCTGGCGCAATGCGATCCAGGCGCAATGCGCGGTGTTGCTGGCCTTGGGCAAACCCCTGTTCGCCGAACGTTCAAATGATCTACGGGATTTGCAACAACGCGTATTGCGCGCACTGCTGGGGGAAGCCTGGCACTTCGAATTGCCTGCAGGTGCGATCGTCAGCGCCCATGAGTTGACGCCGTCGGACCTGCTGCAATTGAGTGCCCAGGAGGCTGCCGGCATCTGCATGGCCGAAGGCGGCGCCACGTCCCATGTGGCAATCCTGGCCCGTGGCAAAGGCTTGCCGTGTGTGGTGGCGCTGGGCGCCGACGTGCTCGACGTGCCCCAAGGCCAGCGCGTGGTACTCGACGCCGTCAATGGCCGTCTGGAATTGGAGCCCACCGAAGCGCGTCACGCCGAAGTGCACCAGATTCGTAACGCACAGAACCTGCGTCGCCAACAGCAACAGGCCCAAGCCCAGGAGCCGGCGCGCTCCCGCGATGGCGTGACCATTGAAGTCGCGGCCAATGTCGCCTCCAGTGCCGAAGCCCAGGTGGCCTTTGAAAACGGCGCTGATGGCGTCGGCCTGCTGCGCACCGAATTTCTCTTCGTCGACCGCTGCACCGCGCCGGATGAGCAGGAACAACGTCACGCCTATCAGGCAGTGCTGGATGCCATGGGCGACAAGTCCGTGATCATCCGCACCATCGATGTGGGTGGCGACAAGCAGCTCGACTACTTGCCACTACCTGTCGAAGCTAACCCGGTGCTGGGCCTGCGCGGTATTCGCCTGGCTCAGGTCCGCCCCGACGTGCTCGACCAGCAATTGCGTGCCCTGCTGCAAGTAAGCCCGCTGGCGCGGTGCCGCATCCTGCTGCCGATGGTCAGCGAAGTGGATGAGCTGCTGCACATCCGCCAGCGCCTGGATGAACTGTGCGTAGAGCTGGAACTGACCCAACGCCCCGAACTCGGTGTGATGATCGAAGTGCCCGCCGCCGCACTGATGGCCGACCAGTTGGCCAAGCACGCAGACTTCCTGTCCATCGGCACCAATGACCTGTCCCAGTACACCCTGGCGATGGACCGCGACCACGCCGGCCTCGCCGCGCGGGTCGACGCGTTGCACCCGGCGCTGTTGCGGCTGATCGCCCAGACCTGTGCAGGGGCTGCGAAACACGGGCGCTGGGTGGGTGTATGTGGCGCCCTCGCCTCCGACCCGCTGGCTACGCCGGTGCTGATCGGCCTGGGCGTCAGCGAACTGTCGGTGAGCCCGCCGCAGATCGGCGAAATCAAGGACCGCGTCCGCCACCTGGACGCGGCGCAATGCCGGCAATTAAGCCAAGGCCTGCTCGACCTGAGCTGCGCAAAGGCCGTTCGCCAAGCCTGTCAACACCACTGGCCGTTGAGCTGATAACAACAACAAAAGGAGACACGCCATGTACCAACATTTCATCGAAGGCCTGCAACGCCTGGGCCGTGCACTCATGTTGCCGATTGCGATCCTGCCGATTGCCGGCCTGCTGCTGCGCCTGGGCGACACCGACCTGCTGAACATCGCGGTGATGCACGACGCCGGGCAGGCGATCTTCGCCAACCTGGCACTGATCTTCGCCATCGGCATCGCCGTGGGTTTCGCCCGCGACAACAACGGCACAGCGGGGTTGGCCGGGGCGATTGGTTACCTGGTGATGGTCTCCACGCTCAAGGTGATGGACACGTCCATCAACATGGGCATGCTCGCCGGTATCGCCAGCGGCTTGATGGCGGGCGGGCTGTATAACCGCTTCAAGGACATCAAGCTGCCGGAGTACCTGGCGTTCTTTGGTGGGCGGCGGTTTGTGCCGATTGTTACCGGGTTCAGCGCGGTCGGGCTGGGGGTGATCTTTGGTTTGATCTGGCCGCCGATCCAGCAAGGCATCAACAGCTTTGGCGTGCTGCTGATGGAAAGCGGCAGCATTGGCGCCTTCGTGTTTGGCGTGTTTAACCGCCTGCTGATCGTCACTGGCCTGCACCATATCCTCAACAATATGGCGTGGTTTGTGTTTGGCACCTTTACCGATCCGGCGACCGGTGCGGTAGTGACCGGCGACCTCACCCGCTACTTCGCGGGCGACCCGAAAGGCGGCCAGTTCATGACCGGCATGTTCCCGGTGATGCTGTTCGGCCTACCTGCCGCGTGCCTGGCGATGTACCGCAATGCACTGCCGGAACGACGCAAGGTGATGGGCGGGATTTTCCTGTCGATGGCGCTGACCTCCTTCTTGACCGGGGTGACCGAGCCGATTGAATTTGCGTTCATGTTTCTTGCGCCGTTTCTGTACCTGATTCACGCCGTGCTGACGGGCTTGTCGATGGCTGTCACCAATATGCTGAATATCCACCTGGGGTTTACCTTCTCCGGTGGGTTTATCGACATGGTGCTGGGTTGGGGCAAGTCCACCAATGGTTGGTTGGTGTTCCCGGTTGGGCTGGCTTATGCGGTGATTTACTACAGCGTGTTCAACTACTGCATTCGTCGCTTCAACCTGAAGACACCGGGCCGGGAAGATATCCAGGTGGTCCAGGCTGAGGTAATGACGGATAACCAGCGGGCCAGTGCCTACATCCGTGCGTTGGGCGGTTCGGCCAATCTGTTGAGTGTCGGCGCCTGTACGACGCGCCTGCGTTTGGACATGGTTGATCGCACCAAGGCGGTGGACTCGGAGCTCAAAGCACTGGGCGCCATGGCCGTAGTTCGGCCGGGGAACGGCGGGAGTTTGCAGGTGGTGGTCGGGCCGATGGCGGATAGCATTGCTGATGAGATTCGCTTGGCGATGCCGTCGTTTGTTGCCAGTGCACCGGTGACGGCTGCGCCTGTGGATAAGCCGGTGACGGTGAATGTGCAGGAGGCCGAGAAATGGCTGAGCGCGTTGGGTGGCCGCGGGAATGTGCGGGAGTTGGAAGCGGTGGCGATGACCCGGTTGCGGGTAGAGCTGGGGGATGATTCGGGGTTGTCTGAAGCTGATCTCACTGCGCTGGGTTGCCAAGGCGTCAGCCAGCTGGAAAGCGGTGTTTGGCACCTGTTGATTGGTGACAAGGCTTTAGGGTTAGGCGAGGCATTGGAGCGGTTGGTTACCCGTCCAATCAACGCCTGACCACTCTGTGGCGAGGGAGCTTGCTCCCTCGCCACAGAGTGGGTGGGGTCAGTTGCTGATCGGTACTTCCTGTAGGTCCAACACCCGATCGACCATCAACTGGATACCTTCCACCATCCGATGAATCCCCAGCACTGCATCTCGCTGCGGGCCGTCGACATCAAAAGCCAGATTGCCCGCCAGTGCCTGCACGGATGCCGGGTCTTGGGAAGCATTGGCGAGTAGGGTTTCGCTGTTCAGGTTGGGTAGTACGGTGAAGAGTTGGTCGGTGGGCTGAGAATCAGATGGAGGATTTGGACTGTTTTTGATCATGGTAAAACTCCTAACAAAAAGTGGGAGCTACCGACATCACTTGCAGATGATGGGTGGCAGCTGTGTACGGGTCTGCAAGACCGAGTTGTTAGGAACCTCGGCAGACCCGAGGGTCTCCCGCACACAGCCACCATGACTCAATAACCGCTGTATGAAAGCGGCATGATTATAGGTGCGCTGTTCAGCACTAACAAATTATCGGCGGGCTTGCAGTCCCGGTCACTGAATTGGCAGCGACTGGCAAAGGTTAGTGAGGTGAGTTCCGAGGGACAACCTGAAAGGCTCGTGGGAAATCTCCGAGAGCTCAAGATATCGCAGGCAACGAAAACCCGGCCAAAGCCGGGCTCTTTAATCTCGGTTACTCAATCCGAGCAAACCGCTCAATAACAGGCTGTTCTCTATGCTCTGCCTGCCACAGGTCATAACTGCTCTGCATTGAGAGCCACATCTGGGCCTTGCTGATGCCTGCGCGCTCAAGCCGCACAGCTAGATCAGGGCTAACAGGCGCATGCCCATGAAGAATTCTTGAAAAGGTTTCCCTAGCGAAACCCAGGCGTCGAGCAACTTCAGTGATCGTCATTCCAAGCCCGGGAATGACATCCTCAAGCAGTATTTCCCCTGGGTGAGGAGGATTGTGCATACCCATAAACAGACCCCTTCTCAGTGGTAATCCAGATAGTCGACCAGCTCGACTTGATCGTCATACATACGAAAAATGATGCGCCAGTTACCACTGATGCTCACTGACCAGTAGTCGACAAGATCTCCCTTCAAGCGATGGAAGCGCCAACCTGGCAGTTCCAGATCACTCCAATGAATCGCGCTATCTAAAATCAGCAAGACACGGCGCAAGCGATTCACGTGGTTGGCATTGATCCCTTTCGTTGAGCCCGTTTCATAAAAGATGCGAAGGCCTTTATGTTTCCAACTAACGATCACGGCGCGATTGTGACGTTATACATCACGCCCTGCAATAGCCGCATATCAGTTCTGGTCGTCAGACTCATAACATTCCACCACTGAGAAAATGCAAAGCAGGGAGGCTAGGGAGAGGAGTTCCGAGGGACAACCTGAAAGGCTTGTGGGAAAGATCTGAGGCGCCTGCGATGAGGCCCCACAGACAACAAGAAACCCGCTGACCATACTGGCCCAGCGGGTTTCTTGTTTTTGCAGCGTGCGAGTTAAAAATCCGCCAACTGCCACACCTCATACGCCGGTGTCTCATACGGGTGGCTAAGCTTGAGTGCAGCCACGACCGCCGCAATCAATTCATCCGCCACCACGAGCTCAACCTTCCATTCCTCAACCACTTCAACCTGGCCCACCTGCCCAATAAACGGCTGGCTGCCGTCCATTGCGCGAAATTGACCCTGGCCCAGCACTTGCCAGGCGCAGCTGTCGTAGCTGCCGATGCGCCCGCCGCCGGCTGCGAAGACGGCGGCTTTCACCGTCTCCACATGGCTGTCGGGCACGAAGAAGGCGAGCTTGTACACCGTCTTAGTTCACCCACGCGCGTGCGTTGCGGAACATGCGCATCCAGGCGCCGTCTTCGCTCCACTCCTCCGGGCGCCACGAGTTTTGCACGGCGCGGAAGACACGCTCCGGGTGCGGCATCATGATGGTCACGCGACCGTCGCGGCTGGTGAGGCCGGTGATCCCGCGCGGCGAGCCGTTCGGGTTGGCCGGGTAGGTCTCGGTGACCTTGCCGTGGTTGTCGACGAAACGCAGCGCCACGGTGCCGGACAGGTCGGCTGCGAGCAGGGCTTCTTCGCTGGCGAACTCGGCATGGCCTTCACCGTGGGCGATGGCGATGGGCATGCGCGAACCGGCCATGCCTTGCAGGAAGATCGAGTTGGATTCCTGCACCTGCACCATGGCAACACGGGCTTCGAACTGCTCGGAACGGTTGCGCACAAAGTGCGGCCAGAACTCACTGCCCGGAATCAGTTCGCTGAGGTTAGACATCATCTGGCAACCGTTGCACACACCCAGGGTGAAGCTGTCGTTGCGCTCGAAGAAACCCTGGAACGCGTCGCGGGCACGGCTGTTGAACAGGGCCGATTTGGCCCAGCCTTCACCGGCACCCAACACGTCGCCGTAGGAGAAGCCGCCGCAGGCGACGAGGCCCTTGAACTCATTGAGGTCAACGCGACCGGCGAGAATGTCGCTCATGTGCACGTCGATCGCATTGAAGCCGGCGCGGTCGAACGCGGCCGCCATTTCCACCTGGCCGTTGACGCCCTGCTCACGCAGAACCGCAACGTGTGGACGAATGCCTTTCTTGATGTAAGGCGCGGCGATGTCCTGGTTGACGTCGAAGCTGAGCTTGGTGCTCAGGCCCGGGTTGTCTTCTTCCAGGATCAGGTCGAACTCCTGCTCAGCGCACTCGACGTTGTCACGCAGACGCTGGATCTGGAAGCTGGTCTCGGCCCACTGGCGTTGCAGCAAGCGGCGCTGGCCGGCAAACACGGTGTCGCCGTTGAAAGATATGTTGATCTCGCCGTTGTTGATCGGCTGGCCGATCACTGCCACGCAGTCGTCCAGGCCGGCGGCGCTGAATTGGGCGAGTACGTCTGGGGTCGCGTCCTGGCGCACCTGGATCACGGCGCCCAGCTCTTCGTTGAACAGGATGCCGTTGATTTCAGACGCATCCTCGGCAACGCTGTCGAGCACGATGTTCAGGCCGCAGTGACCGGCGAAAGCCATTTCCACGACGCTGGTCAGCAAGCCGCCATCGGAACGGTCGTGGTAGGCCAGCAGGTGGCCGTCGGCATTCAGGCCCTGGATCACGGCGAAGAAGGCTTTGAGGTCTTCGGCGTCGTCGACATCCGGCGCGTGCTTGCCGAGCTTGCCATGGGTCTGTGCCAGGATCGACGCGCCCATGCGGTTCTGGCCACGGCCGAGGTCGATCAGGATCAGGTCGGTGGTGCCCTTGTCCATGCGCAGTTGCGGGGTCAGGGTGTGGCGGATGTCGGTGACCGGTGCAAAACCGGTAACGATCAGCGACAGCGGCGAGGTGACGCTCTTGTCGGTGCCGTCTTCGTTCCAGCGGGTGGCCATGGACATGGAGTCCTTGCCTACCGGAATGGTGATGCCCAGCTCCGGGCACAGCTCCATGCCGACTGCTTTAACCGTGTCATACAGGCGTGCATCTTCACCCGGGTGACCGGCAGCGGACATCCAGTTGGCCGACAGTTTGATGTCGGACAATTTACCGATACGCGAAGCCGCGATGTTGGTGAGGGTTTCACCAATCGCCATGCGGCCCGACGCCGGAGCGTCCAGCAGGGCCAGCGGCGTACGCTCGCCCATGGCCATGGCTTCACCGGTGTAGACGTCGAAGCTGGTGGCGGTGACGGCAACGTCTGCCACCGGAACCTGCCACGGGCCGACCATTTGGTCACGGGCAACCAGGCCAGTGATGGTGCGGTCGCCGATGGTGATCAGGAAGCTTTTGCTCGCCACGGCTGGGTGGTGCAGCACGCGTTCGATGCTGTCGGCCAGCTCCAGGGGGCTTGGGTCGAAATCATCGCCCAGCTCGGCTTCACGCACGGCCGAACGGTGCATGCGCGGGGCTTTGCCCAGCAGCACTTCGAGCGGCATGTCCACCGGGCTGTTGCCGAAGTGGCTGTCGGTGACGGTCAGTTGCGGCTCGGCCGTGGCTTCGCCGACCACGGCAAACGGGCAACGCTCGCGTTCGCAGATGGCCTGGAAGCGCGCGAAGTCTTCAGGGCCAACGGCCAGAACGTAGCGTTCCTGGGATTCGTTGCTCCAGATTTCGTGCGGGGCCATGCCCGGTTCGTCGTTTGGAATGTTGCGCAGTTCGAAACGGCCGCCACGGTCGCCATCGTTGACCAGTTCGGGGAAGGCGTTGGACAAACCACCGGCGCCGACGTCGTGGATGAAGCTGATCGGGTTCTTGTCACCTAACTGCCAGCAACGGTCGATGACTTCCTGGCACCGGCGCTCCATCTCTGGGTTCTCGCGCTGTACCGAAGCGAAGTCCAGGTCCGCCGAGCTGGTGCCGGTGGCCATGGAGGACGCTGCACCGCCGCCCAGGCCGATCAACATCGCCGGGCCGCCGAGGACGATCAGCTTGGAGCCGACCAGGATCTCGCCTTTCTTGACGTGTTCTTCACGGATGTTGCCCATGCCGCCGGCCAACATGATCGGCTTGTGGTAGCCGCGCACTTCATCGCCACGCGGGGTGGTGATGGACTGTTCGAAGGTACGGAAATAACCGGTCAACGCCGGACGACCGAATTCGTTGTTGAACGCGGCGCCGCCCAGCGGGCCTTCGATCATGATGTCGAGTGCGGTCACGATGCGCTCAGGCTTGCCGTACGGCACTTCCCACGGCTGTTCGAAGCCGGGGATCTGCAGGTTGGACACGGTGAAACCGGTGAGGCCAGCCTTGGGCTTGGCGCCACGGCCGGTAGCACCTTCGTCGCGGATTTCGCCGCCGGAACCGGTGGCTGCGCCAGGGAACGGGGCAATCGCGGTCGGGTGGTTGTGGGTTTCAACCTTCATCAGGATGTGCACCGGCTCCTGCACCGCGCCGTACTGGCGGGTCTCAGGGTCCGGGAAGAAACGGCCGGCAACAGAGCCGACGATGACCGAGGCGTTGTCCTTATAAGCCGACAGAACGCCTTCGCTGTGCATCACGTAGGTGTTCTTGATCATGCCGAACAGGCTTTTTTCCTGGCTCTCGCCGTCGATGTCCCAACTGGCGTTGAAGATCTTGTGACGACAGTGCTCGGAGTTGGCCTGGGCAAACATCATCAGTTCGATGTCGTGAGGGTTGCGCTTCAAGCCGTTGAAGGCGTTGACCAGGTAGTCGATCTCGTCTTCGGCCAGGGCCAGGCCCAACTCGCTGTTGGCCTTCTCAAGGGCGGCGCGGCCACCGCCGAGCACGTCAATCGCGGTCAGCGGCTTGGGCTCGGCGTGGCTGAACAGGCCGGCAGCCTGTTCCATCTGGCTGACGATGATCTGGGTCATGCGGTCGTGCAGGCTGCTGGCGATCAACTCGGCGTCGGCATCGCTGAACTGGCCTGCGACATAGAAGGCAATACCACGCTCCAGGCGCTGGATTTTTTCCAGGCCACAGTTACGGGCGATATCGCTGGCCTTGCTCGACCAGGGCGAAATGGTGCCGAACCGTGGCAGAACCAGAAACAAGCGGCCATTGGGCTCTTGAACGGGAACGCTCGGGCCGTACTTCAGAAGGCGTGCGAGCACTTGCTGTTCGTCGGCGGCCAACACGCCGGTAACGTCGGCGAAGTGAGCAAATTCAGCATACAGGCCTGTAACCGCTGGAACCTTCTGGCTCAGTTGCTCAAGGAGTTTGCTGTGGCGAAAGGCAGAAAGGGCAGGAGCGCCGCGCAGGATCAACATCTTCGGGACAGCCTCGGGAAGGGGTGTGCTTTGAGGCCGTGCATTCTAGCGTAAACCGCCGCCAACGGCACCCGAAACGCTACCGGTGGCGACTGCCAGACGTCAGTTGGCCGGATTGCACCGCTTTTGAGGGGGCGTCCGGGGTATTCCGCGCAGTTATTTTAACCGTCACAATCCCTCGCCAAGCCCCGTTTCTGCGGGCTACAGCACAGTTTTGCACGCGCTAGCAGACAAGTCCCGCGCTGTCGAGATATGGCGCCGTGAGCCGTTTGCGTATACTGCGCAGATGTTCTCCCCAACTGCTTTGCGCCCGCGATGCGCCAAATGGCTTATCGCAACCGGACTCTTCCTGATGCTCAGCGCCTGTGTTGATAAGCCCAGCACGCTCGAGCGAATCAAGGAGGATGGCGTATTGCGGGTGATCACCCGAAACAGTCCGGCCACGTATTTCCAGGACCGCAACGGTGAAACCGGTTTCGAATACGAACTGGTCAAACGCTTTGCCGACGACCTGGGGGTAAAGCTGGAGATCGAGACCGCCGACAACCTGGATGACCTGTTTGGCCAGTTGGGCAAGCCCAACGGCCCGGTCCTCGCTGCCGCAGGCCTGGTCAGCAGCGAACAGCGCCGGACGCAGGTGCGTTTCTCCCACCCTTATTTAGAAGTCACCCCACAGATCATCTACCGCAATGGCCAGTCCCGCCCGACGAACGCGGCAGACCTGGTGGGCAAGAAGATCATGGTGCTCAAGGGCAGCACCCACGCCGAACAACTGGCGGCGCTCAAGAAGCAGAATCCTGCGATTGAATACGAAGAGTCCGACGCCGTTGAAGTCGTCGACCTGCTGCGCATGGTGGACGAGGGGCAAATCGACCTGACCCTGGTGGACTCCAACGAAGTCGCCATGAACCAGGTGTACTTCCCCAACGTGCGCGTGGCCTTCGACCTGGGCGATCCCAGCAATCAGAGCTGGGCCGTGGCGGCGGGTGAAGACAACAGCCTGCTCAACGAGATCAACAGTTACCTGGACAAGGTCGAGAAGAACGGCACCCTGCAGCGTCTCAAAGACCGCTATTACGGGCACGTCGATGTACTCGGCTACGTAGGCGCCTACACCTTTGCCCAGCATCTGCAGCAGCGGTTGCCCAAGTATGAGAAAAACTTCCGGGCCTATGCCAAGAAAGAGAAGGTCGATTGGCGCCTGTTGGCAGCCATTGGCTATCAAGAATCGCTGTGGCAACCGGCCGTCACCTCCAAGACCGGCGTGCGCGGCCTGATGATGCTGACCCAGAACACCGCCCAGGCGATGGGCGTGTCCAACCGCCTGGACCCCAAGCAAAGCATCATGGGCGGCGCCAAGTACCTGGCCAAGATCAAGGATGAACTGGACAACAGCATCGCCGAGCCGGATCGCACCTGGTTTGCCCTCGCCGCCTACAACGTGGGCAGCGGCCATCTGGAAGATGCGCGCACGCTGGCCAAGCGCGAAGGTTTGAACCCGAACAAGTGGCTGGATGTGAAGAAGATGCTGCCGCGCCTGTCGCAAAAGCAGTGGTACAGCAAGACGCGCTACGGTTATGCGCGCGGTGGTGAGCCGGTGCATTTTGTGGCGAACATCCGGCGGTATTACGACATTCTGACTTGGGTGACGCAGCCGCAGTTGGAAGGTAACCAGATGGTTGAGGGCAACCTGCACGTGCCAGGTGTGGATAAGACCAAGCCGCCGGAAGATAACTCGCCGTTGTAAGACACGCTATTCAACACGCTGCAAAACCCTGTGGGAGCGGCGGTGCGACGATTCGACTTGCCCGCGATGGCGGCCTGGCAGTCGAAATACCCGCAGCCTGACACACCGCTATCGCGGGCAAGCCCGGCTCCCACATTGATCTGCGTTGATCTCTAGACCGAGCCCAGCCCGGTAAGCAGGTGCACGACCCCACCCGCCAACACCATCACCCCAGGCACACCCGCAGCCTTTAACGCTGCAGCATCCACTTTCGCAGCATCCTGCAACTGCACCCGCACCCGCGTCAGCGCCACCCGCTGCTGCGACTTGAGATTATCCGCGCCGCCCAACGCCCGCAGCACATCAGCCGACAACAAACCCGGCGCCGCTGCCGTCTCGGCAATCAAATCCGGCGTGAGGGCCTTCCAGAACGCCTGCTGCAATTTCTTGAACATGCTCAAAGCTCCACAACAGGTGAGGTTTCAACGGTAGCCGCGTGATATTGGCGCAATGCCTCACGCACCTGACCGGCTTCTTCCAGGCCGAGCACCTGGCGGGCAATGATCTGGCAGCCAGCCAGGTCCAGCTCGCGCACGGTGGCCTTGATGGTGGGGATCAACGGCACGCTGACCGACAACTCATCCACACCCAGCCCGATCAGCACCGGCACCGCCAGCGCTTCGGACGCCAGTGCACCGCACACGCCGACCCACTTGCCATGAGCATGCGCGGCCTTGACCGTGGTGGCGATCAAGCGCAACACCGCCGGGTGGAAGCTGTCGGCCTGGCCGGCCAGGCGCGGATGGTCGCGGTCCATGGCGAGGGTGTATTGGGTCAAATCGTTGGTGCCGATAGAAAAGAAATCCACATGGGGCGCGAACACGTCCGCCATCAAGGCGGCAGACGGTACTTCAATCATGATCCCCAGCTTCGGCAGTTCAGTGAGCCCGAGCGCCAGCGCTTCCTCTTCGAGGATCTTACGGGCTAGGCGCAACTCCGACAGCAGGCTGACCATCGGCAACATGATATGCAACCGCGCAAAACCGGCACTGGCGAGGATCGCGCGGAACTGTTCGCGCAGCAACTCCGGGCGCTCCAGGCACAGGCGGATGCCGCGCAAACCGAGGAATGGGTTGGTCTCGGCGTCCATGGGCACATAGGTCAACGGTTTGTCGCCACCAACGTCGAGGGTGCGCACCACAAGGTTGCGCTCGGTGCCCAGGGCACGGGCGATCGCGGTGTAAGTCGCCGCTTGCTCGTCGGGGCTCGGCGCGCGGTTGCGGTCCAGGTAGAGAAATTCCGAGCGCAACAGGCCGACGCCTTCCCCGCCGAGGTTCAAGGACTGTTCCACCTGCGTCAACGAAGCCACGTTGGCGGTGACTTCGACGTGATGGCCGTCGCGGGTGGTTGCCGGTAGAGACGCGTGCGCCACGTCGCGCTGATGGCGCAGCGCCTGTTGCTTGCGCGCCGCCTCCAACTGTTCGATCTCGGCCAGGTTCGGCTCAAGGTGCAGCTCGCCTTTGTCGGCGTCGAGCAGGACCTGTGTGCCATTGGCCAACGCCAGCACTTGGGCCGACACACCGCAAATCGCTGGTAAACCCAGGGCGCGGGCGAGGATCGCGACGTGGCTGGTTGCGCCGCCGCCGACCGTGACGAAACCCAGCACCTTGCGTGTATCCAGGCTGGCGGTCTGCGACGGCGTCAGTTGTTCAGCGATCAGGATCGCGCGTTCCGGCAAGTCCCAGGCGCTGTCTTGAATGCCGAGGATCAGTTTCAGCACGCGCTGGCCGACGTCGGCCAGGTCTGCCGCACGTTCGGCAAGCAGAGCATTGCCTGAGCCCTGGAACACGCTGGCCGTCGCGACTGTGGCACTGTTCCAGGCAAATACGGCGCTCTTGCCGTCAGCCAGCAGGCTGTGGGCTTGTTCCAGCAAGGTTGGGTCTTCGAGCAGTTCCTGATGTGCCCGGAAGATCTCTGCCTGGGCACTGCCGGCGGCCTTGTCTTGCAGAGCTTGCAGCGCTTCGGTTGCAGCCAGCAGGCCACGCGCCAGGGCAGCACGTTCAGCGGTTTCACCCGTGCCGTGTTCAATGATAGCCAGCTCAGGCTCGGTCACTTGAACGACCTGGCCAAACGCCGAACCCGGTGACGCACACACGCCCCGCAGCAACGTTGCCGACAATACCGCCGCGACCGGCTCAGCAACGGTCGCAACCGCCTCCCCACAGCCTTCAGCCAACAAGGCCACCAGCGCGTTGATCGCCGCCTCGGCCTCCTCCCCTGCCGCGCTCACTTGCACGGTGTCGCCCTGCACGGTTTGCAACGCCATGATCGCTACTAGCGACTTCGCATTGGCGCACTGGGTTTGCTTGTGCAGGTAGATGCTCGCATTGAAACCCTTCGCCGCCTGGGCGAGCACCGCCGCAGGGCGGGCGTGCAAACCGTTGGCGTTGGGCAAGGTCAGCGGTTTGGAGAACAGCGCATCGCCGTCCTCCTCGTCCAGCGTTTCAACAGTTTCACTTGGGGATAACTGCAACAACGGCTGGCCGACCGCCACAAGACCGTTCGCCAACAGGGTAAACGGCTCGCCGCTGACCACCAGCATCAAGGTCAGCAAACTGCGCGCATTGAGCGCCACATAATCGGCATCGAATTCGATCAGCGCTTGCCCGGCCTCCACCCGCTGGCCTTCCTGCACCTGCCGAGTGAAGCCCTGGCCTGCCAGGTTCACGGTGTCCAGGCCGATATGCATCAGCACTTGGACGCCGTTGTCGTCGGTGATGCTGACGGCATGCCCACTGTCCTGGATATTACTGATCACCCCGGCCAGTGGCGCGCAGAGGGTCTGCGACGTGGGGTCGATGCACAGGCCGTCGCCGATCAAGCGGCTGGAGAATACCGGGTCGGGCACCTTGTCCAACGCCAGCAGCACACCCGACAAGGGCGCCAGCAGTTCCAGGGGTTGAGTTGTGATCATGGCTTCACCTGCTGTTTTGTTCTGTAAATATCATTGGCTGGATGCAAAAATTTGGAGTAACGACGATCAAAATGTGGGAGCGGCGGTACGACGATTCGACTTGCTCGCTCCCACATGTCTAGTCCGTGTGCACCCGTCTAGTTATTTCCACCAATATTCAACTTGCACACCAACGTTCGCCCCATGCCGCGCCGTGCCGTAGGAGCCGGTGTCTGACAACGCCGACCCCGCCGCCAATTCATTCGCCGCGCGCTTGGCCGCTTCGTTCCACGTTGCATAGGTGTAGTACAAGCGCACTTGCGGCCGCGCCCAGAAATCCGGGCCTTTGGGCGACCAGGTTGGTGCGAAGGTAAATTTGCTCAGCTTGCGCGTGCCGCCGCTGGCGTCAACCTGATCATGCCCAAGCTCGGTGACCAGCTTGAACTGCTCGCTGATGGCGTACGCCGGGCGCACACCGAGGGACATCCAGGTCTGATCCTGGCTGCCGGGACGAATGTCCTTCTGGTACACCGCCTCGATCTGCCCACCGAAACGCGGAGTCACCTGCCAGTCGAAAAACTCCACGGCGCGGTAACTTTTGCTGCTCTTATCCAGGAAGGTATTGCCGGTGTAACCCAGGCCAGTGCCTGGGCCTTCGCCATACTGCAAGGCAAGCTTGTTCTTGCCGCCCAGGAAAGGTTTTTGCACGTGCTGCGCGGTGATCGCCCAGCCGCTGTTGGTGTCACGCCCGCCCGCTTTTTCGATGTAGCTCAAGCCCAGCTCCAGCTCGCCGCCAGGGTTGGTCTTGAAGCCTGCGACGTTGAAGTCGTGACGGGTGGCGTATTCCTTCTGGTACAGGTTGTCCTTGCGGGAAATCGCGTAGCTGTACTTGAGGTCGCCGATCAGTACGTCCTCGATCCCCCCGCCCGTGGCGCTCTGGTTCCAGTAGTAGAAGTCGGAGATATGAATGTCGTTACGCTTGTAGTAACGCCGACCGGCCCACAGCGAGCCGCCATTGAGGCTGGGCAGGTTGGACCACTGCGCATACATCTGCGGCATGCGCGCGGTGCCGTTGTTCTCGCCCTGGAACTTCAGTTCACGGTCGTACTTGTTGTAGAGCGACGCCATGGCATCGACGCTGAGCACAGAGCCGTCGTCGAGGGTAACCAGGTCCTGGCGCAACTCCAGTTCGCCATACTGCTCGCATTCGTTACCCAGGCGGTACTTGGTTTGCGCGCCCGGCAGTTGGAAACATTGCTGTGGGCCGCTGCCCGTTGAAGTCCCCGCGCCACTGCGCACGTAACCGGCAAATTCCAAGGCTTGAGCGCCAATAGGCAGGCTTAAACAAGACGCAACGAGGCCCAGCTTTATTGTTGTTTTCATAAAGCACTCCGATATTTTTATTATGTTTTTTCAAAGCGCCCCGTGCTCCCACACGGGGTTACAACGAGTCTCAGTCCTTGAGGTGCAGCACAAACGATTCGTAAGGACGCAGCGCCACCGTGGCGGTACGTTGCGGGCAGTCGGGGTAGTTGCTGATCAGCAGGCGTTGTTCACTTGCAGGGTTGATCACGGTGTCCGGCAGTTGGATGTCGCAGGGCGTGCCGTAGAAGTTGTTCAGCACCAGCAGGCGCTCGCCATGGCCTTCGCGCAGGTACGCCCAGACCTGTAAGTGGTCTTGCAGCAGTTGACGGTAAACACCTTCTTGGATCAGAGGCTCATGCCGGCGCAAGGCAATCAGCACACGGTAGTGATGCAGCACTGAATCCGGGTCATCCAGCTGGCTTTCGACATTGATTGTTGAAGCATTTTCCGGAATACCGATCCAGGGCTCGCCGGCGCTGAAACCCGCATTTTTCGCCGCATTCCACTGCATCGGCGTGCGACCGTTGTCCCGCGACTTCTGCATGATCGCCGCCATGCTCGACGTCTCGGACTCGCCAGCATCGCGCTTGAGGCGGAAGATATTCAGCGTCTCCACATCACGGTACTGCTCGATCCTGTCGAAGCCCGGATTGGTCATGCCCAACTCTTCGCCCTGGTACACGAACGGCGTGCCCTGGAGGAAGTGCAGCGCGGTGGCGAGCATCTTGGCCGAGACCACGCGGTGCTCGCCGTCATCGCCAAAACGCGAGACCACCCGTGGCTGGTCGTGGTTACACCAGAACAGCGCGTTCCAGCCGCCACCGGCTTGCATGCCCATTTGCCAGTCGGAGAGGATCTGCTTGAGTTGCAGTAAATCGAAGTCAGCTTTCACCCACTTCTGCAGGTTCGGGTAGTCCACTTTCAGGTGATGAAAGTTAAAGGTCATCGACAGCTCTTTCGACTCCGGCCGCGAGTAGCGAATGCAGTGTTCGAGGCTGGTGGATGACATCTCGCCGACATTGATCAGGTCATGCCCTTCGAAGACTTCGCGGTGCATTTCCTGCAGGTATTCGTGCACATTCGGGCCGTCGGTGTAGAAACGGCGGCCGTCGCTGTTGTCTTCGGGAAAGTCGGCGGGCTTGGAGATCAGGTTGATCACGTCCAGGCGGAAACCGCCCACGCCCTTGTCGCGCCAGAAGCGCATCAGCTTGAACACTTCGGCGCGCACCTGGGGGTTGTCCCAATTGAGGTCGGCCTGGGTGTGGTCGAACAGGTGCAGGAAGTACTGGCCGGTTTGCGCCTCGTATTCCCAGGCCGAGCCGCCGAACTTGGATTCCCAGTTGTTCGGCTGGTCGCGCCAGATGTAGAAGTCGCGGTACGGGTTGTCGAGGCTGCTGCGCGCCTGCTGGAACCACTCGTGCTCGATGGAGGTGTGGTTGACCACGATATCCAGCATCAGCTTGATGCCACGTTTGGCCGCTTCGCCGATCAGCAGGTCGCAGTCGGCCATGGTCCCGTAGCTCGGGTCGATGGCGTAGTAGTCGCTGATGTCATAGCCGTTGTCCCGTTGCGGCGAGCGCAAGAACGGGGTAATCCACAGGCAGTCCACGCCCAGCCATTTCAGGTAATCGAGTTTGTCCACGATGCCCAGCAGGTCACCGGTGGCGTTACCCGCGTGGCTGTGGAAGCTTTTGGGGTAGATCTGGTAGATCACCGAGTGTTGCCAGTTTTGCATGGTGGGTTCCTTCAGTAGAGTTGTGTGCTGGCGAAGGCGCCAGATCAGGCGACCCTGTATCCGGGCCGAACAATCTTCATGCTCAATGCACAGGTCAAAACAAACGGCACCACCATCGCGATGACCATGCCGATCACAAACACCGCGATGGATTGCGGCACGATCGAGATAAATCCAGGCAAGCCCCCCACCCCAATGGCCGAGGCCTGCACCTTGTTCAGCGCGAGGAAAATGCTGCCCAGCGCCGAGCCAACAAGGGCCGCATAAAACGGAAACTTGAAGCGCAAATTCACCCCGAACATCGCCGGTTCAGTGATGCCGAAATACGCCGAAATTGCCGAAGTCGAAGCCATGCTTTTGTCCCGCGCATTGCGGCTCATGTAGAACACCGCGAGCGCGGCGCTGCCCTGGGCCAGGTTGGACATGACGATCATCGGCCAGATAAAGGTGCCGCCCTGGGTGGAGATCAGTTGCAGGTCCACGGCAAGGAACATGTGGTGCATGCCGGTGATCACCAGCGGCGCATACAGCAGGCCGAAAATCGCCCCGCCGACCATCGGCGCCAGGTCAAACAGGGTGACCACGCCTTCGGTGATCAGGATGCCGAGGTGACGGGTCACCGGGCCGATAATCGCCAGGGCCAGCACACCGGTAACGACGATGGTGGTGATCGGCACGACGAGCAGTTGAATCGCATTGGGCACCCGCGCCCGCAACCATTTCTCGATCACGCTCATCACATACGCCGCCATCAGGATCGGCAGGATCTGCCCCTGGTAGCCGACTTTTTCGATCTGGAACCAGCCGAAAATATCGAAGTACGGCAGGCTCTGGCCGTCGAGCCCGGCCACGGCTTTGCCGTAGTTCCAAGCGTTGAGCAGGTCCGGGTGCACCAGCATCAGGCCCAGCACGATGCCAAGGATTTCACTGCCGCCGAAGCGCTTGGCCGCCGACCAGCCGACCAGCGCCGGCAGGAACACGAACGAGGTGTTGGCCATCAGGTTGATCAGGCTCCACAGCCCATCCAGGTTTGGATAGGCCTCGAGCAGCGTCTCGCCCTCGATGAACATGCCCTTGGCGCCCATCAGGTTGTTCACGCCCATCAACAGGCCGGCGATGATCAGCGCGGGCAGGATCGGCATGAACACATCGGAAAACACCCGCACCAGGCGCTGCATAGCGTTGGTCTTGTCGGCGCCCTTCTTCTTCACATCGGCGATGGTGGCGGCGGCGAGACCGGTCTGTTCGCGCAGGGCGGCGTAGACCTTTTCCACTTCGCCGGGACCGATCACCACTTGGAACAGGCCGCCGGTGAAGAACGAACCCTTGACCAGATCGACCTGGCTCAGCGCGCTGCCATTGACCAGGCTCGGGTCCTTGAGCGCCAGGCGCAGGCGCGTAACGCAGTGGGCAGCTTGCTCAAGGTTGTCGCGGCCCCCGAGGTTTTCGAGGATCTCGCGGGCAATGTTCGAATAGTCGTGGCTCATGCTTGTTTTCCACTTTGATTTTTTTATTTGAGGGGCAGTCATTGGCAGCACGCCGAGGGCAAAAGTACTCGTCTGTACGAGTTAAAGCAACAGCTCGTCTGTACGAGTTTAATTTTGTTTATTTCCTGTAGGCCGCCGCATCGCTGCAAGCCGCATAAATCCAAGGGCCTAATGGACAAACCCCCTCTCTGCCACTAAGGTTCCTGCCTTGACCGCAACCCCGGCAAAGAGCCATCCCCATGAGCAAATACAACCAGATCTACACGGATCTGCTTGCCAGCATCACCACCGAACGCCTGCAGCGCGGCACGCGCCTTCCCTCCGAAACCGAACTGATGGACAGCTACCAGGCCAGCCGAGGCACCGTGCGTCGCGCCATCGAGCAGTTGCAGGAGCGTGGGTTCGCGCAAAAAATCCATGGCAAGGGCACGTTCGTGTTGTCGCCCAACCCGATTGAGTTCCAACTCGGCGGCATCGTCAGCTTCCACGAAACCCACGCCGACCTGGGCGACGACGTACACACTGAAGTGGTCGAGTTCACCCAATGCCCACTGGAGGGTTCACTGCTGCAGCACATCGAAGCAGAGCCCGGTACGCTGATCACCCGCATCAAGCGGGTAAGGCGCATCGGCGGTAAACGCGTGATCCTCGACATCAACCACTTCGTCGCTGATGTGATCCCGGGTTTGCACCGCGACATCGCCGAACAGTCGATCTACGCGTTCATTGAACAGACCTTGCAACTGCAGATCGCCTACGCCCAACGCACTATCGAAGCCCTGCCACGCGGCAAGGACGACCAGGCACACCTCGACCTCGAAGGGCAGAGCCATGTGATCGTGGTGAGCAACCAGACGTTTTTGCAGGACGGGCGGCAGTTCGAGTACACCGAGTCGCGGCATACGTTGGACAAGTTTTACTTTTCGGATATTGCGCGCAGGTAAGCATCAACCGGGAAGATCATTGCACTGCGATACTTTTTGCCAGCCCCGCCGTCCATGCAGCAGTCATCTTCTCTCCTACCGCCGCGAACTCTGGGTGAATGCTTCACCGGATTACAAACGATCCCTTTGACTAATCATGGAAGCTTACTGATTTAAATTCATCGAGGGTTTTGCGCCGACGTTTTGGTATGGCGGTCAATTCGTACCCCAAGCCCTCGAGGATCGCTGCGACTTTGCGAATTCCCACTTCGGAGATCGTGTTGTTCTCGCCCCCCGACATGGTGGAGCGGCTCATGCCATAAACACAAAACCCCGGCACATGGCCGGGGTTTTGTTGTTCAGCATTCACCTGCTAAAGCAGGATCATTCCCGCTCTATTATCAACTAGAAAATTCCACCCTTTAAATAAAGGCCATAATAAAAAACAGCAAAACCATGGAAAATACTATGATTGATAGATAAACAACCTAAGTTTTCTTTGTTATCGCTGATGCGAATTGCCCCTACTGCCGACTTGGCGTTGCGCCATAAGTACTCAGTCCAAAGTCAGACCGGCTAACGCTTTACGAAGTAGAAGCCTGGGTCAGCGAAATGTGGGCAGCTCTATCAATTCTGCATTGCCGTTGACAGCCACCGGTCGCCTAATCACTCAAAATATCATGTAGCGCCTCAACTACCGGGCTTGGCTGCCGCTATTAACTAAAGCCAACCCTAATTTTGTGGAGTTACAGCATGTCGCTACTTCCCAACCGCATCGCAGGGCGAATGACTCTGGGGATCCTGACGCTGCTGGTTCTCACGGCATTGGCGATTTACTCAGTCATGACCTTGGGCGGCAAGCCTCAGTTAGTGGCAGCAGGAACCGAGGCAGCGGAACAATCGGCCCGTGCGATTACACGCCAGTTAGCCCTGCAAGTGAATCGCATTGAAGGCACCGCTACAGCGATGGCGCACCTGGCTGAAACCCTGCCCCACGACGAAAACCTGCTCAAGGCTAATCTGCCTAATGTAATCGACAGCCAAGGCGATGCAGCCATTGCAGGCGGCGGTCTGTGGCCAGAGCCCAACAGTTTTACTGCCGGTACTGATCGCCGAAGTTTTTTCTGGGCACGCAACGTCAGCAATGGGTTGGATTACTCGGACGAGTACAACGCCGCGCAAACCCCGCCGTATCAGGCTGAGTCCTGGTACACGGGAGCGAAATCCGCGCCATCGGGACGTTGCGTCTGGTCAGATGCTTACCAGGACCCGGTCAGTGGCGTGGCAATGACGACCTGTAGCGTGCCCTACCTCGCAAAGGGCGCGTTTGCCGGTGTCGCCACTATCGACCTCAAGCTTGACGGCCTCGCAGCGTTTCTCAAGGCCAAGGGCAATGTCACCGGCGGCTACGCTTTTGCGGTCGATCCTTCAGGGAACCTGCTGTTTTTCCCCGATGCAAAGAGCACCAAGGGCCTGCCGACCATTGCCGGGTTGAGCCAGGAACAAACGTGGTTGAAGCCGGTCGCCGAAAGCCTGTCGAGCAAGCCGGCCGGCACGACAACGCTGTATCTGGATACACGATGCGCGCTTGGATGGACCGGCTTACATCACATTGGAAACCATGGAAGGCACCGGCTGGCGCATTGGGCTGGTCACGCCAGAGGCCCGCGTGGTCGGACTCGCGAACAAGCTGACCGGGCAGATCTTGCTGTTCTTGCTACCGCTGTTGGGCATCCTGCTGGGGCTGGCATGGCTGGCCGGCAAACGGCTGCTCACTCAGCTTGAGGAAACCACTGCGCAAATCGAACGTCTGGGCCAAGGCGGTCAGGCAGGCGCTCAGCTAGAGATTCTGCGGTCAGATGAACTCGGCGCGTTGCGCATTGCGGTCAACCATTACGCTGGCTCTCTGCAGGCCATGCTGCGACGCATTGCCGATGAGTCGGTGTCACTGGAAACCCAGGCCAACGAACTGGCGCAACTGTCCAATGGCCTGGCTGAACGGGCAGAGACTCAACGCATGGACAACACCCTGCTCGCCACCGCCATTACTGAAATGTCGGCCAGCGCCAACGAGGTCGCACGCAACACCACAGACTGCTCGGACACGGCCCGCAGCTCACTGGTAGAAGCGCAAAAGAGTCAGGACCAAGTCAACCGCAACGGTGAATCCATCGAAAGCCTGGCGACTGACATCTCAGGCGCGGCCACCGCCATGACTCAGTTAGGTGAAGACATCGAGCGAGTTGGCAGCGTGCTGGAGGTAATCAAATCGATCTCTCAGCAGACGAATCTATTGGCGCTCAACGCTGCTATCGAGGCCGCTAGAGCCGGTGAGCAAGGACGTGGCTTTGCGGTGGTGGCAGATGAAGTGCGCACACTCGCAGGCCGCACACAAACGTCTGCCAACGAAATTCAGGAGATGATCACCCAGCTGCGCCAGGCATCAAATTCTGCCGTCACAACCATGCAAAACGGCGCTCAACGCACTCGCGAATCAGTGCAACAGGCAGTCGGCGTGTCCGCCACATTGGGCACTACGGTGGGCAGTTTCGATGACATCGTCCAGCGCGCCCAGCAGATCGCCGTTGCCGCCCAAGAGCAGAGCCACGTGACTCAGGAAATCAACGAGCTGGCGGTACGTATCCATGCGGCCAGCGAAGAAGGCGCGCGAGATGCGAGCACCCTTCGGGAACTGGGCAAAGGCATGCAGTCGATCTCAACCCGTCTGGGTGGGTTGAGCCGCGGCGCCCAATAGCCACGCTGGGGAAAACCGGCATCAGTTTAACGAAGCTGATGCCAGTTAGCCTTTGCGGCTAAGCGTGGACAGACTATCAGTGGTCCAGCGCGCAGCGACGGCAATGCTCCAGATACCCTTGCTCGTAACAACCGACCAGGAGCACAACACCGGACCATAGCCAGGACGGTGTAAACAGCAATGCAGAGTTGACCCAGTTGCCGAAATTTCGCTGACCCACGCATCTAAATGATGCGAAATTAATAGCGTCTGGACGTCATTACAAGTTAAGCGGGCCGAAAAAGGTGGTTGGCGGTAAGGAGTCCTGAATGATGGATGGACTCAAGGAAGTTTTAAATGGGTCGATAGCTAAAGATGAGAACCCTAAAATGATGACATTTCCATGGCCGACCGTTTATTACGTCGCTTCTTGAGACTCCACCAAGCGTGGTTAGACTTCATCGTCGTCGCCTGTTTGGGCACTTGCGTGCTTTGGGCTGGCCTTCACCTTGACCTTTATGAAGCACTTACTCGCTTCAATATCCGGCACGAGAGCTGGCAGGCAGACGAGTTCTTTTTAGGCCTCATCGTCATGGGCTGGTGTGGCTTTGCCTTTGGTATTCGAAGGGTCTACGAGCTTCGCAAGGAAATTGTCGGTCGACGTCTGGCTGAAAAAGCGGCCATCGATATGGCCATCCATGACACCTTGACGCGGTTGCCCAACCGTAGAGGGCTGGACTTGGAGTTCCATTCACGCAGACTGTGTCCTAATGATCCGTTCTTTCTTGTACTGTTTGACTTAGATGGCTTTAAATCAGTAAACGATGTTTATGGTCATAGCTATGGCGATCGGCTGTTGCGGGAATTGGCAAGCCGTATCAGTACAAGCCTACCAGATGGTGATTTCGCCTGCCGTCTGGGCGGAGATGAGTTTGCGCTCATCATTCGGTCTGCAAAAACAGCCGAGTCAGCTCGTCTTTTCCTAGATCAACTCGCCTCTTTGATTTCAAGCCCTATGGTATTTGACTCCGTATGTCTCTGCACAGCGGGCACCTATGGTGTTGCACAGTTTCCACAAGACGGGAGGGACCTTAGCAGCTTGCTGCGGCGGGCCGATCTTGCGCTGTACCAAGGTAAGCATGACGGCAAGAATACAGTTCGGTTTTTCGATCCGAGTCGGGATGTGCATCTGGAAAAGCAATCCCAAGTAGTGCAGTTGCTGCGCGAAGCACTCGATAATGGCTATCTGAGCTTGGCATATCAGCCAATTGTTGCTCTGGAGGATGAGCGTATTGTTGGCTTCGAGGCCTTGGCCCGCCTGAACCATCCCTTGCATGGGCCGATTTCCCCCTTACATTTCATCCCTGCTGCTGAGCGATCCGGCCTGATGCGCGAGCTCACCACGTTATTGCTGGAACGAGCCTGCCGGGAGGCAGCAGTTTGGCCTGAGCACCTATTGCTAGCATTCAACCTGAGCGCATTGGACCTTCGTGACGAAAATCTCGTCAACCGAGTGAAGGGTGCATTACAGCGAACCGGCTTCCCACCGAATAGGCTTGAATTGGAAGTGACCGAAACCTCCGTAGTGAGCGATTTTGGAATGGCAAGCAAGCACATAGAAGCGCTGCATGAAATGGGCATCCGTATCGCCATGGACGATTTTGGGACAGGCTACTCCAGCTTGGCTCAACTGGCTCAGTTCAATTTTGACAAACTTAAAATAGATCGCACTTTCATCAGCACGGTTCTTGAAAACGACAAGAATGCCCGCATCGTCCGAGCCGTCCTTTCTCTAAGTAAAGGACTGAGCCTGACAACTCTTGCGGAGGGGGTTGAAACGCGCTGCCAAGCGCAATGGCTGAGTGAAGCAGGCTGTGCCATGGCACAAGGGTTTCTGTTCAGTGAACCGCTTTCGGAAACGCGCCTAAGGGAAATGCTGGGATCGTTATCAAAATCTGGTAATGAAACGGCATAACTGAACCGCCCGTGGTTTTCTAGTTAGCGTGGCCGCTACTTTTTGGCCGGTAGTCGCAATTAACCGAATGTCAGCTTTTGGCTAATTCTGTTGAAAATGTCGATTTCTCAGGAAACGTGACGCTGAGCTTGGCCTGTTGCCACTGATGCAGAGTTGACCCAACTGCCGAAACTTCGCTGCCCCATGCTTCTACTTCGTAAAGCGTTAGCCGATCTGACTTTGGGCTTAATACTTATGGGGCAACGCCAAGTCGGCAGCAGGGTCAACTCTGCATCAGCGGCAACAACCCGTGGCAGAGGGGCCAGCTCACCGACGCCGAGGGAACGACTGGCGTCGATGAAACTGCGGTTTTGTTAAGTACGAGGGCAGCGGCCCCGCCTTTGAATGGCACCAGCTCGCAACCAACAACAGAAGCTGCTGACCTGCGCCGGTACGCGTCAGACTGTCCTAGGAAGCCATGCACCTGGAAATCAATCTAACGCTTTACGCCAAGTCGTCAGGGCCTAGCGGACCTTGTACAGCACCGCAGCCCCTGGCTTGGCTTCAAAAGCCGGCACGGTACGCTGCTCGAGGCTACCCTCGGCGTCCCACACCAGGGTGTCAGATGGGTAATCGTCCTTACGGGTCATGGCGTCGATCTGATTGACGATCACCGCCGAGCCTGCCGATACTTCGGGGTTCCATTCAAAAACGCCGACTCTGCCGTAGAACACGGCCGGCGCGTCGGCATCGAGGCGCCGATCGGGGCACATGACCAGGCCACGATCGAGCATGACCCGCAACGCGCCGACGGGCACCGCCTTCACGGTGGGCGTGGTGCGCTCGGTACTGTGGCCCGGGCAGACATTGGCCGAGCGGGTCACCATGTCCTCGACCACTTGACGATCGGATTGAGCCTGCGCCGAAAAAGCGGCGGCAGACAGGGCGAGCAGTGCGAAACTTGACTTCCTGAGCACGCAAAACCTCCTACTGGACGAAATACTCAAACATTATGAACCGCCCATACGCAGGAACGGTCCGTTCCCAGGGGCACGCGGATACTAGCATGACAATAATTGGCCAATTGCAGCATCCGGTGCACCGGCTTTGCAGCATTCGACTTACCAGCGCAGCGCAGGTGCCAGGTTACTCCGGGGGATGATCAGTGCCCCCAGTACAGGAGCCGCCCAAGGCGACTTGCAACTGGACGCTGGTCACCAACTGCGTAGACACCCAGACTGAGCAAGGTCTGGCGCTCACTCAGGCTAGTGGACTGGGTAGTGGCAACATCGAGGTAGTCGATGGCCCCGGCTTCATATTG
This sequence comes from Pseudomonas sp. RA_5y_Pfl1_P24, assembly GCF_963970945.1. NCBI lineage: Bacteria > Pseudomonadati > Pseudomonadota > Gammaproteobacteria > Pseudomonadales > Pseudomonadaceae > Pseudomonas > Pseudomonas sp. RA_5y_Pfl1_P24. The sequence goes on along the minus strand of NZ_CAXAOJ010000004.1, from coordinate 162,233 downwards.
GTCGCGGCTGACCGACGCCGACTCTTCCGCCGATTGCGCAGAATTACGCCGCGCTTCCAATTCCGACTGCAAGGTGCGCAGCTCCACCAGGTAATCCTCGACTGTTGCCGCTCAACATGCTGTAACCACTCGGCTGCCCGGCCTTAGCTCGCAATTCCATGCCTTCGCCCAAGTGATCCCGGGCGTCCGAGCTAGCAATGATCCTGTGGTTGGCGTCGATTATCATCACTCGGCTTCGCGCGCGTTCTTCGTCGCTCAGACGCACGCTGCTGATGACCGACTCGGCGTGATTTTTCCAGTCGAAAAAATTCCGACTACGCCAATTACCGCCGTCTGCTTTTCGGCCTTGGCCCGTACGGCAGCGCTGAATACACAGCCGGCCAAGGCTTCCGGGCGCAGAGTTACTTTAAGTGGAGACTGGCAAACAGTTACTGCTGACATCTGCGCAGCCAAGCGTTCTCGATACCATGTCGGCATTCCTTATCCAGGCCATGGTATCGATGTAGCTCTCTCACATGCGTACGATGCGCGCCATTAAGAACGCCATTGACGTCGTAGCAAACATCGCTTTCTGTTTTTATTTTTTTAGATAAAAATCATATAGTTGCGAATCAACCCTACTCCCACTCGATTATCAATAAGAACGAAAAACCCTTTAAAAACAGATAACTAAAACACAAAAGAAATGGCATGCCATGAAAAGAACCATCCCAAGCGACGTTCTCGATGCTCGGTCCTCTTGCCTCGACCTTAAAGTGTCCATTCAAGTTTTTGACTTGGCTTGGCCAGATAGGCTTCCAAGCCTATTGTCAAACGTCTTGCGCGGCAGCTTTAGGAGCTTGGCGGCTTCCGTTTTGTTGTTCGAAGCTCTCCGCAAGGCAGCTTGATACCAGGCCATTTCATGGACCTCCAGCCTTGCTCGGACATCGACAGGCAACTGTGCCGTTAGGGACGCAAGGTCAATCTCACCTTCACGTGAGCCATGCCGCACTGGCAGCGCCGATCTTGCTTCGCTCAATACCTCATCTTGGTCACATCCGGCGGCTAGGGCTGCCAACAGGTGATAGGCAACACGTTGCAAATCGCGAAAGTTGCCGGGTAGGGTGTGCTCCTGCAACTGCCGCACCAAGGCTGTGTGATTGGAGTAATGACGCCAGCCGTCCACAGAAAGACCAGCCGATTTGACCGCATTTTCTAGAGTTTTAGCCCAGAAGTGAGGAATGTCTTCCACACACTCTCTCAGCGGTGGTACTCGCAATATGAAGGTGCCGATTCGGTCGAAAAAATCCGGGTCCAGCAGTTCGTTTTGCAGTCGACTCAAGCTGCAATTAGTCGCACAAATCAGGCGGAAGTTGGAGTATTGCGTTTGCGGTCCGCCGATGCGTTGAAAGCCTCGTCCCTCCAGAGCAGCCATGAGTATGCGTTGAGTGTCACGATCAAGGTCGGCAATTTCGTCGAAGAAAAGAGAATCGCCGTCAGCCTGTTCAAGAAGCCCCTTGTGCAACTGCTCTGCACCCGTGAAAGCACCTTTTTCGTAGCCGAACAGCTTGGCTTGAGCCAATTGCGGATTGACCCGAAACTGACCGCAGACAACTGAGGGCCAATCTTTGACATCTTCCTTCTGAAACTGGCTCAGGGCTCGCAATAGGTTGGCCAGCGTGGTCTTTCCAGTACCGCGCTCGCCCAGCAGCAACACTGGGACGCGCAAAGGCGCCCAGCGTTTAAGTAATTTCATCGTTTCGCAAAGAGCCGGGCTTTGTGCCTGCAAAGGCTCGATGTTGTGCCCGGCATCATCACTGCCCGCGTGATCGGGCTGCGCCCGGCGGTAGCGCTGAAGCCACGTGTCGAGTTTGAAGGTCGTCACCTGGACCAGCGATTCGTGTTTCTGCGCCTGGTCCTCCCTGCGAGTCTGAATCAACTGCAGAGGGCCTTCTACAGCACCGGTCGATACCAGCGCCAGCCAGACAGCGTGACTGGCAGGGGTACCCGGAGAAAGATGCAGGGTAATCATCGCCTCGGGATGTTCTGTACGGACCTGCCACATTGCTTTCAGCGCGAAATCGTAAATGGCGTCATGGTCGGTAGGCGAAGCTTGGGTGTCCCACTGGATGTCTTTGATGTTGAGGCCCTTGGGGAAAACCTTTTCGATGTCACGCCGGGTTCTCTCAAACGCTTCTTTGCCTGAGCCATCGTCTGGTGCGTTGCGCCAGCACAGGTATACACAGTCGAAGCGTTGAGAGAGAGGCCATAACGAGCGAGGCCACGAGGAGTGCCGTAACGCCGTGACGATCGGCGCTCCACCGTGGTTCATGCTGATCCAACTGAGCAGTACTTGAGGGAGCTTACGTACAGGCCGGCTCATGCGCGCTCCAGTACCAGGCGTGCACCTAGTTTTTGCGCGAGATCACGGACCTGTTCTTGCTCTTGTGTGGGATCCACAACAATGTACTTGGTGCCTTTAAACTGGTAGACCGGGACGGCGACGGGCTGTGTTGTCAGATCCAGTGGCTTCGACTCCCCCTTGTGCTGGGGCAGCTTGATCTCAGTGGCGCCCTGCGGGAGGCGGGGCGCTGTGATGCTCCAGAGCTGGGTTACTTTTTGCGCCAGTTCGCCGGGGGCATCTACAGGTTGAACTTGAGGACCGGGTGTACTTTCCAGGCTGAGAGCATCATGGGCTTCGACGTCTGCCAATTTCTGTTCACAGTACTGTACGACGCGCACAACTCCGTCGCGCAGACCTTTGTCGGCAGGGCAGAAGTCACCGAGGTGTTCTCCACGGGTAGCGTTGGCCCTGTACATCCAAGGGAAGCAATCCATCCACTCACGCAGGCTTTGCTCCACGGCTGCTGCGGGCTCGGGCGCAAGTTTGATCCCGACCTCAAAGCCCTCGTCCAGACCAAAGGCATCGAAGTTGGCGGTCATGACCAAGGCCTCCCCGTCGGCAACTAACGCCTTGGCGTGCAGCTTGTCATGGGCCAGCACTTGGATGCCAGCAGCAGCCAGCTTTGCCACTGCGTTGGCAACAGCTGGACGTGGGCGCGTCAACAAACACACGCGTACACCGCGTTTTGCTGCCAGCATCAGTTCGTTAATCACAGCGTGGTCGGCATCGAGCCCATAGCTACTGGCCAGGATTTCGTAGTGAGCACTGCGAATCATGGCGATAACAGCGTCCCGTAGGTCGTAGCTACCCTGCAGAGTCGCAAGGACCTGATCGTGGTCCGGGCGCCGGGGCGCCACTGGCGGCCCCTTGATTTCCACCAGTCGGTTGGCGCCGTGCAGTTCGCGCCGGGCTTCGCACCAGAATGCCCAGTTGAAGCATTCGGCCAGGGCGCGTGCGTTGTTTTCCTCTAACTGCACGCCCAGTTCGATGCTCTCTTGCAGGGCTTTGTTGAGATTGGCGGTGGACAGCCATGCCCGGGGCGTCTTGTGGGCAAGGGCGTCGATCACTAGGAATTTGGCATGAACATGTTCCGCCGAGCGTAGGCGTACTTTGCCGGCAAGCCGGGCGAGCAGCGCTTTATGTTGCTCGACCATGCGTTTGCCGAAGTCATCTTGGTCATGAATCAGGCTGTCCAGTCGCTGCTCGGAAGCAGTGATGATGTAGACGCGCACACCCCGCTCAGACGATCGGATCAACGCATCTGCCAGCGGTGTGTCAGCAAGCAGGAATGAGCACAGCAGTACGTGTTCGCTCGCCTCGTCGATGGCTTGAACCAGAGTGTCGCGAAACTGCAGGTTTGCACCGGTACGCCAGACATGGGATGACACCTGCTCGCGTTGCTCCGCAAGAGTGGGGGCACGGCGCAGCCAGCCCGGACCAAGAGGTTCATGGGTACGGTCGACGACGGTCTGGCAGGGATGGGTATTGATGATCATGGTTTAGCTCCAGAGTCCGAGGTCATAGGGGGCAAGCAGGTAATGGCTACGAGCATCGCGTTTGCCATGGAGCGCCTTGGCAAGGAGCTCATTGGGCGTGGCTAAGTGCGGGTCGTGGTAGAGGAACTGCGAGCGTATGTCATCCCCCATCTGATCCAGATGCGTAGGGGTGACATCGTCCTGGATCGCATCCCATTGCAGCCATTTTGCCCATTCATTGGCGTCGGTATCGGATGCCGGGACGAGTGGAACAGCACTGAGTACTGTGGAATTGAAGGTGCCGATGTAGCCACGTTTCCACTCAGGTATAGCCAACTCGCGGATGAACTGCTTGCGTTCAATAGGGCTCAAATCTGCCAGCGTTGCCGGAAGGATGAGACTGCCAGTGTACTCATGCCACTGATCCAGCTCTGTGATGTCCACCTGGCTTGCAAATGCCGCCAGTAGCTTCCACAAATGCTCGTAGCTGTCGGCAACTTTCATTGAGGGAGGCAATGAGGCGTCGATCTGCTGTTTGTCTTTCTTGCCTATACCTTTCAATTCCCCTGTCAGCTTGACCAGAGGTGGACCGTTAGGCGTCCATTCGTAAGAGAGCTCAAGTGTGCAGTCACGTACGCTGATCCCAAGAGGGGGCAGTTCCCGGATTTGTTGCAACTGACCGTCGACAATTGAGGGAGATGCTGTGCTGCTTTTGCAGGACTTGAGCAGGTCAGGCAGCGAGGAGGCTCGCTGCGATCCGGGCTTTTCCGCGTTCTTGCGGTTGTCGTCACGTGATCTGTGAGCGCTGTCAGTTTCCAGGCGATGTACGTGCAGCAAGCGATGAGGCAGGAGCCGATCATTTGCTAGGTAAAAACGCCAGACGCCTTCCTCGGGTACCAGCACCTGGCCTACTTGCAGCGCCTGTTCTCCCGCGCTGGAAAGTTGGGCATAGCCCTCCTGTTCCACGCTTTCGAGCAGCCCCAGATCGACGCTACGTTTATGGACCTGACGAACCATAGCTTCTGGGCAATTACGCAGCAGTTCATGGTGAATGTCTTGCGCATTGATCGGCCGCCCGAAGTCGGCCGCCAGTTGTGCGATCGCGAGGAATTCAGGGCGTTGGCGACCCACCGCCACCGTGGCTTGGGATTCGAAGCATTTCACACTGATTGAACGTTTGAGTTGGATCATGGTGTGTCCCATCCGAGATTCTTGGCGTAGCGGGTCGATGCAGCCAGATTGCGCAGCAGTCCAGAACGGCAGCTTTTGGAGTTCATCCAGAAGCGATGGCCGATCAGTACCACTTGGTAACGGGCGCGCGTGAGAGCAACATTCAGGCGATTGGGGCTATTGAGAAAACCGGCGGAGCCGGATTTCACAAAGGAGAGCAGCACCAGATCGGCTTCGTGCCCTTGAAAGCGGTCGACAGTACACAGAGAGACTTCGATCCGACCTTTTCCCAAACTGAACTGTCGGGTATTGGCGCGCTGTTTACTCATGGCTTGCAGGCGCACACGTAACTCGTGTTCCTGCCCTTTGTAGAAAGTGAGGGCAGCCACCTTCCAGGGTTTCCCGGCGTATTTTCCGGTGCGTGGTTCGTGCTCGGCCCACTGGATGAATTGGTGCAGTTCGTTGATGAGATGGTCTGCCTCAGCCGGGTTGCGATTGCCCTGGGCGCGTCCACCTTTTTTCTGCTGGCGGGGCGCGATGTCCAGCCATACGGCACGACGCTTGTAGTGCTTGTAGTTCCAGTCGCGTTCAAGGCTGCTGGAGTCGTTGAGCAAATTGTCCTCCGCATAAAATTGGTCACGTGGGAACGCGGAGATCTCTGGATGCATGCGGTGTTGGAACGTCAGCGATACACTGCGTTGCTCAAGTGCTTGTGACGGTAAGCCATGAGTCAATACTGTCTGCTGATCCCAGTCAGGCATGCAACCGGCGCCTACCTGAAGAATCTCCAGAATCGACGTCATGGCCACACGACGCATCTGTTTGAGGTTCTCACCCAGGTTCGGAGTTCCTTGCTGTGCCGTTGTCCCTTTCGGCAGTAAGGCATCGATTTCGTCGAGCAGATGTTGTTGCTCGTCAGGGTTCTGGCGAAGCTCATAGGCCCGGATCTGGCGCCAGGCGATTTCATCAGCCCAGATGAAGGCTTCTTGCGATTTCTCAGGCACCTGCGAGTAACTACTACGATGGGCTTCCCAGTCAGGCAGCGGCGGCAGTAAGTCGTTGCTTGGGACCAGATCACCAGGCAGCCGATGTTCCCACGCTTGCAGCGTTTTGCCGCTAGCACATACGAGGTGGGCGCCGGCCAGCTCGAAGCATGGCAATGATAGGTCGTGGGTATCAAGATCGACCGCTGGCACGTCGCGCGCATCGGCTTCTTCGACCATCAACTTTCGTTGCTCTGGCGATTCGAGGAGCATCAACGCACTGCCGCTTTTTTTGCTGATTGATGCCGATGCACGAAAGCCATACATCGCAGCATTTGCCACATCCTGAGAAAGCAGGTTGCGCACGTTCACCGCCAAGCCTGTTTCGTCGACGAAGGGGGAGAGTTGACGGCGGTCGCCCACGACCACCCAGCGACGTGCATAGAGCGCAGGCACCAGAAACTCGCTGAAAGTGGTTTTCGACGCCTCATCCAGAATGAGGTAGTCGAAAGGTTCCAGACCAAGCTTCTGCTTGAGGCTTGGATGCTGCAGGATCCCAATGGTGGTCGAGCAGACCAGATTGGAAGATTCCAGCATCATGTTGGCCAGCATTGACTCTTTTTCACTGCGCAGGGCTTGGCCAAGCAGGACGCGGCTGTTTACGCCACGGTGTGAGCCTGCCCCTGGCTCGTCCAGGAAGTCGAGAATCTCTCCCTTACAAGTACGTACCAGCCGATTCAAGGCCCACGGCCGAACAGCTGTCGATGCGATGTTGTCCTCATCGCCAATGCGCAGGGGCATGACCCACTTCTGATCCGCCTCGTCTTGCCATTCAATAAGACTCTCAAGCACATTATCGACGGCGACATGGGTGGATGCGACCAATAGCACCCGCTTGCCTTCACGCGTAAGTTGCAGAATCAGCTCGCAGATAGCCGTGGTCTTCCCTGAGCCCGGTGGGCCTTCTAGTACCGCGTAGTCTGGAGTCGCAAGGGCGCGCTTGACGAAGATGCGTTGTTCCGCAGTGCCGTCGCGCAGAGTGCCATCCTCCTTGGGACGTAGGAAAAACCATTGACCCTCGGCCAGCTCGCGGGGGATAGGACTTTCCCAGTCCGCCCGGGTAGAGGCTAAACGCACAAGAGCCCCCAAGCGCGGGGACGGGTAGCTTTCCAGATGCTCCAGGGCATTCTTCTGACAAACCAAAGGCCATGTATTAGCTTTGAGGTAAATGAGTGCCTGAGCCGGCTCGTCACCATTCTCGAGTGGGCGAGGAAGGCGTTCGACATGAAGGGCCTGTTGCTCATGGATTCGACCCAGCACAGCGATCTTGTTGCGCTTATCCCAGATCAGTTCCCGCCGGCGCCGTTGGGGCTCGCGCTCGTGAATTTCCCGGGCATCGAGAAAGGCGTCATAGGTAGAGTCCGGTTCCTCTTCAAAACCTGGACGAGACTCTAGGATGATCCATTCACCGATGTGACTGTCGCTGTATTCGACACGATCACGGCGCCGCTTGGACTTATTTTGGAAGGCCGGTCGTTTAACGGTGCGTTGCTTGATTGCGTCGAACTCTTCTGCGCTGGGCAAGCGCCAGGCAAGGATGGGCGAGCGTTGTTCGGCGGCATTGATAGCCGTGGCGATGTAGCGACGGTAAGGGGTCCACTGGGCCAGTGTTTGTTTAAGTGCGCTGTCCCATTTTCCTATACCAGAGAGTGACATGTAGCAATGATTGGCCATGAGGCAACTCCTTTAGTGAGGCAAATCTTCCTTAGCGTCTCTCGTGCCAAAAAACGGGATATCTATAACATACTGATTTAATAGTAGTTTTTAATTATAACCAAAAACATGATGGCCAAATATGACCATAAAACGGCCATATTTGGCCATTTATTGATGTAAATTTCGCCTCTAACCAATTGTGAGAGCTCCTCGACTGGGCTGTAAGCGCATTGGAGTAAGTCAGCTTGGCACCCAATGGCTCGGTAACAGAGACTCAGTGCCAGTTCGGTTACGCAGGATAATCATGCATGGCGTGAGGCCACCTAAGGACGCCTTTGTGTTTGCGATTCAAATGAAGACCCAAGAACACTATGAAAAGCGCTGCCTTGCCCGGAATGATGGCCATAAGCTACTCTCTGGATGACAGCATACTCTTCTGGAGGCTGAGGTCGCTTCGAGCCTCTCGTCAACCTGCCCCATCCCAATTACGTCTAAGGATTGACATGGCCACCGCAAAAATCTCCGCCCCTATCTCTGGAAACAAGCTTTATCAGGAGCGGGCGCGAGCAGCACTGCCGATTCTTGCCCGTCAAGCTAAAGCGGGAAGCACCCTTTTCTACTCTGACCTTGCGCAAGAGCTGGGGATGCCGAATCCACGCAACCTTAACTACGTCCTAGGCAGCATCGGCCAGACGCTTGAACATCTTTCAAAGCAATGGAAGACAAAAGTCCCGCCCATCCAAGCGCTGGTAGTCAATAAACACACTGGACTACCTGGTGAGGGTATCGGCTGGTTTTTAGTTAAGGAAGAAGAGTTCGCTACTCTGCCCCGTAATCAGAAACAGGCAATTGTCAAAGCTGAGCTTAACCACGTTTTTACTTTTCCACAGTGGGACAAGGTCCTAGAAGCTTTAGACCTTGAGCCGGCCGAAGCCGATTTCTCGCACACCATTGAGTTGGCTTGTCAAATGTCCGGACGTGGTGAAAGCGAGCACCATAAGACATTGAAGGATTTCGTAGCACGCAACCCCATCTCAATCGGCCTGAGTTTAACTACACCACGCGGGTTAACTGAAAAGCGACTGCCGTCGGGTGACAGCCTCGACGTATCTTTTACTACCAAATCGGCATGGATAGCTGCCGAAGTCAAATCCTCAGTCTCTTCGGTCCCCGATATCACTAGAGGCCTGTTCCAGTGCGTAAAATATCAGGCTGTGATGGAGGCAGTACTACTTGCGCAGTCGCAGACAAAGGACGTCCGCACAGTACTAGTATTGGAGTCTAAATTTCCTGCATCCCTACTGCCGTTAAAAAACCTCCTTGGTGTGGAAGTCATCGACCTCGTCACCCCAGAATAACCACCAATAAACCATGAACATCTCATCGCATGACGAGCGCCTGTAGAGGGGGCTAGAAAACAGCGCACGTTTACAGGGCACATGTGACTACGTCGCGATCAAGCCCTGCAGATAAGCGTTCATGACTCCAGTAACCAGGCACTCACACCGGTTTAGGCGAACCAAAACCAAGCTAACGTTGGGCATATCTCACAATAACGGGAATACTCGTTTCACTACCGGCTTGCAAAAATAAGGCCCGCGATTCGCGGGCCTTATATACATCAGAAAATGATTACGTTCGCATATGCCAACTTTAGGGTCACTCCCACTCAATCGTCGCCGGCGGCTTGCTCGACACGTCATACGTAACGCGCGAAATACCTTCGATCTCATTGATGATACGGCCGCTGACAGTCTCCAGCAGTTCGTACGGCAGGTGCGCCCAACGGGCGGTCATGAAGTCGATGGTTTCTACGGCACGCAGCGCAACTACCCATGCGTAACGACGGCCATCGCCTACCACACCAACCGACTTAACTGGCTGGAACACCACGAAGGCCTGGCTGACTTTGTGGTACCAGTCGGCCTTGCGCAGTTCTTCGATGAAGATGTGGTCGGCGCGACGCAGCAGGTCGGCGTATTCCTTTTTCACTTCACCCAGGATACGCACGCCCAGGCCCGGGCCTGGGAATGGGTGGCGGTAGACCATGTCGTACGGCAGGCCGAGTTCCAGGCCCAGACGGCGGACTTCGTCCTTGAACAGTTCGCGCAGAGGTTCTACGAGCTTGAGGTTCATTTCCTCAGGCAGCCCACCCACGTTGTGGTGGGACTTGATCACGTGGGCCTTGCCGCTCTTGGCGCCGGCCGACTCGATCACGTCGGGGTAGATGGTGCCCTGGGCGAGGTACTTGATGTTGTCCAGGTGTTTGGCCTGGGCATCGAAGACGTCGATGAAGGTGCGACCGATGATCTTGCGCTTTTTCTCTGGATCGGACTCGCCGGCCAGGTTGTTGAGGAACTGCTCCTCGGCGTTGGCACGAATAACTTTGACGCCCATGTTCTCGGCGAACATGGCCATCACTTGCTCGCCCTCGTGCAATCGCAGCAGGCCGTTGTCGACGAAGACGCAGGTCAGTTGGTCGCCGATGGCTTTGTGCAGCAGCGCAGCAACCACAGAGGAGTCAACGCCACCGGACAGGCCGAGCAGCACGTTGTCGGTGCCGACTTGGGCACGCACGTTGGCGATGGCGTCTTCAGCGATCTTCGACGGCGTCCACAGGGCTTCACACTCGCAGATGTCGAGGATGAAACGCGACAGGATGCGGCCGCCTTGTTTGGTGTGGGTCACTTCCGGGTGGAACTGCACGCCGTAGTAACGGCGCTCGTCGCTGAACATGCCGGCGACCGGGCAGCTCGGGGTGCTGGCCAGGATGTGGAAGTCTTCCGGCATCTTGGTGACTTTGTCACCGTGGCTCATCCACACGTCGAGGCCGAACAGGCCGTCGGCGTCGATGTGGTCTTCGATACCGTCCAGCAGGCGGCTCTTGCCGACCACGTCGACACGGGCATAACCGAATTCACGCAACTCGGAACCTTCAACCTTGCCGCCCAGTTGCTCGGCCATGGTCTGCATGCCGTAGCAAATACCGAAGACCGGCACGCCCAGATCGAATACGGCCTGCGGGCAACGCGGGCTGTTGGCTTCGTGCACGGACTCGGGGCCACCGGCGAGGATGACGCCTTTAGGTGCGAATTCGCGGATCGCTTCGTTGTCCATGTCGAACGGATGCAGTTCGCAGTACACGCCGATTTCACGCACGCGGCGGGCGATCAGCTGGGTGTACTGGGAACCGAAGTCGAGGATCAGGATGCGGTGGGCGTGAATGTCGAGGGCCATGAAGTCAGTCTCGTCTAATGAATCAGAAACAACTCGGGGCTGAAAGAACAGCCCCGGTTACTTAACATTTTGCTGGAAGCATCAACCTACGCGGTAGTTTGGCGCTTCCTTGGTGATCTGCACGTCGTGGACATGGGATTCAGCCATGCCGGCGCCGGTGATCCGCACGAACTCTGGTTTGGTGCGCATTTCTTCGATGTCGGCGCTGCCGGTGTAGCCCATCGAAGAACGCAGGCCGCCCATCAGTTGATGGATGATCGCGCTCAGTGTGCCTTTGTACGGCACACGGCCTTCGATGCCTTCCGGGACGAGTTTCTCGGCGCCTGCCGAGGAGTCCTGGAAGTAACGGTCGGAAGAACCTTGCGCCTGGGACATGGCGCCCAGCGAACCCATGCCGCGGTAAGCCTTGTAGGAACGGCCCTGGAACAGTTCGATCTCACCTGGCGCTTCTTCAGTGCCGGCGAACATCGAGCCCATCATCACGCAGGAAGCACCGGCAACGATGGCCTTGGACAGGTCACCGGAGAAACGGATGCCGCCGTCGGCGATCAACGGAACGCCGGTGCCTTCAAGGGCGGCGGCGACGTTGGCGATGGCGCTGATTTGCGGCACGCCCACACCGGCAACGATACGGGTGGTGCAGATCGAGCCAGGGCCGATACCGACCTTGACTGCATCGGCGCCCGCTTCAGCCAGGGCCTTGGCCGCTGCGCCGGTGGCGATGTTGCCGCCGATCACTTGCACATCAGGGAAGTTCTGTTTGACCCAACGCACGCGGTCGATCACGCCTTTGGAGTGACCGTGGGCGGTGTCGACCACCACCACGTCAACGCCGGCAGCGACCAAGGCCGAAACGCGGTCACCGGTGTCTTTACCGGTACCGACGGCGGCGCCAACGCGCAGACGACCTTGATCATCCTTGCTGGCCAGCGGGTAAGCCTTGGCTTTTTCGATGTCGTTGACGGTCATCATGCCCTTAAGGGCGAATTTGTCGTCGACGATCAGCACGCGCTCGATGCGGTTTTTATGCAGCAGTTCGCGCACATCATTCTTGTCGGCACCTTCGCGGACAGTGACCAGGCGCTCTTTAGGCGTCATCACGTCGCGGACGGTGACTTCCATGCGGTTTTCAAAACGCACGTCGCGGGAAGTGACGATGCCGACCAGGTCGCCATCGTGCAACACCGGAACGCCGGAGATGTTGTGCAGGCGGGTCAGTTCGAACAGTTCACGCACGGTAGCGTCGGCTTCGATGGTAATGGGATCTTTCACCACACCGGCTTCGTAACGCTTGACCTTGCGCACTTCGGCAGCTTGCTGCTCGATGGTCATGTTCTTGTGGATGATGCCGATGCCGCCTTCCTGAGCCATGGCGATTGCCAAACGGGCTTCAGTGACGGTGTCCATGGCAGCGGAAACCAGGGGAATATTCAGCTCGATGCCACGGGTTAGGCGGGTCTTGAGACTGACTTCGTTAGGAAGTACCTCGGAATAACCGGGCACTAGGAGAATGTCGTCGAATGTCAGAGCTTCTTGGCTGATACGCAGCATCGCGGGGGCTCCCGAGCGGGAAAATGGAAGCGCGCCATTATATACATGCACCCTGTCGGGCTCAATGTAAAACTCTGACAAACTTGGTAATACTGATAGAAGGGTTAAAGCTCGACTTTGACCCAACTCATCTTCTGGTCCAACCAATCGGCAAATTCGTCGATAAAGCTCTGCTTGAACCCCGCCTCCGCCCAGTTGTTGAAAATGAACCCCAGGTTGGAAAACCCGCATTCCTGTAGGAACAGGAACCCATTGATGTCGTCTTCATGCCCACACAGCGGGCAGGTGAAGTTATCGGTGTGACCGGGCATCCAGTCTTCCAGGCTGTCAAACAATGCTTCGCCGACTTCCTTGCGGCATTCCGGGCAGCCGACTTCTTCGAGAAAGCCCTTGGCCGGCGTGTAGATGCAGCGCTTGTAGATGATTTCCAGGCCGTTGATCGGCTCGTTGAACGGCAGCGCCTGGGGGTGCAGCACCACGGCGCGGGCACCATCGGCCAGGGCGTAGGCCATGCGGTTGCCGGTGCGGCCACAGGTGGTCAGCTCTTCCTTGATAATGTTCTTGCGCACCAGCCAGCGCACGATCGCCCGGGCGCGGGGTTCGTGGACGGGCAAGGTGGAGATTTTGGGGACAAGGATGCTTTGGGAGTTCATGAGACCTGAGAGTCCTGCGGTGTGGCTACTGGCGCCATTGCGGGCAAGCCCGGCTCCCACATTGGAACGCGATCAACTGTGGGAGCCGGGCTTGCCCGCGATGAGGCCCTGAAGGCTGGCAGCTTAATCCCTGCCCCACTCAGGTCAAGTACTCAAGTACCGCCCAATCAACGCCATCCCACTCGCCAGCACCAGCCAGGTGACCAACCGCACAAACGCCTCACGGGACATGCGCATGGTCAGCCTGCGCCCACACCACAGCCCCAGGGCCATCGCTGGCAGCAGGCACACCGCCAACATCAACAACGGCAAATCTGCATACACCCCGGCGACCAGGAACAGGCTCAAGCGCACCACCGTGCTGCAACTGATCAACGCACTTTGCGTGGCGCGCGCCGCGTCTTTGGGCAGGCGGCTGTTCAGATAGATTGCGTAGAGAAAGCCGCCACTGCCGAACAGCGCACCAAATAACCCGCCCACGGTGCCCATCGGAATCGACCACCCTGCCGCCAGTTGAGTCGGACGCGCCCTTACCGCCAGGCTGTAGATCGCGTAGGCGCTGATAAACAGGCCTATCAACAACAGCAATAGGTCGGAATGCAAGTTGAGCAAAAACACCACGCCAAGCGTGCAACCTATCGCCATGCACGGCAGCAACCGCAGCAGTTCCGGCTTGTTCACATCACGCCGCGCTTGCAGCAGGTTGCCAAAGGCCGCGACAAAATCCAGCAGCACCAGCAGCGGAATGATTTTCGACAGTGGCATAAACAGGATCAGCAGTGGCCCCGCCACCAACGCCGTTCCAAAGCCGGCGATGCCAAACACGATATAGGCCACAACGATGCCCAGGCCGATGACCAGCCAATCCACACCAACAAACGACCACTGGTTCATCAGCTCAACCGGGCTCATGGAAAATTCCTTACGAGAGAGAGATCACTTTAGCCATCGGTGAGCAATGCGCCTATCGAACTGGCGCAATTGAAGGACGAAGCGTTTATCTCGATCCCCCATCCCCAACGCGGCGGCCTGAGTTATCTGTCAGCCGAGTTGTGCATGCGTGCGGGATTTTTCCCCAAGGCCGCGCGGGTGATGTCCCGCAAGACCACCCAGTTGCAGCTGATCCAGGCCGGCTTCGGTATTGCCTTGTTACCAAAATCCATGCAGGACATCGCCCCGGCTAACCTGCACTTTCTGCCCCTGACCGACCCGGACTGCCTCAGCACCGTGGCCCTCGCCTGCGCGCAGGCGCCAAGTGCGCTGGTGGAGCAATTCTGTCAAACACTGCGCGAATGCCTATAAACTGACGCCCATGATTAAAGATCCTTTTGCCCGACTGGGCCTGGACCGCGAAGTCCTGACTGTCAGCCAGCTCAACGGCCGCGCGCGGGTGTTGCTGGAAGACGTGTTCACCAATATCTGGGTCGAAGGCGAGATCTCCAACCTCGCCCGCCCGGCCTCCGGCCATGTGTATTTCACCCTCAAGGACAGCGGCGCCCAGGTGCGTTGCGCGCTGTTTCGCAATAACGCCGCGCGGGTTCGCCAGGCGCTGAAGGATGGCCTGGCGGTGAAAGTGCGCGGCAAGGTCTCGCTGTTCGAAGGCCGGGGTGATTACCAACTGATCCTCGATACCGTGGAACCGGCCGGTGATGGCGCGCTGCGCCTGGCGTTCGATGCGCTGAAAGAAAAGCTCAGCGCCGAAGGTCTATTCAGCGCTGAACGTAAAGTGCCGCTGCCGGCGCATCCTCGGCGCATCGGCATTATCAGCTCGCCAACCGGCGCGGTGATCCGCGACATCATCAGCGTGTTCCGCCGCAGGGCTCCGAACGTTGAGCTGACATTGATCCCGACAGCCGTGCAAGGCCGCGAAGCCATCCCGCAGATCGTACGTGCGCTGAAATTAGCCGACGCCCGGGGCTTTGATGCGCTGATCCTGGCGCGTGGTGGCGGTTCGCTGGAAGACCTCTGGTGCTTTAACGAAGAGGCCGTAGCACGCGCGGTAGACGCCTGCGTCACACCAATCGTCAGCGCCGTTGGCCATGAGACCGATGTGTCCATCAGCGATTTCGTCGCCGATGTCCGCGCCCCTACCCCATCCGCTGCGGCGGAATTGCTCGCGCCGGACGCCAGCCACCTGGTACGCCAAGTCGAAAACCTACACCGTCGCCTGGTGATGCTGATGCGCAATCGCCTGAGCCATGACCGCCTGCGCCTGGAAAGCATGGCCCGACGTCTGCGTCACCCTGGCGAGCGTCTGCGCCAACAGGCCCAGCGCCTGGATGACCTGGACATGCGCCTGCGCCGTGCGTTCGAGCGCAGCCTCAATACCCGGCGCGAACGCCTGATCCGCCTGGAAACCCGTCTTGCCGGCCAACACCCCGGCCGGCAACTGGCCCTGCTGCGTCAGCGCGTGGACAGCCTTGCCGAACGCCTGCCCCGCGCCATGCGAGAAGGCCTCAAGGCTCGGCGCATGCAACTGCAAAGCCAGGTGCAGACGCTGCAGGTGGTCAGCCCGCTGGCGACCCTGGGCCGTGGTTACAGCATCCTGCTGGACGAACGCGGCCAGGCCATTCGCGACGCCGCTCAAACCCACACCGGCCAGCGCCTCACCGCGCGTCTCGGTGAAGGCAAATTGCAAGTGCGGGTGGAAGACAACCACCTGACACCCGTCACCCTTTCGTTATTGGATTGATTAATGCCACGTCTCTTTAGCCTGTTGATGCTGCTGTGCCTCGCCGTTAATGCCCATGCCGACAGCTATATAACACGCACCCTGAACAAACCCGTGCCGGGCGGCGTTGCAGTCGTAGAACTCGGCCCCTCGGCGGCAGCACCGAAAGCCACCTACCAAGGGAAACCGGTGCTGGTGGTGAAGGAGGCGGACAACTGGCTGGCGATTGTCGGCATCCCATTGACCGTTAAACCCGGCAACGAGCGCCTCAGCAGCGGCGGGCGCAGCCTGCCGTTTATCGTCGGTTACAAGAAGTACCCAGAACAGCGCATCACCCTGAAAAACAAAAGCCAGGTAAACCCTAAGCCGGCGCAACTCAAGCGCATCGAAGGCGAACTGGCGGTGCAGCTCAAGGCCTACCGCAGTTTCAGCCCGAACCTGCCGAGCAACCTGGTGCTGGATAAACCGGTGAACGGGCCGCTGTCGAGCAAGTTTGGCGTACGCCGCTTCTTCAACGGTGAAGAACGCAATCCGCATTCGGGCCTGGATTTCGCCGTGCCCGCGGGCACGCCGATCAAGACCCCGGCGAACGGCAAGGTGATTCTCATCGGTAACTACTTTTTCAACGGCAACACGGTGTTCGTCGACCACGGCCAGGGCTTTATCAGCATGTTCTGCCACATGTCGAAGATCGACGTAAAAGTGGGCGATCAACTCAAGCGCGGCGCAGTGGTCGGCAAGGTCGGTTCAACGGGCCGTGCGACCGGACCGCACATGCACTGGAATGTCAGCCTTAACGATGCAAGGGTAGACCCGGCGATCTTTATCGGCGCGTTCCAACCCTGAAACGTCCGATTGCGCGCTCGATAATGGGCGCGCAATTAAAACCAGCCTTCATCTTGTAAACAAGCATAAAATCTCGCTTCCTACGCAGATAACAGAACTTATCTCAATTTTTCTCGACTGCTTGCCATCTTTCACCCCGGCGGTTAGGGTTGAGCTTATGAAAACCTCTCACACCCTCATTCAGCTCCGCCAGCACCGCAGTTTGTGCCTCGTCAGCGCACGACTGCCAAGCTGAATCGATCTGCCTCGTCTATACGTTTTATCCCTAAAAACAGTTCTACGGCAGGCCGCCTTTTCTCGGCCCCTACTACAAAGGATTTCCCGATGAGCATGCTCAAAGACCCGTCTTCGAAGTACCGCGCGTTTCCAACCATCGATATCCCGGACCGCACCTGGCCATCGAAGACCATCACCGAAGCGCCGATCTGGTGCAGCTCGGACCTGCGTGATGGCAACCAGTCGCTGATCGAGCCAATGGACGCCGCAAAAAAGCTGCGCTTCTGGAAGACCCTGGTAGCGGTAGGCGTTAAAGAAATCGAAGCCTCGTTCCCGGCTGCGTCGCAAACCGACTTCGACTTCGTACGCACCCTGATCGAAGACAACCACATCCCCGAGGACACCACCATCCAGGTGCTGACCCAGGGCCGTGAAGACTTGATCGCGCGTACGTTCGAATCCCTGCGCGGCGCCAAGAAAGCCATCGTGCACTTGTACAACGCCACGTCGCCGTCGTTCCGCCGCATCGTGTTCAACCAGGACAAGGACGGCATCAAGGCAATCGCGGTCAACGCGGCCAAGCTGTTCGTCAAATACGCCGCGCAGCAGCCGGAGACCCAGTGGACGTTCGAATACTCCCCGGAGACCTTCAGCGCGACTGAGCTGGAGTTCGCCAAGGAAGTGTGTGACGCGGTGATCGAAGTGTGGAACCCGACGCCTGAGCACAAGATGATCCTCAACCTGCCGGCCACCGTGGAATGCGCCACGCCAAACATTTATGCCGACCAGATCGAGTGGTTCGGTCGCCATATCAACCGTCGTGACAGCGTGATCATCAGCCTGCACACCCACAACGACCGTGGCACTGGCGTAGCCGCCACTGAGCTGGGCCTGATGGCCGGCGCCGATCGTGTCGAAGGCTGCCTGTTCGGCAACGGCGAGCGTACCGGTAACGTCGACCTCGTCACCGTGGCACTGAACATGTACACCCAGGGCCTCGACCCGCAGCTGGATTTCTCCGACATCGATGGCGTGCGCAAAGTCGTCGAAGAGTGCAACCAGATCCAGGTGCACCCACGTCACCCGTACGTTGGCGACCTGGTGCACACCGCGTTCTCAGGCTCTCACCAGGATGCGATCCGCAAAGGTTTCTCCCAGCAGAAAGACGATGCGCTGTGGGAAGTGCCGTATTTGCCGATCGACCCAGCGGACATTGGCCGCAGCTACGAAGCGGTGATCCGTGTAAACAGCCAGTCGGGCAAAGGCGGCATCGCCTACTTGCTGGAGCAGGAATACGACATCAGCTTGCCGCGCCGCATGCAGATCGAGTTCAGCCAAGTGGTACAGGCCGAGACCGACCGCGTCGGCCTCGAGATGACTGCACCGCAGATCTACGCGTTGCTGCAGCGTGAATACCTGCAAGCCAACACCCCGTACGCGCTGGTCAGCCATCGCCTGCAGGAAGAGAACGGCAACAGCTATGTCGAGGTGGAAGTCTCGGGCAAGGGCCAGGGTGAAACCAACCTGCACTGGAAAGGCAAGGGCAACGGTGCGCTGGAAGCACTGGTAGCCGGCCTGCCGATTGCCGTGGAAATCATGGACTACAACGAACATGCAATCGGTGCAGGAACCAATGCCAAGGCGGCGGCCTACATCGAGCTGCGTGTGAACGGTGAGCGTCCGGTACATGGTGTGGGTATTGATGAAAACATCACCACTGCGAGCTTCAAGGCGTTGTTCAGTGCGTTGAACCGCTCGTTGAGTCAGATGGAAGCTAAAGCGGCGTAAGTTTTATCGCTGCAATACAAAAGGCCCTTGGATGAGAATCCAGGGGCCTTTTTGTTAGGCTTCAGATTTGTGGTGTCGGTGAGGACCTCTTCGCGAGCAAGCCCGTTCCCACATTGAACCGCGTGTTTCCTGTAGGAATGCGCTCGAAATGTGTGCGGGCTTGCTCGCGAATACAATCTCCCAGGCACGGCAAACCCGTCAGACAAACTGAAAGCTATCGGCATCCAGGTTCGCCGGAAACCGGGTGCGATACGCCGCCAGCTCAGCCGCCTCGAGGCACACCTGAAACACCCCATCCGCCTCCCCCGCACTCAGCAAGGTCTCACCCTGGAAGTCCAACACCTGACTATCACCGGTGTAGGCAAACCCCTTCCCGTCCGTCCCCACCCGATTCACGGCCGCCACATAGCACAGGTTTTCAATCGCCCGCGCCGGCAGCAGCCGATTCCAATGCTGGCGCCGAGCGCCCGGCCAGTTGGCCGTGTACAGCAGCAGGTCGGTGTCCTGAGCATCGCGGCTCCACACCGGAAAGCGCAGGTCGTAGCAAATCAACGGGCGAATACGCCAGCCCTTCAACTCAAATTGCACCTGCCGCTCGCCGGGGGTGTAGTGATCGTGCTCGCCGGCCATGCGGAACAGGTGGCGCTTGTCGTAATGCTGCACCTCGCCATCCGGCCGCGCCCAGAGCAGGCGGTTGCGGTGGCTGCCGTCGGCGGCCCGGATGATCACGCTGCCGGTGATCACCGCGTTGTACTTCGCTGCCTGGGCCTGGAGCCATCGACGGGTCGGGCCGCTCTCCGGTTCGGCCAGGGAGCCTGACTCCATGGAGAAACCGGTGGTGAACATCTCCGGCAGCACGATCAGATCGGCGCCCCTGGCCTGGTCCAGCAGCAGTTCGAAATGTTCCAGGTTGGCCTGGCGGTCATGCCAGGCCAGGGTGGTCTGGACCAGGGCGAGGTTCAGGTTCGGTAACGCAGTCAAATCACGCATAGTTTCTCGGCTGCTTGTTGCAGCGTTTCCTCGCGCTTGGCAAAGCACAGGCGCACCAGGCGCTGGCCTTGGGGTGGGGTCTGGTAGAACACCGAGACCGGGATGGTTGCCACGCCGTGTTCGCGGGTCATCCACAGGGACATGGCGACGTCGTCCAGGTCCGGGCGGATCTGTGAGTAATCGACCAACTGAAAGTAGGTGCCGGTGACGCGGGTAAAGCTGAAACGTGACGGAGCCAGCAGGTCACAGAACAGGTCGCGCTTGGCCTGGTAGAACGCCGGCAGCTCATCGACGTGCTCTGGGTGTTCGGCCATAAAATCGGCCAATGCGAACTGGAGCGGCGTCACGCCGCAAAAATTAACGTACTGGTGCACCTTGCGCAGTTCGGCCGTGAGGGCCGATGGCGCGATGACGTAGCCGGTTTTCCAGCCGGTGACATGGTAGGTCTTGCCGAAGGAACTGACCACGAACGCGCGCTGATACAGTTCTTCGTGGGCCAGCACGCTGACATGGGGCACACCGTCGAATACCAGGTGTTCGTAGACCTCGTCGCTGACCAAGTAGATATCGCGGTCGCGGATCAACTCCGCCAACTGGTCCAACTCGGCGCGGCAGACCAAGGCGCCAGTGGGATTGTGCGGCGTGTTGAGGATGATCATACGCGTGCGCGGCGACAGCGCGGCCTTGATCTTTTCGAAGTCGAGAGCAAAGCCTTGCAGGCTCAGTTGCACATGCACGCAACGGCCACCGGCCAGTTCGACCGAGGGCTCATAGCTGTCATAGCAAGGGTCGAACACAATGACTTCATCGCCACTGCGAATCACCGCCTGGATCGCGCAGAAGATCGCAGCAGTAGCCCCAGGGGTAATGGTCACTTCGCTGTCGGCATCCACCGTGGCGCCATAACTGCGGGCGATCTTGGCCGCCACTTGCTGGCGCAGGGCTGGCAGGCCAGTCATCGGTGAATATTGGTTGTGTCCGCTGGCAACGTGCTTGCCCACGGCATCGAGCAAACCTTGGGGGCCATTGAAGTCCGGGAAGCCCTGGGACAGGTTGAGCGCACCGGTTTCGGCAGCGAGTTGCGACATGGTGGTAAAAATGGTGGTGCCGACATTCGGCAGCTTGCTGGTGATCATCGGAGCCCCCTGCAGGTGAGCCCAAGTTTTAAGCTGCCAATTGCAGCGGGTCAAGGCACAAACCGTCGCGCACAAAAAAGGGCTCGCAATGAGCCCTTTTTTGACACGTCGATATCAGCGTTTGTCGCGACGCTTTTTGTCGGCTTTCTTGTGGTGCGTCATCATCCGGCGTTTTTTATTCACTTGGCGGTCGGTGAGGCTGTTCTTGTTACCTTCGTACGGGTTCTCGCCACCCTTGAACTCGATACGGATCGGCGTACCGACCAGCTTCAAGACGCGGCGGTAAGTGTTTTCCAGGTAACGCACGTAGGACTTCGGCACCTTCTCGATCTGGTTACCGTGAATCACGATAATCGGCGGGTTGGCACCACCCAAGTGGGCGTAACGCAGCTTGATCCGGCGGTTGTTGACCATCGGCGGCGCGTGCTCGCCAACGGCATCTTCCAGGATCTGGGTGAGGCGGTTGGTCGGCCAGCGGGTGACCGCGGACTTGAACGAGTTCTGTACGGAGGCGTAGAGGTTGCCTACGCCGGTGCCGTGCAGTGCCGAGATAAAGTGGATATCGGCGAACTCGACGAAGAACAAGCGACGCTGCAGCTCGATCTTGACGAAGTCGCGCTCGCTCGGCGTCATGCCGTCCCACTTGTTGATCGCGATCACCAGTGCCCGACCGGCTTCCAGGGCAAAGCCCAGCAAGTTCAGGTCGTGGTCGACCACGCCTTCGCGGGCGTCCATCACGAAGATCACCACGTTGGCGTCTTTGATCGCCTGCAGGGTTTTCACCACCGAGAACTTTTCAACTTCCTCGTGAATCTTGCCGCGCTTGCGCACACCGGCGGTGTCAATCAGCGTGTACTTTTCTTCGTTACGTTCGAACGGAATGTAGATACTGTCGCGGGTGGTGCCGGGCTCGTCATAGACGATTACCCGGTCTTCACCGAGCATGCGGTTGACCAGGGTCGACTTGCCGACGTTAGGGCGACCGATGATGGCGATCTTGATACCGTCTTTTTCACTCGGGCCAGGAATGCGCTTGGCTTCCTCACCTTCGGCGACGATCTCTTCTTCACCCTCTTCTTCCTCAGCGTCATCCTTCGGAAAGGTGCTGAGGGCAATTTCCAGCATCTGGGTGATGCCGCGACCGTGGGCACCGGCGACCGGGATCGCGTCGCCCAGGCCCATCGGGCTGAATTCGGCACGGGCCTGCTCAGGATCGATGTTGTCGATCTTGTTGGCGACCAAATAGGAACGCTTGTTACGCTTGCGCAGGTGCTCGCCAATCATTTGGTCGGCAGCGGTATAGCCCGCGCGGGCATCCACCAGGAACAACACAACATCGGCTTCTTCAATGGCCAGCAGCGACTGCTCGGCCATCTTTTCGTCCATGCCATGCTCGTCACCGGAGATACCACCGGTGTCGACAATAATGTAGGAGCGCCCTTGCCACTTTGCCTCACCGTATTGGCGATCACGGGTCAGACCGGACAAGTCGCCGACGATGGCGTCGCGAGTCCTGGTCAGGCGGTTGAACAAGGTGGACTTGCCGACGTTAGGTCGGCCCACCAGGGCGATTACGGGAACCATGCGGCTCTCCACTTCGTTATTTCAGAAAATACAAAAGCCGCTGCAAGGCAGCGGCTGGTGCTCGGGGCAGCATAATAAAATGCCGCATGCCCCGCCGAAGCGGGGCCGCCTGGGTGTTACCCCAAGCATAGTTCTTACTTGATGGTCAGGGCTTCCAGCTTGCCGCTGTTGCCATACACATAAAGCATGTTACCCACCACCAGCGGACGCGCACGCAGGCCGTCGCTGTCGATACGCTCGCGACCCACGAAGCGACCGTCTACCTGGCTCAACAGGTGCAGGTAGCCTTCGAAGTCACCGACCGCGACGTAGCTGGAGAACACTTCCGGTGCCGACAGTTGGCGGCGAGCCAGGGAGTCGTTGCTCCACAGTGAGGTGGTGGAACGCTCGTCGACACTTTCAACGGTGCCGGACGCAAGGCTTACGTAGACGCTGCCAAACCCTTGGGCGACACCTGCGTAGCTGGAAGCATCACGCTGCCAGTTAACGCGGCCGCTCTGCAGGTCCAGTGCGGCAACACGGCCCTGGTAAGTGGCGACATAGAGGGTTTCACCGGACAGCAGTAAACCGCCGTCGATGTCCACTACGCGCTCCAGCTCGGAACGACCTTGCGGAATGGCCACACGGGTTTCCCAGACCGGCACGCCGTTCTGAGTGTTCAGGGCGACCACTTTACCGGTCGACAGGCCCGCAACGGCCAGATTGTTGGTCACAATCGGACCACTGGTACCACGCAACGTCAGCACCGCAGGGGTGCTGTCGTACAACCAGCGCTGTTCGCCAGTGTTGGCGTCGAGGCCGATGAGGCGGTCCTCCTGCGTCTGTACCACGACGATATCGCCGTTGGTAGCAGGCGGTGCGAGTACTTCACTGCTCACGCGAGCGCGCCACTTCTCTTCACCGGTGCTGGAATCCAGCGCCACGACTTCGCCCTTGAGCGTGCCGAGCAACACCATGCCATAACCCACGCCAACGGCGCCGGAGACAGGCAATTCGAGATCCTTGGACCACTTCACGTCGCCGTTCATGCGGTCCATGGAGGTCACAACGCCGGTCACGTCAGCGGCCACAATGTTGTCACCGTCGATTGCCGGTACCAACATGTTGTAGGTGTCGCCCTGACCATCACCAATGGAGCGGCTCCACTGCTTTTGCAGGACCACTTCTTCCTTGAAGCTGGTCAGCTCGGCAGGAGGCAGTTCTTTTTTACTGTTGCTGCTGCAACCCGCGGCCAGAACGGCCAGAGCCAGCAATGCTGCATGTTTCCAACGGATCACGTCACGCATCCCCTTTGGCCAAGTCGTCCAGCTTGATTTGTAAGCCACCGACCGCTGCTTCATCAGACAGCGCCGCCTTGGCTTTTTTGTACGCAGCATTGGCTTCGTCGGTACGACCCAATTGGACCAACAGGTCGCCCTTGAGCTCTTCGCGAGTGGCTACAAATGCCTTGTCAGCATCGCCGTCGAGCAGTTTGAGTGCTTCGTCAGCCTTGTTCTGTGCCGCGAGAACCTGAGCCAGACGCTGACGTGCGATTTCACCCAGGGTCGGGTTGGTCGGCTTGTCAGCGACAGCCTTCAGCTCTGCGGCGGCGTCGTCCAGCTTGCCAGTGTCGACTGCGACTTTCGCGACGAACAGGCTGCCGTATTGGGCGTAGGTGCTACCGCCGAATTCGCTCTTCAGCTTGCCGGCCAAATCGGCGACCTGCGCCGGGTCAGGCTTGCCGTCCGGCGTCAGCGTGGTTTCCAGCAACTGCTGATAGAGGATCGAGGCGCCTTGGGACTGGTTGGCCTGATATTTGGTCCAGGCTTGCCAGCCGAACACCACCACTAAAGCCAGCAGACCGCCAGTAACCAGGGGCTTGCCATTACGCTGCCACCAGTCCTTGAAATCGGCCAGTTGATCATCATCAGAACTCGACACCCCAGTACTCCTTAATCGCTAAATTCGGCTGTTCGACAGCTTCAACCCTGCACGACGCAGGTGGCCAAGTGCGCAGCGAGCGCATCAAAGGCAATGTTCTGTTGCTCACCCTGGCCACGCAGGGGTTTAAAACCTATCACTTGCTGGGCCAACTCGTCATCGCCGAGGATCAATGCATACAGCGCACCGCTCTTGTCGGCCTTCTTGAACTGGCTCTTGAAGCTGCCAGCGCCGGCATTAACCTGCAGGCGCAGGTTCGGCAGTTGGTCGCGCACTTTTTCGCTCAGGGCCAGGGCCGCCAGTTCGGCAGCCTCGCCAAAGGCGCAGAGGTACACGTCCACCTGACGGGAAATCTCTTCAGGGACTTGCTCCAGCGTTTCCAACAGCAGGATCAGCCGCTCAATGCCCATGGCGAAGCCCACACCCGTGGTCGGCTTGCCGCCCATCTGCTCGACCAAGCCGTCGTAGCGGCCACCGGCACACACAGTGCCCTGGGCGCCGAGTTTGTCGGTGACCCACTCGAACACGGTCTTGCTGTAGTAATCGAGGCCACGCACCAGCTTGGTGTTGATCACGAACGGAATACCGGCCGCATCCAGGCGAGCCTTGAGGCCCTCGAAGTGGATACGGGATTCGTCGTCCAGGTAATCGGCCATTTTCGGCGCATTGACCAATACAGCCTGGGTATCGGCGTTCTTGGTGTCCAGCACGCGCAGCGGGTTGGTCTTCAGGCGGCGCTGGCTGTCTTCGTCCAACTTGTCCAGGTGAGCCGACAGGTACTCGACCAAGGCGACCTTGTAGCGGCCGCGGGATTCGCTGGTGCCCAGGCTGTTGAGCTCAAGCTTGACCGCGTCGCGGATGCCCAGCAGGCCCCACAGGCGCCAGGTCAATACGATCAGCTCGGCATCAATGTCTGGGCCATCGATGTTGAACACTTCCAGGCCAATCTGGTGGAACTGGCGATAACGACCTTTTTGCGGACGTTCGTGGCGGAACATCGGGCCGATGTACCACAACTTCTGAGGCTGGCCAGCACCGGTGAGACCATGCTCAAGCACGGCACGCACGCATGCAGCAGTGCCTTCGGGACGCAGGGTCAGGGAGTCGCCGTTGCGGTCTTCAAAGGTGTACATCTCTTTTTCGACGATGTCGGTCACTTCACCGATGGAGCGTTTGAACAGCTCGGTGAACTCGACGATCGGCATGCGGATCTGCTTGTAACCGTAGTTATCCAGCAGGCGCGCGACAGTGCTCTCGAAGTAGCGCCACAGGGGCGTCTGCTCCGGCAGGATGTCGTTCATGCCACGAATGGCTTGCAGAGACTTGCTCACATCAAATCCTTAAATTCGTTCAATCAGCCGCGCGCGATCAGCGCTGCGTCAGCGGCGACCTTTTCGGCCGCTTTCTCGCGGATCAGTCTTTCGAGCTCATCCACCAGATTGTCATTCGTTAACTTCTGCGCTGGCTTGCCGTCGATGTAGATCAGGTTCGGGGTACCGCCAGTCAGGCCCACATGGGCTTCCTTGGCTTCACCCGGCCCGTTGACCACGCAACCGATCACTGCAACATCCAGCGGCACCAGCAGGTCTTCGAGGCGCAATTCCAGATCGTTCATGGTTTTCACCACGTCGAAGTTCTGCCGCGAGCAGCTAGGGCAGGCAATGAAATTGATGCCACGGGAACGCAAACGCAGGGATTTGAGAATGTCGTAACCGACCTTCACTTCCTCTACGGGGTCTGCCGCCAGCGAGATGCGGATAGTATCGCCAATCCCTTCGGCGAGCAGCATACCGAGACCCACCGCAGATTTCACTGTGCCTGAGCGTAAACCACCCGCTTCAGTGATACCCAAGTGCAGCGGCTGTACGATTTCCTTGGCCAGCAGGCGATAGGCTTCGACCGCCATGAAGACGTCGGAGGCCTTTACGCTGACCTTGAAGTCCTGAAAATTCAGGCGTTCAAGGTGCTCAACGTGGCGCAGTGCTGACTCAACCAGCGCCGCCGGGGTCGGCTCGCCGTACTTCTTTTGCAGGTCTTTTTCCAGGGAGCCGGCGTTGACGCCGATGCGGATTGGAATCCCGCGATCACGGGCAGCGTCCACCACGGCGCGCACACGGTCTTCGCGACCAATGTTGCCCGGGTTGATCCGCAGGCAATCCACACCCAGTTCGGCTACGCGCAGGGCGATCTTGTAGTCGAAGTGAATGTCGGCAACCAACGGCACCTTGACCAGTTGCTTGATGCGCCCGAAAGCTTCGGCAGCGTCCATGTCCGGCACGGATACGCGCACGATGTCCACACCGGCAGCTTCCAGACGGTTGATCTGTGCAACGGTGGCGGCCACGTCATTGGTGTCGCTGTTGGTCATGCTTTGTACTGCGATGGGGGCATCGCCACCCACCGGCACCGAGCCGACCCAGATCTTGCGCGATACGCGACGTTTGATTGGAGATTCGCCGTGCATGACTATTGTCCCAACTTCAGGCGAGCTGTCTCGCCACTGGTGAACGGCGCCACGTCTACAGGCTGGCCGTTATAGACCACCTGCGCGCCCCGGGCGAAGCCCAGACGCAGCGTCAAAGGAGGCTTGCCGCCCTGATCAAGCTTATCTCCCTTACGCTTCAGACCGCTGAACAGCACTTTGCCATTGCCATCGGTGAGTTGCGTCCAGCAGTCAGCGACGAAGGTGATCTGCACGCGGCCATCACCTGCGATCAGCGCTGGGGTGGTGGGCGGCGAAATCGCAGGGGCAGCTGGCGTGGTTGTCGCTGGCGCTTGCACTGGGGCGGTCGATGTATGGGGCTGGGCAGCCGGAACAGCCGGAGTGTGAGCCGGCGCAGCTGGCGTCGCAGGTACGGCGGCGGTCGTGGCAGGCGCGGCTTCTGGTACGGGTTGCTCGGCGACGGGTGCTTCAGGCGCGGCCTGGCCCTCGGCAACCGCCTGGTCTTCGGGCTCATCCAACGGATGAATCTGAGTGGTGCCGTCGGCGCTTTCGACTTCGACGTGCTCCATGGCGTTGCTGGTCATGTCCTTGGTGCGCTGGGCGGCCTGGTCTTGCCACCAGAC
This sequence comes from Pseudomonas sp. RA_5y_Pfl1_P24, assembly GCF_963970945.1. NCBI lineage: Bacteria > Pseudomonadati > Pseudomonadota > Gammaproteobacteria > Pseudomonadales > Pseudomonadaceae > Pseudomonas > Pseudomonas sp. RA_5y_Pfl1_P24. The sequence goes on along the minus strand of NZ_CAXAOJ010000004.1, from coordinate 134,848 downwards.
GAAACCGCCGCCAATGACAGCAATCAGCAACAACAGGCTGACAATTCGCAAAATAGTGTGGGAAACCCGCACCGGCTCTTCGATTCGACCCAAGCCATGCACATTGCTGCCTTGGGAGTCGGTACCGGTGAATTGATCGAATTGCTGGACCAATATGGCCTGGTCAATACCCAGCAATTTGGCATAGGCACGGATATAGCCACGGGCAAAGGTATGCCCAGGCAGCTTATCGAAGGCGCCAGCTTCCAGATTGCCCAGGGACGTCGTGGTCAAATTGAGCTTGAGGGCCACTTCCGCCAGCGACCAACCATTGCTTTCGCGGGCCTGACGCAAGGTGTCGCCTGGGTTTACGCGATTAGCTGCTACAACTTCCGGGTGCGACGCTTTCATCATTGCTCCGACAGGTATTGCTGATATTCCGGCGTACCGGGATAGAGTCGTTCGAGTTGCTGGCCAAAACGTGCGGCTGTGTCGCGTTCTTCATGAACCGTCGCCAAGCGCACACCGAGCAATAGACTACGTGCATTTTGCCCGCTGAGCAGGCTAAAACGCTCGTAATAGTCACGTGCCGGCACATAATGCCTGTCTTCGTAGGACAACTCAGCCATTTCGAGCAATGCTCGAGGCTGACGACCATTCAAATGCAGGGCTTTTTCCAGTTGTTGGCGGGCGCTGTCGCGTTGGCCGAGACGCATGGAGGTCACCCCGAGGTTCTCGAACACCCGCGAACGCTCAGGATAAAGGGTATCGGCGCTGGCTTGCTGGAAATAACGAGCGGCCTGGTCATAACGTTTCTGCGCAAACAGGAAGCTGCCGTAATTGTTCAGCAGCCGCGGGCCTGCAGGTTTTGAGGCGAGTGCCTTGAGGAAATACTGCTCAGCCAGTTCAGGCTCGGCCTGGGCCTGGAACACCAGTGCCAACGCGCCATTGGCGTCAGCATCGTCGCTGTCCAGTTCAAGGGCCTTCTTCAAAGGCACCTTGGCCTGCTCGTTCATGCCTTGCTGCAGGTAACCCATGCCCAATTGCACATAGGCAACTCGCGCCTCATCACGGCCTTTACCCGTGTGCATAGGGCTGTCATAACCCGATGAAACACAACCGGCCGCGAGACCGGTAACAAGCAAAAGCAGCGCAAGGCGCAAGGGCATAGAGATCCTCTCTCAGATTCGATTCACAGCAATCAGCGGCAAATCGTCGGCGGCGTTCAGTTCGCGTCCGGCGATATAACGTTCGCTGCGGCGGGTGCGGTCCATCACCTGCCCTACTAATTGGCCACAGGCGGCGTCGATGTCTTCACCACGGGTGGTGCGCACGGTGACGTTGTAACCGGCCTGGTGCAGTTGATCCTGGAAACGGCGGATGGCGTTGTTGCTCGGCCGCTCGTAGCCAGAATGGGGAAACGGGTTAAACGGAATCAGGTTGATCTTGCACGGGGTGTTCTTGAGCAGTTCGATCATCTCGACCGCGTGCTCGACCTTGTCATTGATGTCCTTGAGCATGGTGTACTCAATGGTCAACACGCGCTTCTCGCCCAACGTTGCCATGTAGCGCTGGCAAGATTCGAGCAGCATCTTAAGCGGATACTTCTTGTTGATTGGCACCAATTGGTTACGCAATGCGTCATTCGGTGCGTGCAGCGACAACGCCAGGGAGACGTCGATGTGCTTGGCCAGCTCATCGATCATCGGCACCACGCCAGAGGTCGAAAGGGTCACACGGCGCTTGGAGATGCCGTAGCCCAGGTCGTCCATCATCAGGTGCATGGCCGCGATCACGTTGTCGAAGTTCAGCAGCGGCTCACCCATGCCCATCATCACCACGTTGGTGATGGCACGGTCGACGGTCGCCGGGACGCTGCCAAAGGATTTGTTGGCAATCCACACCTGGCCGATGACTTCAGCGGCGGTGAGGTTGCTATTGAAGCCTTGCTTGCCGGTGGAGCAGAAACTGCAGTCCAGGGCACAGCCTGCCTGGGACGAAACGCACAAAGTGCCACGTTTGCCCTGGGGAATGTACACGGTCTCGACGCAACTGCCGGACGCCACACGCACCACCCATTTACGGGTGCCGTCGGTGGAGATGTCCTCGCTGACAACCTCGGGACCACGGACCTCAGCAATGGCCTTGAGCTTGTCGCGCAGGGCCTTGCTGACGTTCGTCATGGCGTCGAAATCGTCGACGCCAAAGTGGTGAATCCATTTCATTACCTGACCGGCACGGAAGCGCTTCTCCCCGATTGAGTCGAAGAATTTCTCCATTTCCGGCTGAGTCAGACCCAGCAGGTTGGTTTTCACAGTCGATGTAGTCATGGATTCACCCTCACTCTTTAAGCCAATGCTTAGCGAGCGGTTACTTCAGTAGCAGCGAAAAAGTACGAGATTTCGCGAGCAGCAGCGGCTTCGGAGTCCGAACCGTGTACAGCGTTGGCGTCGATGGATTCAGCGAAGTCAGCACGGATAGTGCCGGCAGCTGCTTCTTTAGGGTTGGTAGCGCCCATCAGCTCACGGTTCAGAGCGATAGCATTTTCGCCTTCCAGAACCTGAACAACAACAGGACCGGAGATCATGAAGGCCACCAGGTCGCCGAAGAAGCCACGAGCGCTGTGCTCAGCGTAGAAGCCTTCAGCTTCAGCTTTGGACAGTTGCTTGAGTTTCGAAGCTACAACCTTCAGGCCGGCTTTTTCGAAACGAGTGGTGATCTCGCCGATGACGTTTTTTGCAACAGCGTCAGGCTTGATGATGGAGAAAGTACGTTGAACAGCCATGGTGTAACTCCAGAAACGGTAATTTACGAAAAATTAAACCCGCGAATTATACGCGGGTTATTGGGTATTGCCTAACTGCGTAAAAAGGCGGTTCAGTCTGCTTCTTCGATCCACAGGCCTTGAATCGCCTCCAGGACCTTTTCGCCACCCCGGTCAGGGATATCGTCGAAGTCCGGCAGCGCCATTACCAGATTGCGCAGCTTGACGAAGTTGACCGTAAGAGGATTGACCTCAGGATGAGCTTCAGCAAGTTGTATAGCGATTTCTTGTACATCAACCCATTTCAGGCTCATGACATTTCCTTGAATCAATGCGGCGCTTCGGCTGCATGGTTGAGGGAATATTTCGGAATTTCGACGGTAATGTCTTCCGTCCCGACCTTTGCCTGACAGCTTAGACGCGAAGTCGCTTCCAGGCCCCACGCGCGGTCAAGAAAGTCCTCTTCCAGCTCATCTGCCTCTTCAAGGCTGTTGAAGCCCTCGCGGATCACGCAGTGGCACGTCGTGCAGGCGCACACACCGCCGCAGGCGCTTTCGATCTCGATGTGGTTGTCATGGGCAACTTCGAGGATGGACTTGCCGGTCTCAGCCTCCACGACCATACCGTCCGGGCAGTGCTCGGCGTGTGGCAGAAAAATGACCTGCGGCATTAATTATTCCTCGATTTCATTCAGGTTGCGTCCCGCCAGGGCAGCTTTTACCGACTGGTCCATGCGGCGGGCGGCAAAGGCATCGGTCACTTGTGACAGACGCTTGGTCTGCTGCTCGATGGCGTAACCATCGGTGCCTTTCATCAGTTCGGCCAGCTCCTGCATCTGCAGGTCGATGACCATGCGCTCTTCGGCGTCCAACAGGCGCTCACCGTCAGCATCCAGGGCGCCCTGCACCGCTTCGAGCAGACGCTGGGCGTCGACCTGTTGCTCGCGCAATACGCGGGCGACCTTGTCGTCACCGGCATACTGGAACGAGTCCTTGAGCATCTTGGCGATTTCGCCATCGGTGAGGCCGTAGGACGGCTTTACCTGGATGCTGGCTTCAACGCCTGACGCCAGTTCACGGGCGGCCACGCTGAGCAGGCCGTCGGCATCCACCTGGTACGTCACGCGAATCTTCGCCGCACCAGCCACCATCGCCGGAATACCGCGCAATTCAAAACGCGCCAGGGAGCGGCAATCGCTGATCAGCTCGCGCTCGCCTTGCAACACATGGATCATCATGGCCGTCTGGCCATCTTTGTAAGTAGTAAAGTCTTGGGCGCGGGCGACAGGAATGGTGGTGTTACGTGGAATCACCTTCTCCATCAAACCGCCCATGGTTTCCAGCCCCAGGGACAACGGAATCACGTCAAGCAGCAGCAGCTCGCCGCCATCGCGCTTGTTGCCGGCCAGGGTATCGGCCTGGATCGCGGCACCAATGGCGACCACTTGATCCGGGTCGATTTCAGTCAGCGGCTGGCGACCAAAGGCTTCAGCGACAGCGTCACGAACGCGCGGCACACGGGTGGAACCACCGACCATGACCACGGCACCGACATCTTCCAGCTCGATACCGGAATCACGCACAGCGCGGCGACAGGCTTTCAGGCTACGGGCGACCATCGGCTCGATCAACGCATCGAAAGCTTCGCGCGTCAGCTGGGCCGACCAAGTGCCGTAGGACACTTCAACAAATGCAGCCTCCGTCAGCGCTTCCTTGGCGGCACAGGCGGTTTGCAGCAGGTTGCGCTGCTCGCCCGGGTCCAGGTCGGCAGACAAGCCGGCGCTGGTGATGATCCAGCCCGCGATGGCGTGATCGAAGTCATCTCCGCCCAAGGCAGTATCACCACCGGTGGCCAGGACTTCGAAGACACCGCCAGTCAGGCGCAGGATCGAGATATCAAAGGTGCCGCCGCCCAGGTCGTAAATGGCAACCAGGCCTTCGGCATGCTGGTCCAAACCGTAGGCCACAGCGGCTGCGGTTGGCTCATTGAGGAGGCGCAGCACGTTTAGACCGGCAAGTTTCGCCGCGTCCTTGGTGGCTTGGCGCTGGGCGTCATCGAAATAGGCCGGCACGGTGATCACCGCCCCTACCAGTTCGCCGCCCAAGGTGGTTTCTGCACGCTGGCGCAGCACCTTGAGGATATCGGCCGACACTTCCACCGGGCTTTTCGGGCCCTGGACGGTGTCGATAAACGGCATATGGGATTGGCCACCGATAAAGCGGTACGGCAGTTGGTCGCCCAGCTGCTTGACGTCGGACAGCCCGCGACCCATCAAGCGTTTGACCGACAGTACAGTGTTCAAAGGATCGGTAGACGCTGCCAATTTAGCCGACTCACCGACTTCGGTGCGATCAGCGTGATAGCGCACGGCGGACGGCAAGATAACCTGGCCATCGGCGTCGGGCAGCGGTTCGGACAGGCCGCTGCGCAAGGCAGCAACCAGGGAATTGGTGGTGCCCAGGTCAATCCCGACCGCCAGGCGACGCTGGTGCGGTTGGGGGCTTTGGCCGGGTTCGGCGATTTGCAGTAGGGCCATGGTAATCAGGTCTTATCTGTCTATCAGGCGTGCATCACGGGCAGCACTGGATTAATCGTCGAGGCGCTCTTCTAGCTGGCGCACTTCGTAGGTGAGCTTGTCGAGGAACTGCATGCGCCGCATCAGGCGTTCGGCCTGTTCGCGTTGCGCTGCATCATCCCAACAAGCTGCGAAGCTTTCGTTGAGCTCATCCTGGGCCACTTTCAGACGACGCTTGAAGACCGCGACGCCAGCCACATCGGCTTCGTCCTGCAAGTCTTCGAGTTCTTCGCGCCACTGCAACTGCTGCATCAGGAAGTCGGGGTCGTGCACCGTGACTTCAAGCGGCAACTCGCCACCGTTCATCGCGAGCAGGTAACGCGCGCGCTTGGGTGGGTTTTTCAGCGTCTGATAGGCTTCGTTGAGGCTGGCCGATTGCTCCAGCGCCAGGCGTTGCTCACGCTCGGAAGCGTCAGCGAAGCGGTCCGGATGCACGCTACGCGCCAATTCGCGGTAGCGCGTAGCAAGCTGCTCAAGGTCCAGCCGAAAGCTCGGCTGCAGCTCGAATAAAGCGAAATGACAAGGAGTGCCCACGAATAGCCTCAGATGTTGAAGCTTTCGCCGCAGCCACATTCACCGCGTACGTTGGGGTTGTTGAACTTGAAGCCTTCGTTCAACCCTTCCTTGACGAAATCGAGCTCGGTGCCGTCCAGGTAGGTCAGGCTTTTAGGGTCGATGATCACTTTCTCGCCGTGACTTTCGAACACCTGGTCTTCCGCAACCACCTCGTCGACAAACTCCAGCACGTAGGCAAGGCCGGAACAGCCCGTGGTGCGAACACCCAGACGAATCCCCTCACCTTTACCGCGCCCATTCAGGGAGCGGCGAATGTGCTGCGCAGCCGCTTCTGTCATGCTGATAGCCATCGTTGACTCCTTACCTGTCGCCAAATGCTTAGATCAAGCCTTTCTTCTGCTTGTAGTCGCGAACGGCCGCCTTGATGGCGTCTTCTGCGAGTACCGAGCAGTGGATTTTCACGGGCGGCAACGCCAGTTCTTCGGCCAGCTGGGTGTTGCTGATAGTGACAGCCTCATCCAGGGTCTTGCCTTTCATCCATTCGGTCGCCAGGGAGCTGGAGGCGATGGCCGAACCGCAGCCGTAAGTCTTGAACTTAGCGTCTTCGATAACGCCAGCGTCGTTAACCTTGATCTGCAGGCGCATCACATCGCCGCACGCCGGAGCGCCAACCATGCCGGTGCCGACATCAGGGTCTTGCGCGTTCATCTTGCCGACGTTGCGCGGGTTTTCGTAGTGGTCGATGACCTTTTCGCTGTAAGCCATGGTACTGAATCCTCACTCATCAGGGCCGCTCTGGAACCCTGTAGAAACGCCTGCGTTTTCCGCCACGTTCCTACAGAGCTGGGGTGGCGGCTTCTATAGTTAGTGTGCCGCCCACTCGATCTTGGAAATATCGACACCGTCTTTGTACATGTCCCACAGCGGCGACAGAACGCGCAGCTTGTTGACGGCTTCGCAAACTTTCTGCGCGGCGTAGTCGATTTGCTCTTCGGTGGTGAAGCGGCCGAACGTAAAGCGGATAGAGCTGTGCGCCAGTTCGTCGTTGCGGCCCAGGGCGCGCAAAACATACGAAGGCTCAAGCGAGGCCGAGGTACAGGCCGAACCGGACGAAACCGCCAGGTCCTTGAGCGCCATGATCAGGGACTCGCCTTCGACATAGTTGAAGCTCAAATTCAGGTTGTGCGGTACGCGGGCGGTCATGCTGCCGTTGACGTACAGCTCTTCAAGGTTCTCGACCTGCTTATAGAAGCGATCGCTGAGTGCCTTGATGCGCACGTTTTCGGCAGCCATGTCTTCCTTGGCTACGCGGAAGGCTTCGCCCATGCCAACGATCTGGTGGGTCGCCAAAGTGCCAGAACGCATGCCGCGCTCGTGACCGCCGCCGTGCATGGCGGCTTCGATGCGCACACGTGGCTTACGGCTCACGTACAGGGCGCCGATGCCTTTCGGGCCGTAGGTCTTGTGGGCAGAGAACGACATCAGGTCGACTTTCAGTTTCGACAGATCGATGTCGACCTTGCCGGTGGACTGAGCAGCATCGACGTGCAGTAGGATGCCCTTGGAACGGGTCAACTCGCCAATGGCCGCGATGTCGTTGATGGTGCCGATTTCGTTGTTCACGTGGATCACGGAAACTAGGATGGTGTCTTCACGCATCGCGGCGTCGATCATCGCCGGGGTGACGATACCGTCGGTGGTTGGCTCAAGGTAGGTCACCTCGAAACCTTCACGCTCCAGTTGGCGCATGGTGTCGAGGACAGCCTTGTGCTCAATCTTGGTGGTGATCAGGTGTTTGCCTTTGGTCGCGTAGAAATGCGCCGCACCCTTGATTGCCAGGTTGTCGGACTCGGTGGCACCGGAGGTCCAGACGATTTCACGCGGGTCTGCGCCAACCAGATCGGCGACCTGGCGACGGGCGTTCTCGACCGCTTCCTCAGCTTTCCAGCCGAATACGTGGGAACGGGAGGCAGGGTTGCCGAAGTTTCCGTCAACCAGCAGGCACTCGCTCATCTTTTGCGCGACACGCGGGTCAACCGGGGTGGTCGCTGAGTAATCAAGGTAAATCGGCAATTTCATGGACTTTCTCCTAATCAGGCTGGCTGGCGTGCCGTTAGCTCTTCGGCTGTCACTCGACGGCGGACGCTTCAATCTTGTCCAGACGCGGCGCCTTGGTGTTGCAACGGCGCTGGTCCTGACGCTGGGCTACTTCTTGTACCTCACGGCGAGTCACAAGATCAGCCAAGCTGATACCACTCAAAAACTCATGGATCTGCAGGCTCAGATCGCACCACAAGTGGTGCGTCAGGCAGGTGTCGCCAGCGTGGCAATCACCCTGGCCCTGGCATTTGGTCGCGTCGACGGATTCGTTGACCGCGTCGATCACCTGAGCCACCTGGATGCCCTGCATGTCGCGGGACAGTTGATAGCCGCCACCCGGACCACGCACGCTGGAAACCAGATTGCTACGGCGCAACTTGGCGAACAGCTGCTCGAGGTAGGACAGGGAAATGCCTTGGCGCTCGGAGATATCGGCCAGGGACACAGGCCCAGTTTGCGCGTGCAAGGCCAGGTCAAGCATGGCGGTCACCGCGTATCGGCCTTTTGTAGTCAGTCTCATGGACAAGTACCAAGGTGTTTCAGAATGGGAGCAAGTATGCGATTCCCGAGTATTTAAGTCAACTATAAGACCTAGTACTTTAGTCAGGATTACCCGTAAAAAGGGCGCGCGAATCATAGCAGGATGGGGTGGGGACGAACAGCGGCAACAAGGTCGAACGGAAATTGTAAGGCCAGAGGATATCAAATAGGGGAGCTAGCTTACCTGCGATAGCGGTGGATCAGCACCACACGGGGTAGCTGGCATACCGCTATCGCAGGCAAGCCAGCCCCCACTGGGCAACGCGTTCAGCCAGCCTTGGTGGTGGCGGCTTCGTCCTTGATCTCGGCAAAGTCTTCCTCGCGCAACTCAGGCAGATCCTTCGCGCAGTAAGGGCTACCCAGATCCTTCAACGCACCGCACATACCCTCCAGCTTGCCGTCCACCGCTTGCAGGTGGTCAAGCAACTGGCCAATGGCGCGCGCCACCGGGTCGGGCATGTCTTCGCTGACACCATAGGCATCGAAACCGATCTTCTCGGCCATGGCCTTGCGCTTGGCTTCCTGCTCGTCGCCGACTTCCGGCTTGACGATGATGCGACCAGGAATGCCAACAACGGTCGCGCCAGGCGGCACGGCCTTGGTCACCACGGCATTGGAACCCACCTTGGCACCGGCGCCGACGGTGAACGGGCCGAGCACCTTGGCGCCCGCCCCCACCACCACGCCATCACCCAGTGTCGGGTGACGCTTGCCTTTGTTCCAGCTTGTGCCACCCAAGGTCACGCCCTGATAGAGCGTCACGTCATCGCCGATCTCGGCAGTCTCGCCAATCACGATGCCCATGCCATGATCGATGAAGAAGCGGCGGCCCACTTTGGCACCCGGATGAATCTCAATCCCGGTCAGCCAGCGCCCAAAGTTCGACACCAATCGCGCCAGCCATTTCCAGCCCATGCCCCACAACGCGCCGGACAGGCGGTGAATCCAAATCGCGTGCATGCCGGGGTAGCAGGTCAGCACTTCAAAGGCGTTGCGCGCCGCCGGGTCACGATGGAAAACACTCTGGATATCTTCTCGCAAACGCTCGAACATTTTTTAATCCTTCCGCTTAAGAAGCTCGCCACGGGCCGCTTTCTGGGTTTCCGTGAGGATGCCACGCAATATATTCATTTCGGCTCGGCTCACTGAACTGCGTCCGTACAGGCGACGCAGGCGCGCCATCAAGTGCCGGGGCTTGTCCGGATCGAGGAATTCGATGGCCACCAGGGTTTGCTCCAGGTGCTCATAGAATCGCTCCAACTCGTCCATGGTGGCCAACTCGCCACTTTTGGTCGATGCGACTTCATCCTTTTCCACTTTGCTAGGCTGCCCCTCAGCAGCCAGCCAGGCCATGCGCACTTCGTAAGTTAACACCTGCACCGCTGCCCCGAGATTCAGCGAGCTGAACTCAGGGTCTGATGGAATGTGCACGTGGTAATGACATCGCTGCAGCTCTTCATTGGTCAGGCCGGAATCTTCACGCCCGAATACCAAGGCGATTTCAGCGCCGCCGGCGGCCTCTTCCACCACTTTGGTGCCGCACTCGCGCGGATCCAGCAGCGGCCAAGGGATGCGACGGTCGCGGGCGCTGGTGCCGAGCACCAGGTTGCAGCCGACCAAGGCGTCTTCCAAGGTGGCAACGACCTGGGCTTTTTCCAGGAGATCATTGGCGCCGGACGCGCGAGCATCGGCCTCGTGATGCGGGAACAGGCGCGGCTCGACCAGCACCAGGCGCGTCAGCCCCATGTTTTTCATGGCTCGCGCCACCCCACCGATGTTGCCGGGATGACTGGTATTGACCAAGACGACACGAATGTTTTGCAGCAAGGGAGGCGCTCTCGGACACGGGAAAGGGGAGCAAATCTTACAGAACAGCCTAAGGTTATGCCATGAAAGCTAACGTCGTCCTTCACCTGAAGAAAGTTTCTGCTAAACTGCTCGGCTTTCTTTAACAACCTTAGGTGACCTATCCATGCAGCCCATGCTGAATATCGCGCTGCGCGCCGCCCGCAGCGCCAGTGAATTGATCTTCCGCTCCATCGAGCGCCTGGATACCATCAAGGTCGACGAAAAAGACGCCAAGGATTATGTATCCGAGGTGGATCGCGCCGCCGAACAGAAAATCATCGACGCTCTGCGCAAGGCCTACCCTACCCACGGCATTCTCGGTGAAGAAACCGGCCTGCACAAAGGTAGCGGCGAAGGCGAAGACTACCTGTGGATCATCGACCCACTGGATGGCACCACGAACTTCCTGCGCGGCATCCCGCACTTTGCCGTGAGCATCGCGTGCAAATACCGTGGCCGCCTGGAACACGCTGTTGTGCTGGACCCGGTCCGCCAGGAAGAATTCACCGCCAGCCGTGGCCGTGGCGCCCAACTGAACGGTCGTCGCCTGCGCGTCAGCGGTCGCACCAGCCTCGACGGCGCCCTGCTGGGTACCGGCTTCCCGTTCCGTGACGACCAGATGGACAACCTGGAAAACTACCTGGGCATGTTCCGCGCCCTGGTTGGCCAGACCGCTGGTATCCGTCGCGCTGGCGCAGCTAGCCTGGACTTGGCTTATGTGGCTGCTGGTCGTTTTGATGCGTTCTGGGAGTCGGGCCTGTCCGAATGGGACATGGCGGCAGGCGCCCTGCTGATTCAAGAAGCTGGCGGCCTGGTGAGCGACTTCACCGGTGGTCACGACTTCCTGGAGAAAGGCCACGTGGTTGCCGGCAACACCAAATGCTTCAAGGCAGTGCTGACCGCGATCCAGCCGCACCTGCCGGCTTCGCTGAAGCGTTAAGCGAGCAGGCACAAAAAAGCACCCTTAGGGGTGCTTTTTTTATGCCTGGGATTTGAGGCTTGCCGCAACTACAGCAACAACACAAATCAATTGTGGGAAGGGGTCTGACCCCGATTGCAGTGGGCCAGCACCTAATAAGCTGACTGAACCACCGCAATCGGGGACAAGCCCCTTCCCACATTTTTCAACCCACACACATTTTTGCATCTGTACCAGGCTTGGGATTACTGCTGATTCTGGCCCAGCACCAAACGCCCTTCCTTGTCGACTGGAATCTGGCCGCCTGGATCACGATCCATACGCACCGAGCCTTCCTTGCCATCCAAGGTGTAACGCACATCATAGCCGACAACCTTGTCGCTGATGTCGTTGACGGTGTTACAGCGAGTCTGGGTAGTGGTGTAGGTATCGCGGTTCTGCATGCCTTCCTGAACCTTGTTACCGGCATAACCACCGCCGACCGCACCGGCCACGGTAGCCAGCTTCTTACCATTGCCGCCACCGACCTGATTGCCCAGCAGGCCACCGGCCAGCGCACCGACCACGGTACCGACGATCTGATGCTGATCCTGCACCGGCTTCTGCCGGGTTACCGCGACGTCCTTGCAGACCTCACGCGGGGTTTTGATCTGGGTTTTCACCGGCTGCACCGCCAGCACTTGCGCATACTCAGGGCCGCTTTTTACCAGGCTGTAGGTGGCGACAGCACCCCCGGCAGTCACACCGACAGCACCCAATACCGCACCAACCAGTAACGACTTGTTCACGTTGAACCTCCTGACCATCACAAACGGACCGAACGATCCGCGCTATACCCAGCCTTGGAGCAAAAAAAAAGGCACGAGTTCAATACTCGCGCCTTCTTTGTAACAGCAAGTCAACGACACCCCCTCAAGGGCGGTCGTCGACCTCCTTGCCGGTAGCGGCAGGAGGGATCAAGTCTTCGCTGTTGAGGTTCAGCCAGATCAGCACCACGTTGGCGATGTAGATCGACGAGTAGGTACCCGCCAGCACGCCGATGAACAGCGCCAGGGAGAAGCCCCACAGGTTGTCGCCGCCAAAGATCATCAGCGCGCCAATCGCCAGCAAGGTGGAGATCGACGTCGCCATGGTCCGCAGCAGGGTCTGCGTGGTGGAGATATTGATGTTCTCGATCAACGTCGCTTTGCGCAGTACGCGAAAGTTCTCACGAACCCGGTCGAATACCACGATGGTGTCGTTGAGCGAGTAACCAATGATCGCCAGCACGGCCGCCAGAACGGTCAGATCGAAGGTGATCTGGAAGTACGCCAGGATACCCACGGTCACGATCACGTCGTGGATCAGCGATACGATGGCGCCGACACCGAACTTCCACTGAAAGCGGAACGCCAGGTAAATCATAATACCCGCCAGCGCCATCAGCATGCCGAGGCCGCCCTGGTCACGCAGCTCTTCACCGACTTGTGGGCCGACGAATTCGACGCGCTTAACCGATGCCGGGTTGTCGCCGCCGACCTTCTGCAAGGCTTCAGCTACCTGGTGACCCAGTTGCGGGTCTTCGCCCGGCATACGCACCAGCAGATCGGTGGTGGCACCGAAGCTCTGCACCACGGCTTCGTGATAGCCGGCCTTGACCAGCTCGTTGCGCACCACGGTAACGTCGGCCGGCTTCTCATAGGTCAGCTCAATGAGCGTACCGCCGGTGAAGTCCAGACCGTAGTTGAGGCCCTTATGGAACCAGCTGAACAGCGCCAGAACGGTAAGGAGCACAGTAGCGCCGAACGCAATCTTGCGAACGCCCATGAAGTTGATTGTACGTAACATGGCAGCCCCTTAAATCCACAACTTCTTGAAGTCACGCCCGCCATAGATCAGGTTGACCATTGCGCGGGTCACCATGATGGCCGTGAACATCGAGGTAAAGATACCGAGGGACATGGTCACCGCAAAACCCTTGACCGGGCCGGTGCCCATGGCAAAGAGAATCCCACCTACCAACAATGTGGTCAGGTTGGAGTCGAGAATCGCGGTAAATGCCCGGCCGAAGCCTTCGTTGATTGCACGCTGTACGGTCATGCCATTGGCGATCTCTTCACGAATCCGCGAGAAGATAAGCACGTTGGCGTCTACCGCCATACCCATGGTGAGCACGATACCGGCGATACCTGGCAAGGTCAGCGTAGCACCCAATAGCGACATCAGCGCCAGCAGCATGACCATGTTGCCCGCCAGGGCCACCGTGGCGATGACGCCGAAGAAACGGTAGATGGCGATGATGAACAGCGACACAAACAGCATGCCCCACAAGGCCGCGTCGACACCCTTGGCGATGTTGTCGGCACCCAGGCTCGGGCCGATGGTACGTTCTTCAGCGAAGTACATCGGCGCAGCCAGGCCACCGGCACGCAGCAACAGGGCCAGTTCCGAGGATTCACCCTGACCGTTCAGGCCGGTGATGCGGAATTGAGCACCCAGCGGCGACTGGATGGTCGCCAGGCTGATGATCTTCTTTTCTTCCTTGAAGGTCTGTACCGGCACGTCTTTCTCGACGCCGTTGACCATTTGCTTGGTATAGGTGGTAACCGGGCGTTGCTCGATGAAGATCACCGCCATGCTGCGACCGACGTTGCTGCGCGTGGCGCGGCTCATCAGTTCGCCGCCGTGGCCATCCAGGTGGATGTTCACTTCAGGGGTACCGTGCTCGCCAAAACCCGCCTTGGCGTCGGTCACCTGATCACCGGTGATGATCAAGCCACGCTCGATCAGCGCTGGAGGACGATTGCCTTCGCGGAACTCGAACTCTTCGGAAGTGGCGCGGGTAGCACCCGACTCAGCCGCGAGGCGGAATTCCAGGTTGGCGGTTTTACCCAGGATACGCTTGGCTTCAGCGGTGTCCTGCACGCCGGGCAGCTCAACCACAATGCGGTTGGCACCCTGGCGCTGAACGATCGGCTCGGCCACACCCAGCTCGTTGACGCGGTTACGTACCGTGGTCAAGTTCTGTTTGATGGAGTATTCGCGGATTTCCGCGATCTTGGCCGGGCTCATCGCCAGACGCAGTACAGCCTGGCCATTGAGGTCAGCCGGTACGATATCGAAATCGTTGAAGTTCTTGCGGATCAGCGCACGGGCCTGTTCACGGGAAGCCTCGTCAGAGAAGCCCAGCTGGATGGCACCGTTGAGCTGCGGCAGGCTGCGATAACGCAAGCGCTCTTTACGCAGCAGGCTCTTCACGTCGCCTTCGTAGACTTTCAGACGGGCGTCGAGGGCTTTGTCCATGTCGACTTCCAGCAGGAAGTGCACACCACCGGACAAGTCCAGACCCAGCTTCATCGGGTGCGCGCCAATGCTGCGCAGCCATTGTGGCGTGGTCTGTGCCAGGTTTAGTGCAACGACGTAGTCGTCACCCATGGCCTTGCGCACGACATCTTTAGCCGGCAATTGGTCTTCTTGCTTGGTCAGGCGCAACAAGCCGCCTTTCGAACCAGCCGCCAAAGTTGCCGCTTTAACCTGAATGCCCGCGTCAGTGAGCGCTTTGCTCGCACGGTCCAGATCAGCCTGATTGACCTGCAGCGAAGTGCTGGCGCCAGAGATCTGGATCGCAGGGTCATCAGGATAGAGATTGGGAGCGGAATAAATAAACCCGATCGCCAGCACCGCCAGGATCAGTACGTATTTCCACAGAGGGTATTTGTTCAGCATCACGCCGCCCGCTTATAACGCGGGGCGCCTTGCGCGCCCCGTCGATTGGTAAAGGTTGTTACTCAGATCGCTTTGAGCGTGCCTTTTGGCAGCGTGGCAGCGATGGCGCCCTTCTGGAACTTCATTTCTACGGTGTCGGAGACTTCCAGAACCACGAAAGCATCGGAAACCTTGGTGATCTTGCCAGCGATGCCGCCGGTGGTCACAACTTCGTCACCTTTCTGCAGGCTGCCCAGCAGGTTCTTCTGCTCTTTGGCGCGCTTGGCCTGTGGACGCCAGATCATCAGGTAGAAGATGACCAGGAAGCCGACCAGGAAAATCCACTCGAAACCACCGCCCATAGGGCCGGCAGCAGCAGGCGCAGCGGCGTCAGCCATGGCGTTAGAGATAAAAAAGCTCATTTAGCACTCCAGTTGCAAATAGTGAATCTTAGGGTCGGAAAACTCAGTCCAAGGGCGGCACAGGGAGCCCGCGCTTGGCATAGAAGGTATCGACGAAGGCGGCCAATGTACCCTGTTGAATAGCCTCGCGCAAACCAGCCATCAGGACTTGGTAGTGACGCAAATTGTGGATGGTATTCAACATGCTACCCAGCATTTCCCCGCACTTGTCCAGATGATGCAGATAAGCCCGGGAGAAGTTCTGGCAGGTGTAGCAATCACAGGTGGGATCCAGCGGCGAATCATCATGGCGATGGAACGCGTTACGGATCTTCAGCACGCCTGTATCAATGAACAGATGCCCATTGCGGGCATTACGGGTTGGCATCACGCAATCGAACATGTCCACACCGCGGCGCACACCCTCTACGAGATCTTCCGGTTTGCCAACGCCCATAAGGTAACGAGGTTTTTCAGCGGGCATCAGGCCCGGCAGGTAATCCAGCACCTTGATCATCTCGTGCTTGGGCTCGCCCACCGACAAACCGCCGATGGCCAAGCCGTCAAAGCCGATCTTGTCGAGGCCTTCCAGCGAGCGTTTGCGCAAGCTTTCATGCATACCGCCCTGGACGATACCGAACAGCGCCGCCGTGTTGTCGCCGTGGGCATTCTTCGAACGCTGGGCCCAACGCAGCGACAACTCCATGGAGGTCCGTGCGACGTCTTCGTCAGCCGGGTACGGCGTGCACTCGTCAAAAATCATCACGATGTCGGAGCCCAGGTCGCGCTGCACCTGCATCGACTCTTCCGGGCCCATGAACACCTTGGAACCGTCCACCGGCGAGGCGAAGGTCACACCCTCCTCCTTGATCTTGCGCATGGCGCCCAGGCTGAACACCTGGAAACCACCGGAGTCAGTGAGGATCGGGCCTTGCCACTTCATGAAGTCATGCAGGTCGCCATGCTTCTTGATCACTTCCGTGCCCGGGCGCAACCACAGGTGGAAGGTGTTGCCGAGGATGATCTCGGCGCCGGTGGCGACGATGTCGCGCGGCATCATGCCTTTAACGGTGCCGTAGGTACCAACCGGCATGAAAGCTGGGGTCTCCACGGTGCCACGCGGGAAGGTCAGGCGACCACGACGGGCCTTGCCATCGGTGGCCAACAATTCAAACGACATACGACTCATGATTGTTCCTCTGGGCCGCGCGGCGCCGGATTGCGGGTGATAAACATCGCATCACCGTAGCTGAAAAAACGGTACTCGTTAGCGATGGCGGCTTGATAAGCGGCCATGGCTTCCGGGTAACCGGCAAATGCCGACACCAGCATCAACAGCGTGGATTCCGGCAAGTGAAAGTTGGTCACCAGGCAATCGACCACATGGAACGGCCGGCCTGGGTAAATAAAGATATCGGTGTCGCCACTGAACGGCTTGAGCACGCCATCACGCGCCGCACTCTCCAGCGAACGCACGCTGGTGGTGCCCACGGCCACCACTCGCCCGCCGCGCGCCTTGCACGCGTTAACCGCGTCAACGACGCCCTGGCTGACTTCCAGCCACTCGCTGTGCATATGGTGGTCTTCGATGTTATCCACACGCACCGGCTGAAACGTACCGGCCCCCACGTGCAGAGTCACATAAGCCGTCTCGACGCCCTTGGCGGCAATCGCATCCAGCAGCGGCTGGTCGAAATGCAGCCCGGCCGTCGGCGCAGCCACGGCACCAGGGCGTTGGGAGTAAACCGTCTGATAGCGCTCGCGGTCCGCGTCTTCGTCAGGGCGATCTATATAAGGCGGCAACGGCATATGGCCGACGCGCTCCAGCAATGGCAACACTTCTTCGGCAAACCTGAGCTCGAACAGCGCATCATGACGCGCCACCATCTCGGCTTCGCCACCGCCATCGATCAAGATGATCGAGCCCGGTTTCGGCGACTTGCTGGAGCGCACATGGGCCAGCACACGATGGCTGTCCAGCACCCGCTCCACCAGAATTTCCAGCTTGCCGCCGGAAGCTTTCTGGCCAAACAGCCGCGCCGGAATTACCCGGGTATTGTTGAACACCATCAGATCGCCTGGGCGCAAATGCTCAAGCAAATCAGTGAATTGACGGTGTGCGAGGGCACCGCTCACCCCGTCCAGGGTCAGCAGTCGACTGGCGCGACGCTCGGCCAAAGGGTGGCGAGCGATCAGCGAATCAGGGAGCTCAAAAGTAAAGTCAGCAACGCGCATGATGGGGTTCGTCTAGCAGGGCCGGGAAGTCTAGCGGAAATAGTGAAAATTGACCATGAAACGTGATTGACCAACGGTAATCTCATCTCTATACTTCGCCGCCATTGAGCCCTGATGGCGGAATTGGTAGACGCGGCGGATTCAAAATCCGTTTTCGAAAGAAGTGGGAGTTCGATTCTCCCTCGGGGCACCATCTTAAAAAAAGACCTTGAAATTCAAGGTCTTTTTTTTCGCCTGTAGAAAAGTGGCTTGTCGGCGGAATAACGACTCACCTCCCACCCCACACCTGAAACACGATCCACTGTGGGCGCTGGCTTGCCTGCGATAGCGCCAGCCCCAACATCCTCAAACCACCTGCCTACACACCCGCCACGTCACCCTGCCCCCTCACTTATGCAGGATCGCCAGATAAATATCCTCCAGCGCCATGATGCGCTGAGCGGCGTTGAGTTTGATGGCTTCCTTGGGCATGCCGAACACCACACAACTGGCTTCATCCTGGGCGACCGTGGCGGCCCCGGCCTCGAGCATTTCCTTGAGCCCGCGCGCGCCGTCGTCGCCCATGCCCGTCATGATGATGCCGGTGGCATTCCTGCCGGCGAACCGGGCCACTGAACGAAATAGCACATCCACGGAAGGCCGATGGCGGTTGACCAGCGGTCCATCGATAACCTGAGCGTGATAATAGGCACCGCTGCGGGTGACCATCAGGTGCTTGCCGCCAGGGGCGATCAGGGCCAGGCCAGGCAGGATACGGTCGTTGTTGCGCGCTTCGCGCACCTCGATCTCGCACACGCTGTTGAGACGCTCGGCGAACGAAGCGGTGAACTTCTCGGGCATGTGCTGCACGATCACCATACCCGGGCACACTCGCGGCAGTGCCGTCAGCACGGCTTCCAGCGCTTGAGTGCCGCCGGTGGAGGTGCCGATGGCGACGATACGCTCGGTGGTCTGGGCCATCGCATGGCCATTGGCGGCGGGCAGGATCGCATCGGCACTGAGTTTGCTGGCCGGGGTCATTGGCGGGCTGACGCTGCGCTTTCCCAGGTTCCTGACGTTGGAGTTCGCTGCGGCCCGGATCGCTGCCACCAACTCGGCCGCCGACTCAATCAGGAAACTCTTTAAGCCGGTTGAGGGCTTGGTGATGATTTCCACCGCACCCGCCGACAGCGCCTGCAGTGAGGTTTCCGCGCCTTTCTGGGTCAACGAGGAACAGATCACCACCGGCGTCGGCCGCTCGCTCATGATTTTCTTGAGAAACGTGATGCCGTCCATGCGCGGCATTTCGATGTCCAGCACGATCACATCCGGCCATTCCCGGGCGAGTTTGTCCATGGCGAAAATCGGGTCGGAAGCCGCCCCCATGACGTGGATATCCGGCGTATCGCTGAGAATCGCCAGCAGTACCTGGCGCACCACAGCCGAATCATCGACCAGCAACACACTGATTTTTTTGTTAGGCATCTTCTTTAACTATTCCCATTGGTTGGTGACGAACCCAGACGCTGCCGCTCCACAGGTCGAACATGATCGTGCGGTAACCGGTACTGCCCATGTCCTGGGCGGTCAGGTGCAGGTGATAGCGCTCGGCCAGGGCCAGTGCCGCGCGAATATTCAGGCTGGCCACGTCCTGCGTCGGCAGGCGGCGCTGCAAATCAGGAAACATCTCGCCGCCGCCGAACAACTTGACCTGGTAATCCCGTGCATGCGTGCCATTGACCTTTGCGTGGCGCAGCAGCAGTTCCAGGGCTTCGTCGGCGTACCTGCCATCCAGGGGCTGATGATTGCGCAGGCGCCCCGGCAGCATGAAGTGACACATGCCGCCGATCCGCAGTTGCGGATGCCAAAAGGTGATCGCCACGCAGGAGCCGAGCAAGGTACGCAGGCGCGTCGGCTGCGTCGCAAAGCTGACTTGGCCAGGTGCCAATACCACTTCGGCCGTACCGACAGGCTTTTTCATGGCTTGCGGTAAATCGACGGCGCCACCAGCTTCAAGGTGTCATTGACACCGTGGAGGCTTTCGGAGTGACTGATGATCAAGTAACCACCAGGTTTGAGCAGCGGCAGCAGGCGCGCGACCACCTGGCGCTTGGTCTGCTGATCGAAATAAATCATCACGTTGCGCAGGAAGATCACCTCGAACTCCCCCAGGGCCGGCAGCGCTTCGTTAAGGTTGACCTGGACAAAATTGACGCGGCTGCGCAAGGCCTTGTCGATCAAGACGGTGCCCTCCTGGCGCCCCATGCCCTTGAGGCAGTACTTGACCAGCAGCGGCTGGGGCAAGGTCTCGATGCGTTCCATTGAGTAATGCCCCGTGCGCGCCTTGGCCAGCACCTGGGAGCTGATGTCCGAGCCGATCACTTCCCAGGGCGTGGTGCCGAGACTTTCGGCCAGGGTCATCGCCAGGCTGTAGGGCTCTTCACCTGTGGAACTGGCCGCGCTCCACACGCGAAACATCCGGCCCGGCGTGGCCTGGGGCAGCACGTGCTGACGCAGGAAGTCGAAGTGCTTGGGCTCGCGAAAAAAATAGGTTTCGTTGGTGGTCAGCAAATCCAGCGCAACCTGCAGTTCGCCCTTGCGCTGGTCATTCATGATCAGCTTGAAATACTCACCATAGCTCTGCAGCTCATAGTGCTTGAGGCGCTTGAACAGGCGCCCGGCCACCAAGGCTTTCTTGGCCGGCGACAGGTTGATGCCGGCCGCGCGGTACAGCCAGGTCTGGAACTGACCGAATTCACGATCGTCGATTGAGACGGTGTCTGACATGATCGAGCCTCAACGCGGGTCGAGGTCAGGGGCTGGCGCCTGGCCGGCCTCGGCGAGGCTGGACATCTCGTCGATGGACAGCACCTTGTCCACTTCCAGCACGATCACGAATTTGCCGTCGACCTTGGCCATGCCACTGATGAAATCCGCGCGAATTCGCGCACCGAAGCTGGGTGGCGGTTCGATCTGCGTGGTCGGGATTTCCTGCACGGCAGACACCGTATCGACCAGCAGCCCGATGTCCTGTGGCTGGCCGTCCTCGGTACTCGCCTCGATGATGATCACGCAGGAGCGCCGGGTGATCGCTGAGTTGGCCCGACCAAAGCGCGCCGACAAGTCCACCACCGGCACCACTGCGCCGCGCAGGTTGATTACCCCGCGCACGAAAGCGGGCATCATCGGCACCACGGTCAGGCTACCGTATTCGATAATTTCCTTGATCCCCAGGATGCCGATGGCGAACATTTCGCCGCCCAGCATGAAGGTCAGGTACTGCGCATCCTCATCGACCGCCACCGCGGTCTGCCGAGTCGTCATTACTGCGCCCATGTCACTACTCTCCCTTGTAGGCCCGCATCGATCGTGCGATCAGAAGCGGGTGAAATCCGATTCGTCCGGGGCACTGGCCATGGTGTAGGCGAAGGCCTTGCGCGGCGCCGTTGGTTTAGTGCGTGGCGGCTGACGGTTGGGCGTGCTGCCGGGGCCGTCCACGCTGTTGCTTTGCACCGCGGCCTTGGACGCTGAATCCAGCACGAAGAAACTCATGGCCTGTTGCAGTTGCTCGGCCTGGCTGCTCATTTCTTCGGCCGTGGCCGCCAGTTCTTCGCTGCTCGAAGCGTTTTGCTGGGTCACTTGGTTGAGCTGGGTCATCGCCGTGTTGATCTGGGCGACACCGGCGGCCTGTTCTTCGGACGCAGCGCTGATTTCCTGCACAAGGTCGGACGTCTTGTTGATGGAAGGCACCATTTCGTCGAGCAACTTGCCGGCTTTCTCGGCCATGTCCACGCTGCTGGAAGACAGTTCCCCGATTTCCTGGGCGGCCACCTGGCTGCGTTCGGCCAGCTTGCGCACTTCGGCGGCCACCACGGCGAAACCCTTGCCGTGCTCGCCGGCCCGAGCGGCCTCGATGGCGGCATTGAGCGCGAGCAGATTGGTCTGGTAGGCGATGTCATCGATGATGCTGATGCGCTGGGCGATTTTCTTCATCGCCACCACCGTCTGCTGTACCGATTCGCCGCCCTCGGTGGCTTCCTTGGCAGCTTTGCTGGCCATGCCATCAGTGACCTTGGCGTTTTCGGTGTTTTGGTTGATGCTGGCGCTCATCTGCTCGACCGACGCACTGGTTTCCTCGACACTGGCGGCCTGCTCACTGGTGGCCTGGCTCATCGATTGCGCGGTGGCGCTGACCTGTTCGGAGGCGCTGGCGAGGTTATCGGAGGCGTTACGCACTTCGCCGATGATATGTGCCAGCTTGCCGACCATATTGCGCATGGCGTTGAGCACCATGCCGGTTTCATCTTTGCCACCTGGCTCGATGTGTGCGTTAAGGTTGCCTTCGGCCAATTGCTCGGCGGCGCTCGCTGCTTGGCGCAACGGGCGGGAAATGATCCGCGCGATGAATATCGCCAGGCCCAGACCGATCAACAGGGACGCGACCAGTACCGCGATGATCGACACGCGTGAGCTTTCATACAGCACCGTGCCCTTGTCACCCGCGGCAGTCGCGCCGGCGTCATTGAGCTCGACCATTTTCTGCAGGCGGTTGGTCACCTCATCGAAATGCCCTCTGGATTGCCCCCTGAGCAAACTGCGGGCCTGGACCTCCTGGTTCTGACGGGAAAACTCCAGGACCTGCTTGCTGCTCGCAATGTAGGCGTCCCACGCGCTTTTCACGCTGAGCAGGAGTTGACGATCGTCATCGTTCGACACCAATTGCTCGTAGGTCTGCATGCGGGTTTCGAACTGCTGGCGCGCCTCGGTGGCCTCGCGTTCGGCCTGGGCCTTTTCTTCGGCCATCTCGGTACCGATGTGGCGGTTTTCTTTCAAGCGATAGTTGGCGGCATAAAAACGCATGCCTGCCGCTGCGCGCATGGATGGCATCCAGTTGCCCTTAATGTCCTGGGCGGCATGGTTGACGGCACCGAGTTGAAGGATAGCGAAGCCGCCCATGGCCCCGGTGAGCGCCAGTACCACCAGGAACGAACTGATCAGCTTGGTGGAAATTTTAAGATCGTAGAACCATTTCATCGGAGAACCTCCATGGAATTGCAAAGACATCAGCGGGCGACGACCGGTGGCGACTGAGGCGCCATGGACGTGCGGGCTTCCAGTTGTACGATTTGATTGAGCAGTGCCGGTACATCCAGGATCAGGGCCACCGCGCCGCTGCCCAGGATGGTCGAGCCACTGATACCGCGCAGTGCGCCGAACAACTTGCCCAAGGGTTTGATCACGGTCTGAAACTCACCGAGCAGGTCATCCACCACCAGCCCGGCCTTATGCTCGGCGTAGCGCACCACCACCACATTCTGGCGTCGGGCAACGGGGCCTTCATGGCTGAAGTGGTCACGCAGGTGCACCAACGGCAACACCTCGCCACGCAGGTCCAGATAGCCCGTGTCGCGGCTGGACTGGCGCTGGTGTTCATCCAGCTCGATACATTCCTGGACCATGTCCAGGGGAATCACGTAGGTGGATTGGTCGATGCCGACCAGGAAGCCATTGATGATCGCCAGGGTCAGCGGCAAGCGAATGCGCACCACGGTGCCCTGGCCGGGACGGCTGTCGAGGTCGACGGTGCCGCGCAACAAGGTGATATTGCGCTTGACCACGTCCATGCCGACGCCGCGCCCGGACAGGTTGGTCACGGCCTCGGCGGTCGAGAAACCCGCTTCGAAGATCAGGTTGTAGATCTCCTGGTCGGTGAGCACCGCGCCGCTGGCCACCAGCCCGCGTTCCTGGGCTTTTTCCAGAATGCGGTCGCGGTTGAGCCCGGCGCCGTCATCGGCGATTTCGATGACGATGCTTCCGGAGTCGTGATAAGCATTGAGGCTCAGATGACCCTTGCTCGACTTGCCCGCCGAACGTCGCACATCGGCGCTTTCGATACCGTGGTCCATGGCGTTGCGCAGCAGGTGCATCAGCGGGTCGCCGATCTTCTCTACCACGGTCTTGTCCAGCTCGGTTTCCGCGCCGCTGATGATCAGCTCGATGTCCTTACCCAGTTCCTGGCTGACATCGCGCACCACGCGGCGGAAGCGGTTGAACGTGTCGCCGATGGGGATCATGCGCAGGTGCAGGGCGCCATCGAGGATCTCTTCCACCAGCCCCGACACCGTCGAAGTGGCCTCCTGCAGCGGGTCGTTGTTACAGGAACGCGCCAACAGGCTTGCGCCGGCGCTGGCGATCACCAATTCGCCGACCAGGTTGATCAACTCGTCGAGCTTGTCGGCGTTGACCCGCACATAACTGCCGTCGCGGGTTTTCGCCTCGCTGTTCGCCGGCAGGCGCTGGGGCGAGGCGGGAGCCGGACCTTGCTCGGCTTGTGCGATCAAGTCAATGCCGATGGCGACGCTGCTTTCCGGCGTTTCGTCGACCGCGCGGATGTGCACGTCACAGTCGTCGCGCACGAAGTCGAACACTTCGTTGAGCGTGGCATGGCTGGCCGTCGACCGCAGGTCGATCTCGAAGCCCAGGTAGCAGCTTTCCGGGTCCCAGCTCTCCAGGGCGGGGATGTTGTCGGTCAGGGTGGTGACCTGCACCATGTGCCCCAGCGTATCGAGGTAACGCAGGAACGACAGCGGGTCCATGCCATTACGGAACACCTCCACGCCAAAGCGCAGAGAAATATGCCAAAGCACTTCGCCCCCCGGGTCGTCGTCCACCGCAGCGGGTACGACGTCGGCAGTGGCGGTGCGCAGCGGCTGATAGTCGCTCAGCGCCTCGCGCAAGGTCTCACCGCGCTCCAGCGCGGCTGGGGTCGGCGCCTCACCGCGGCTGGCAATCACGTCGATCAGTTCAAGCATATGGTCGCCGCACTTGAGCAGCAGCGCGATCAAGGCAGCGTCCACCGCCACACTGCCGTCGCGCAGTCGGTCGAGAACGTCTTCGACGATATGCGTGAACCCCACGATCGGCGCGAGGCCGAACAACCCGGCGGAACCCTTGATGGTGTGCGCGGCGCGGAAAATCGCGCCGATGGCATCCTGGTCGCCGGGGTCGCGTTCCAACTGCAGCAGGGATTGCTCCATGGCCTGCAGCAGTTCGCGGGCCTCGACGATGAAGGTCTGCAGTGCCTGATCGAGATTGATGCTCACCTGGACTTTCCTTGTCGATCAATGAACGGGGCAGTGCCGATTAAAGCGCGGCGCTGCGACACAGTTGGAGCGCCTGCATGACCGCCTGGCTCTGGCCGGTCACACTCAAGGCGGTGCCGGCAATGCCGGCTTCACGCTGGATGACTGCCAGCAACTGCAGGCCGGCACCATCCATTTCCGTGACCTGGGACAGGTCCAGGTCCAGGCGCGGCGCCGCGCCCATCTGCGACAACAACGCGCCCGCCAGTTCAGCGACGGTGTAGATCGTGAGTTCGCCGTCGATGCCCACATGGGCGGTGCCGTCGATTGTTTCGTGAGTGATCGGCATGTTGGTCTCCCTGGCGCCGGGTGTCAGGGCAGGATCAATTTGGAGACCGCCGCCAGCATCTGCGCCGGCTGGAACGGCTTGACCACCCACGCCTTGGCGCCCGCGGCCTGGCCTTCGGCCTTCTTCGATTCCTGAGACTCGGTGGTCAGCATGATGATCGGTGTGAACTTGTAGTTGGCCAGCTTCTTGACCTCCTTGACGAAGGTGATGCCATCCATGTTAGGCATGTTCACGTCACTGATGATCAGGTGCACTTTTTGCCCGGTCAGCTTGTTCAGGGCGTCCTTGCCGTCACTGGCCTCGATCACGTCGTAACCGGCGCTTTTCAAGGCGATGCCAACCACTTGCCGCACGCTGCTGGAGTCGTCGACCACTAATACATTCTTCGCCATGATGCGCTCCTAAAAGAAAGTGATGTCTTGAGAATTCTGCTGCACAGCCGCCTCGCCATGATGGAGGCGCCGTTGCTCATCGGTGGCGTAGGTGGCTTCCATGCGCGCCAGCCATTGGCGGGCGTCGATGGCCAGCGGCTGGTCCGGGGCCTGGTTGGCCTGCACGAGATGGTCATGCAGGGCGTGCATGTTGTCGCGCACGTGACTGAGGATCTGGCTGACCCGATCCTGGAATTGCAGGTTGACCAACACCTCGGTCATCTCATCCCGGATGCCGTAGCTTTCCTGCTTGAGCAGGTCGGCGGATTCGGCCAGGCGCCCAGTGATGCTCTGGAAACGTGTGAGCACCACTTGAATACTGTTTTCGGACTCCGCCACAGAATGGCTGTCCTGGTCGGCGCTGCTGGACGCGGCCTGCACCAATTGAGTAATGGCGTTATTGATGATGTCGACCTTCGCCGACATCTGCTGGCCCGTTTCACTGGACTTGCTCGACAGGCTGCGCACCGCATCGGCCACCACCGCGAAGCCGCGACCGGCCTCACCGGCACGCGCCGCTTCGATGGCCGCGTTGAGGGCCAGCAGGTTGGTTTGTGCGGCAATCGCCGCCACATCAGCGGCCATGGTGCGCAGTTCGCCCGTGTAGGCGGTCAGGCTGCGCACCTGAGCCAGGGTCTGATCACGGCTGGCTTGAGTGGCCTTGAGCGAATTGATCACCTGGCTCAACTCGCTGTCACTGCGCGCCAGCACCTCAAGCGCACCGTCGGCGGAGTGCCCGTCCAGTTCGCCGGCCGCGTGCTGCGACGCTTGTACCGTTTCCTGCAAGCGTGTGGCGATCCCGGTGAAACGGTTCGCCAGGCTCACGATCGCTTCTTCGGTCTGATCGCGCGAGCTTTCCACCTGCTTGGCCCAGATGGGCATGGCGCCCAGCAATACCTCATCGAGCTGTGCGCGGGAGGCCATGCCGTTATGGGCATGCGCACTTGACTGGCTTGCCTGCGCCTGCGCAATCGCTCGCTGCATTGCGTTGCGCTGTGCAACCGCGCTCCAGGCACAGGCACCCAGGCCGATCATCACCACTGCCGTGCAGGCCAGCAGATTGGCCATCGAGGTTGATTGCACGAGTATCCACAAAACGGCCGGCACGACTGGGATCAAGGCGAACCAACGGAAACGAGGATAAGCGGGAAGGTGCATGCGGCTGGATGAGCGCTGAGGCATGAATTCGGTCCTTGAACAGTGTTGCGCATGTAAACGACATAGAGTTTATCCGCTCTTTACGCCGCAACTTTAGGTCTGGTGTATGCCTTCCGTCTGGTTTGTGACCGATGTGTGAATGAGCGGGAAGTTAAGTGTAGGCGACGCCAGCCGACACGCTCAGACTGCTTGCAGGATCGTACAAGCGCCCTCGCCCCCTCGTTCGCTAACCTGACGACTCTTGTCTAGCAGAGTATCCGTCATGCCTCAGCCGCAGCCCCCGACAAAACCCATAAATCTCACCCAAAAAGCCGACCTGATCGACCAACAATGGAGCCCACGCGTCGTCGCCGAAATGAACGACTACCAGTTCAAAGTAGTACGCATCGAAGGCGAGTTCATCTGGCACTCCCACCCCGAAACCGACGAAGCCTTTCTGGTACTTGAAGGCACCCTGCGTATCGACCTCCCAGACGGCCCGGTTTATGTCGCACCGGGTGAGCTGTACGTTGTCCCGCGTGGCGTAGAGCACCGCACAGCCGCTGAAGGCGAGACCAAGCTGATGATGATCGAGCCACGGGGCATCTTGAACACCGGGCATGAAGGTGGGGAGCGTACGGCTGTGAATGACCAGTGGATCTGAGGCTGGCGTCGCCCGCTCGCTCACACCACTTACCGTGGCAGCCTTGAACAGGTCGAGACGCGGCCGGCCTGGCCTAGCGGCCGGTTGGGTTATTTCAGCAAGGCAATCAGTGTGCAGCCCACCATGATCACCAGCGCCGGCCACTGCATCGGCATGAAAAAGAAGTGGTGGCGGACGCCATCGGCGTGCGGCTGTCAGTTCAGTGCATCAGCGATGTGTTGCCGGGTTTGACGCTGGGGTCGGGCCACAGCCACATCAATAGCCGCGCCATCACCACCGGTGTAAACAACGTCAGCCAGCCTGCGCCGCGATAAATCATCGATTAATCCATAGGCCGGCTTAAGCCAGCTCGCGTGTCTGTGGATGCTTGGGGGGGGAGTGACTGCATGCGTGTTTGCGTCCTTGTAATGGGTTGAGCCTTGCACCGCCTCCGTCTGGTGACCGGGTGCATTTGGCACGGCGAGTTGCAACATAGCCATTCAATATCGTTGCTCGGGCGGATGACGTTGCGTTGGCGGGAGCTGACCCGTTCGCGGCATGGGGTCTTTTTTTTCATGCGCAGAACAGTGATCATCGCCCTCCCCCACTCTCCCTCCAAAACACCGAGGAACCGAAACCATGGAATTGACGCTGGAAGCGGTTGCGCTTTTTGCACTGAAGCTGGTGCACGAGACGGACGGTGGCAGCCCGGTTTTGCGGGATGATCCGGTGATGGATCGGTATGACCGGGAAGTGTTCGGGTTGTTGGTGCGGCAGGGGGATCTGGCCGTTATTCAATCCAAACTCGCGGAATGTGTTGATCAAGCACTTGAGGCATTGGGCGGGACCGATACGGTGATGGGTCGCGAGCTGCAACGGTTGGCGAGTGATGTGCAAAACGCGGCTCAGTTGGATGAACTGCGCGGGCCACTGACCCACCTGCAGGATTACCTCAAAGACATCCAGTGAGGCACCCTACCGCCGCCCTTCAACCGCCATCCGCACCGCCAGCCCCATCAGCACCGACCCCATCAGCCAGCGCTGCACCACCTGCCAACCCGGCCGGGTAACGAAAAACACCGCGATCGAACCCGCCATGGCAGCAATCGCCGCATTGACGCTCACGCTGATAAAAATCTGCGTAAAGCCCAGCGCCAGGGATTGCGTCAACACACTGCCATGGCCGTTCGGGTCGATGAACTGCGGCAGTAACGACAAATACATCACCGCCACCTTGGGGTTCAACAGGTTGGTCACCAGGCCCATGGTGAACAGCTTGCGTGGGCTGTCCTTGGGCAACTCTCGCACCTGGAATGGTGAGCGTCCGCCTGGCCTGATCGCCTGCCAAGCCATGTATGCAAGGTACAACGCACCGCCGAAGCGCAGCGCGTCGTAGGCAAATGGCACCGCCATGACCAAGGCCGTGATACCCAAGGCGGCGCACAGCATGTAAACCAGAAAACCCAACGCCACACCTGCCAGAGAAATATACCCGGCGGTGCGGCCCTGGCAGATCGAGCGTGAAATCAGGTAAATCATGTTCGGGCCGGGCGTCAGCACCATGCCGAGGGAGATAAACGCGTAGGCCAGCCAACTGGACAGTTCAGGCATTGTTGGACTCCTGGGGTGTTCGTTTGTCGACGCGAAACATTTGGCCAAGGTTGTCGGCTTGGCCCCCATGGTAGGGCGTTCAAAATGCGCGCGTTAGATACAGATCCGCGAGCAAAACGGCATACACCCACGAGGCAGGACATGATCGAAACAAACGAAAATCGAAATATTCCCCACAGCTGACGCCCGAGCAGATGCCCTCCTTCTGCAACTGCTGCACCCACACCCTCAACGGTGTGGTATGCCCGCAGGGTCTACCGCACCGCGGCTAACCCTCAACCCGACTTAACCCCACTCCCCGCCTCAGCCACCGGTACCCGATTCGCCGGATCCGTCACGTCATACACATGCTGCTCACACCCCGAGCCCTTGAATTGGAATTCCACCAGATACACTTTTGCCTTCTCCGGGCGGAACGTATTTATCTCCGGCCCGCAGGTGTAGTAGTAACCGGTGCGGGTGTCGTTCGCGTAACCCGATACAGTGAGTTTCTTGCCGGGGTCGGCCTGGATTTCCAGTTGTGGAAAACGCTTGAGCGTGGCGCTGGCGACGGTTTGGTTGAGCTTGGCGATCCAGTTGAAGACCTTGCCTTCGCCGGTGTCCATCACCTTACCGAGGGCTTCCATGCGTGAGTCGGGGTCGCCTTCGCGGCTGATCGAGAAGTCGACGGCGGGAGTGCCGCCACTGGACTTCATGATGACCTTGGCGTGTTCCGCATCCACAGCCACGGTTTTCTGGCGAAACTGAATGCCGTCCTTGAGCAGGCTGGGCGATGAGTCGCGTTGGTTGGATTGGCAGGCGCCCAGGGCCAGGGCGATGGAGAGCAGCGCGACTCGCTTCACGGGGGATGTCCTTATCGAATGAGGGTGACGAATAGACTAGGGCTCACTGGCAATGTTCCACACTTTGTCACCTTCAATTTTGCGCAGCTTGCCGCCTGAAACCGACTGCGCTACAGCCAATTGTTCCTCGAAGCTGAAACCTGAAAGCTCGTAGAACAGACTCCGCACCGGCTGAGCCTGCTCGCCCCGCAGGGGGTACCGGTGCAGACGGGGCTGGGCCATGGCTCGGTAAATCCTGATCAAGGCCGGGCTCGCAGCATAACCTGCGAACTCACGCTGTGCGCCTTCGACATCGTTATACAGGGCATAGCCGTAGTCGTACGCGGTATCGGAGTCCGCACGTCCTCCAAACCGAACTTCGCCATCCTTGAGAAAATGCCTGAGCAAGTGGGCGTCCAGAATGGGCACGTCGTCACATGCAAAACCGGCGTGGTAAGGACCACTGACGATCACCAGCGGCAGCACAGTGACTTCGGACGCGTCGCTGAGGTGAGGAAAATACTGGCTGCAAAATGCCCCCAGTGCTTGCTGAATATGCTGGGCTTTTCGGCGCGCCTGGCGGGTTTTATGGGTGATGCCATTGTTATCGGAAAAATCGTTGTGGTAATCCAGCGGCGTTATCGGTGCTCGCCGACTGCGCAGTTCGCACACCACCAGCAGCCTGCCAAACGAGAACACTAGGTCGATCTCCTCGACAACATTGGACGTTCCTCTGAACTTAACCGCCCCCAACCACTTCAAGTCCGCCATGATCGGATTAGTTCTGCGACAATCTTCCAACACCGCGAGCAGGTAACGTTCAAACAATCGTCCGCGCTGCTTGCCTTTGGGGTCGATGATGTTGAGCCAGATATCAAAATTCCTGGAGATGCTGGCCGTCAACGGCGCACTGATCGGAATCAGCACGTCGTCATCCACCTTCACCAACGGTCGCGACCACAGGTCATGCTGCAGGCTCTTGGCCTCATAAATGAGCAGATCAATGGCCGCATCGACCTGTTCAGACGCGAGCCCAGTGCACTCTGCAAGCCGCGCAGCAAGCGTTTCACGGGAGAACCGCGGACACAGCTTGAGCAGATCTTCCCACTGCTGCGGCGCAGAC
This sequence comes from Pseudomonas sp. RA_5y_Pfl1_P24, assembly GCF_963970945.1. Taxonomy (NCBI): domain Bacteria; kingdom Pseudomonadati; phylum Pseudomonadota; class Gammaproteobacteria; order Pseudomonadales; family Pseudomonadaceae; genus Pseudomonas; species Pseudomonas sp. RA_5y_Pfl1_P24. The sequence continues at coordinate 104,111 of NZ_CAXAOJ010000004.1, read as the reverse complement.
ATCTGAGCATAGTGTTCTTTAAGTTGAGCCGCGATCACCGAAAGGTGCAGCCAGATATGCAGCAGGTTCTGGCACTCGATACTTTTTATAGCGGGCTCGGGAGAAGCATCGAACAACGGATGCAGGTACTCGTCGATCATGTAATACGGCGACAGGTACGCATAAAGCGCGGCTGTCTGGACGCTGTCGCTTAATTCAGACCACTTGCCGATCGATAACGCGCCAGTGCCGGCGCATTTGATATAGCGCTGCCCCCCAAGCTGAGGCGCATAGTTTTGGCGACCCTGCTGAATTTCACCGGAAATTCTCAGACCGTTGGTACCGTTGTGGTGATCACGGCGGTATTCATAAATCACTTTGACCAGATCCAGATGCTCCGACGCAGAAGAGAGCAGCACGCCTTTGGAATCGGCAAAAAATTCCATGCCGCCGTACAACAACTCCTGCCAGATTTTTTTGAAACTATGGGTCAGTTGCACCAAATCGCTTTCATAGGCAAAAAAGTTGATAGCACTGAGCATATGCGGGCAATTGTCGGGGAACAGCACACGCAGGTCATGGCGGTTTTGATACAGATCCCAGATCGGCCCGCAGAGCGAATCCAGGCGCAACATATTGAGATGATCCGGTGGCAGGCCGGACTCACCGTTAGTCAACGAAGATCGGAATGAAAGGTGCTCTTCAAGGGACGCTACCGGGTTGGCCTTGACGGCCTGCAGCGCCTCGGCGGCCATTGCGCAGAAGAAGTGATTGGCCGCCCCGATATGTGCGCTGATCAGCGCGTCATATGTCAGCGGCTCATTTGTACTGAACGAATAGTGCAGACGGCTGCTCTGCACCCGTTTAAATTGGCTGTTCAACCAGCGTGCACCTTCCAGAAAGCCTCTTTCGAGGCTGTGCCTTGGATAAAGCGCCTGATACTTTGCAATCCAATCGTTGATGTCGAACTCGTCGAGCATCGCGGGGTGCGCCAGCTGTTTGTTGCGGGCGAGCTTGAGCAGTTGCCGGTCCATCAGCGTGCCTCTGGGTTTTGTAAGGTGGCGCCCTTAGGCTTCGATCGACACCGATCACTTGGGCTGGAAGGTTTCCAGGTACGCCAGGATGTTCTCGATTTTTTCCTGATCACTAATGCCCCAGAAGATCATCCGCGTACCCCTTACCACCTTCTTCGGCGCCTCGATGTAGGCGGCGAGTTTGTCCCGGGTCCAGACCACACCGGAGTTTTTCATCGCATCGGAATACTGATAGTCAGTGGTAATCCCCGCAGGTCGGCCGATGATGCCGTTGAGTTCAGGGCCGAAACCACCGCGTGCACCCTCGCCGACACTGTGGCAGCCGCCGCAGGTCTTGGTGAAAAGTTTGCCGCCAGCTTCGGCGTCACCCGCAGCATAGGTCAGGGGGCTGGACATACCAGCGGCAAGAATCAGCGCCAGTGAGGCGGTATATTTCATAGGGTGCTCCACATCGAGTGCTGCTGGCAGCAACGGTGGTGCAATTATGCCTGCTAGCCAGCCCAGTGCACCAAACCGTGCCACAACACGACCATCCATCGGCAAAAAACCTTTGCATCGAAACTCTTACATTCCTGACCCACTCCACCTTATGAACCCTGATGGTGGAGTAACGATCATGGCTCAGCCATCGATATTAGTATTGGAAGACGACGAAATCATTCGGACGTTGATGGTGGATGTACTGGAAGATTTTGGGGCGGTCGTGACGTCATTTCCTTCGGCGGATGAGGGAATGATTTATTTGGAGCGCGAGGATGACCCGGTGCACCTGATCGTCAGCGATGTGCAGATGCCAGGTTTGCTCAACGGTTATGACTTGAGCCGAGTGGTCGCGCATCGGTGGCCAACGGTGCCGGTGGTGTTGACGTCCGGAAACACCAGTATTGCAGCACAACTAGGTGGATCGGTGCGTTTCTTGCCTAAACCCTGGAGCACTGAGCACCTGATCGACTGTGTGCAAGCGGCGTTGACCCAGAAGGGGCTGTCCATGCATTGATAGCGTCGCGACATCATTTCAGCCGAACTTCACCGCATGCGCTGCGGTCTCTGAATGAACAAGCAGCGACTTTTCTAATCCGCTGGTCAGCCTTTTCGCTTTGCGCGTACAGCTGCCCGCCATTAGTTGTGTAGAATTATCGCCGATTTAAATGCGTCATTCATGGCCGAGAGGCCCACAGTTCGAGCTCACTGAATGCATTCACAGGCCCATGACGTCGGCGCGCCCTCTTTGCTAGAAACGTTGCGCACAGGTACGGCCCTGCTGCATGTGACGTTGGAAAAGCGCCTGCCGTTTTTCTCCGAGCGCATGGATGCCGATTGGTATCAGCGCTTATTGCAGGCGTATTACGGGTTTTATGGGCCAATGGAAGCGGCGCTGTACGAATGCGATTTGATCCCTGAAGGCTTCGACCAGGGGGTGCGTACGAAAACGCCGACTCTACTGAATGACCTCAACGCGCTGGGCTTGGATGAGCAGGCTATTGACGCCCTGCCCCGCTGCGCCGAGCTCCCGCCCCTTGACACCCCCGCCGCCTGCCTCGGTGCCCTGTACGTGCTGGAAGGCGCGACCCTCGGCGGCCAAGTGCTGCGCCGGGAAATGGCCCAGCGTCTGCGCGTCAATGCTGACAACGGTGGCGCGTTTCTCGATGTATACGGTGCCGAGACAGGTCGGCGCTGGAAAGACTTTCTCGATTACCTGGGGCGCCTGCCGCTGGATGCCCGTGCCAAACAGCGCGCGGTGGATGCTGCCCGTTCGACATTCAGCTGCTTTGAGCAATGGCTCGACAGCCAGAAGGTACTGCTATGAAAACCGAACATTTTGAAGAGCTGCTTGCCAACTGTGCCGACGAGCCCATCCGCTTTCCGGGGGCGATCCAACCCCACGGTGTGCTGCTGACGTTATCGGAGCCGGGGCTGAATATCATCCAGGTCAGTGCCAACGTCGACACGTTGTTCGGGCACGCACCCGAAGTGTTGCTGGGCCAGCCGCTGCACACGCTGATAGGCACCGAGCACGCCAATGCCGTCGGCGCCATGGCCGAAAACAATACGTTTTTCGACGCAGCACCTCTGCACGTCACGCTCAACGGCGCGGAGTTCGAAGGCCTGCTGCACCGCCATCAGAATGTGCTGGTGCTGGAGTTCGAACCACGGCTCAAGGACTTCCGCCCACGGGCACTGAACGGCCGCACCAGTGACCTGGGCAAAATGCTGCAGCGTTTGCAGTCGGCGAAAACTCTGCAAGCGCTGTACGAAATCAGCGTGACTGAAATCCAGGCCATGACCGGCTACGACCGCGTGCTGATCTACCGCTTCGAAGACGAAGGTCACGGCCAGGTGATCGCCGAAGCGTCGTCACCCTCCATGGAGCTGTTCAACGGGCTGTTCTTCCCCGCGTCCGACATCCCGGAGCAGGCCCGTGAGCTGTATCGCACCAATTGGTTGCGCATCATCCCGAACGCCGCCTACGAGCCGGTGCCGCTGTTGCCCAAGTTGCGCCCTGACTCCGAGCAGCCCTTGGACCTGAGTTTCGCCACCCTGCGTAGCGTGTCGCCAATTCACTGCCAGTACATGCAGAACATGGGCGTGCTGTCGTCCATGAGCATCTCGCTGATGAAAGGCGACAAGCTTTGGGGTCTGATCAGCTGCGGCAACCGCGAACCGCTGATGGTGCCGAATGACCTGCGCACCGCCTGCCAGACTATCGGCCAGGTCTTGTCGTTGCAGATCAGCGCCATGGAGGCCTTGGACCTGACACGTCAGCGTGAAGAGAAAGTCGAGACCCTGACGCTGCTGGATCAAGCGATGAAAGCGTCGCAAGAAAGCGTGTTCGGGGGCCTGGCCCAGCAACCGCGCTTGCTGATGGACCTGACCGTTTCGGGCGGCGTTGCGATCATCGAAGACAAGCAACTGCGCCGCTATGGCAATTGCCCGGAGCCAGCGCAGATCCGTGCGTTGCACAAATGGTTGCAGATGAGCGGCGAGCCGGTGTTCGCCAGTCATCACCTGGCGTCGGTGTATCCGCCGGCCTCCGAGTACCAGCAGGTGGCCAGCGGTGTCCTGGCCTTGAGCCTGCCGAAGCCGGTGGACAACGGTTTGCTGTGGTTTCGCCCGGAAGTCAAAGAGAACATCCACTGGAGCGGCGACCCAAAAAAGCCACTGAACCTGGAAAATTCCGACGCGGGTCTAAGCCTTCGCCCACGTACCTCGTTTGAAATCTGGAAAGTCGAGATGGCTGGCATCTCCTCCAAATGGAGCCATGGCGACCTTTTCGCCGCCAACGACCTGCGTCGCTCGGCCCTGGAAAACGACCTGGCTCGCCAGGTACTGCGCGAACAACAAGCCGTGCGCGCCCGCGATGAGCTGGTGGCAGTGGTGTCACACGACTTGCGTAACCCGATGACGGTTATCTCCATGCTCTGCGGCATGATGCAGAACGCCTTCAGCTCCGATGGTCCCCACACCTCACGGCGGATTTCCTCGGCCATCGACACCATGCAACAGGCGACCGCGCGCATGAATGTGCTGCTGGAAGATTTGCTCGACACCTCGAAAATCGAGGCCGGACGCTATGTGGTCAAGCTGGTGGTGCTCGACGTGAGCCAGATGTTTGAAGAGGCCTACGCCCTGCTCGCACCGCTGGCGATGGAAAAAGGCATCGACCTGTCGTTCAACGCCGAGTCTGGCCTACTGATCAACGGCGACCCCGAGCGCCTGTTTCAGGTGCTGTCGAACCTGATCGGCAACGCCATCAAGTTTACCCCGCGCCAGGGCAGCATCGGTATCAGCGCCATGAGCACCGACGACGCCGTCGTCTTCTCGGTGCGCGACTCCGGAGAAGGCATTGCACCCGAGCACTTGCCTCACGTGTTCGATCGTTACTGGACCCAGGCGGAGAACAACCCGACCGGAAGCGGCCTGGGGCTGTACATCACGCAAGGTATCGTGCAGGCCCATGGCGGCAGGATCGTTGCCGAAAGTGAATTGGGGCGTGGCAGTGAGTTCCGATTCACGGTGCCGAAGTTAATTGAAGTCTCGCCAACCTGACACGGTAAAACCGTGAGAGCGGCGGTGCGCCTCTGATGACGTCTGAAGCGCGTTTACCCACGTCAGTCATATCTTGCAGCAGCGCGTTTATAGCTGGCCCGCTTCGCCCTCTATAAGTTTGGTCTCACTTCGCTCTCACAGGCGGAGTAATCCCTACCCAATAGAAGGAAACATCCATGCTTAACGCTATCAACCACTCGCTGGGCCACTTTCACTACCCACCGCTGCAGAAGGATGATGCAGAGCCCCAACGCAGGAAGCGCAGTATTGACGACACACAAACGCAACTGCATGCCGCTGACCCTGGAAGTACGGCAGCCAATGACCGTCGACGCAAAAACGGCGGTGGGCTAGACAGCCTGGGGCAAGGCCGCCTGCTTTAACCGGCCTTATACGGAGGGCAGTGCACGGCCCTTCGTACGCTCGCCCTTAACAAAACGATGACATTCACGGGGTTAATCTTGCCGGTTCACCCTGCATGGAATCCTTGCCTGCATGCCGCATCCCGACACACTGCCCGCCGTACTGGCCGGCCCACTGCTGCGGCGTCTCGAACCTCGGCGCCTGGTGTTGTGGCTGGTGGGAAGCCGCGCACTTGAATTGACGCTGAAATTGCATCTGCCAACTCAGACACTGGAGATCACCCTGGACCAGTGCCAGGTTGTGGCCGTAGGGCGCCAGGCATTTATCCATTTGATCGACGTGTCACTGGACGATGCACTGCCCCTGGACGTGGCGATCGACTACGACCTGTTGTTCGACAGCACCGGCATTGCTGACTGGGCACCGCACCTGCTGTACGCCAACGCCCACCTTCCGAGTTTCGTGTTGCACAGCCGTATCCACCAGTTGGTGCACGGCTCATGCCGCAAACCCCATCACAGTGCCGACGAGGGTTTGCTGTGTGTCGACCGCCTGCTGGCAGACGCCCACACCCCAACCGATCGCCCAGCCTTGCTGATGATGAGCGGCGATCAGGTCTACGCCGATGATGTGGCCGGGCCGATGCTGCGGGCGATACATTCATTGATCGCACGCCTGGGCCTGTTCGATGAATACCTGGAGGGCGCCGTGGTCGATGACAGCGCCAGCCTCTACAGGCACAGCGCCAGCTACTACCATCGCGCCGACTTGCTGCCCGCACTGGACAGCAACGAAACCCTGCGCGAACGCTTCTTTGGTGGTGTAAAAAAGCCCATCTTCACCAGCAGCACCGCCGACAATCATCTGGTGACATTCGCTGAAGTCATCGCAATGTACTTGCTGGTATGGTCGCCCACGCCCTGGACGTTGATTGCACCTCAACCTGCGCAACTGAACGTAGAAAGACACCAGCGCTACGCGCGCGAACAGGTACAGATCAATAAATTTCGCGACGGCCTACAGGGCGTCGCGCGGGTATTCGCCCACCTGTCGACCTTGATGATCTTTGACGATCACGACATCACCGACGACTGGAACCTTAGCGCCCAATGGGAGGAGACTGCCTACGGCCACCCTTTCTCCAAGCGCATCATCGGCAACGCCCTGCTTGCCTATTTGCTGTGCCAGGGCTGGGGCAACCAACCGGACGCGTTTGGCGAACTGGTCAGCCAAACCCAAGCCCTCACGGCTCAGCCCAAAGCCAATCATTTGGACGCGGGCGCGCAGGATGAACTGCTCGAAACGTTGCTGAAATTCCAGCGCTGGCATTACGTACTGCCCACCACCCCCGCCCTGGTGGTGCTCGACACCCGCACTCGCCGTTGGCGCAGCGAGTTCACCCTCAAACAACCTTCCGGCCTGCTGGACTGGGAGGCCTTGAGCGAACTGCAACAGGAACTGCTGGATCACCCCTCGGTCATCATCGTCTCGCCCGCGCCAATCTTCGGCGTCAAGTTGATCGAGACAGTGCAGAAGGTGTTCAGTTGGTGCGGCCACCCCTTGCTGGTGGATGCCGAAAACTGGATGGCCCATCGCGGAGCCGCCCAAGTGATCCTCAATATCTTCCGTCATTCCCGCACGCCGGGTAGCTACGTGATCCTCTCCGGTGACGTGCACTACTCGTTCGTCTACGAAGTGCTGATCCGCCATCGCAACGCCGGCCCCAGGATCTGGCAGATCACCAGCAGCGGTATCAAGAACGAATTCCCACCCCGCCTGCTAGAGTGGTTCGACCGCCTTAATCGCTGGCTCTACTCGCCGCGCTCGCCGCTCAACTGGTTCACCCGCCGTCGCACCATGCAGGTGGTGCCCCATATTCCGGAGCACGCCGAAGCCGGCGAGCGGTTATGGAATTCGGCAGGGATTGGCCAAGTATTTTTCAATGAGCAGGGTCAGCCCGACGCGATTTATCAGCACAACGCAGATGGGAAGGAGCAGACGAGGATGGTGGCGCCGAAGCAATAGCTATCTTCCATCAATCTTTCGCCGTACACCTTCCCTATTCAAAGCATCCAGGCTCCGTTGTACAGTAGCTCCAGCCACGGAGTATCGGCGACAACAGGGGTAGGCGTTGAATGCCTGCCCTCGCAAGGAATGCACAGATGAACGATACCTCCGACACTAATCCGTTAAAGCAAGATTTCTCTCACTTCAACGCCGACATGCTACACACCGTTCTGGAGCTGGTCAGTGACGGGATCTGGGATTGGAATGCCAACACAGGTTTCGTCTACCGCAATCCAGGCTGGTACGAAATGCTTGGCTATCACCGCCATGCACTAGAGAACACTGTGTTCATCTGGGAGAACGTGATTCACCCGGACGACTACCCCCAGGTGATGAAGCTGTTCGACGACTACATCCACCGTCGCGCCCCCCACTACCAAGTCGAATATCGCTGCCGCAAAAAAGATGGCAGCTACCTGTGGATCGAAGACCGCGGCTACGTGATTGCACGTAACGCCGACGGCTCGGTGGCGCGAATGGTGGGCGCCCATCGCGATATTCATCTGCGCAAATGCTCCGTCGAACAGCTGGAAAAGCGCAATCAATCGCTTGAGGCACTGGTGGCCGAACGCACGTGCGAGCTGTCGCGGGTCAATCAGCAGCTGCAGCTGCAATTGGATGAAAATCGCACCTTGGCCGAACGGGATGCGCTGACCCTGGTTGCCAATCGCTATCGCCTGGAGAAAGTGCTGCTCGAAGAATGCGACCGTGCCCAGCGCTTTCGCCTGCCGCTGGCATTGATTGCCATAGACATCGATAACTTCAAGCTGATCAATGACCGCTACGGTCATGGTGTGGGCGACCAGACCTTGGTGCGGGTGGTGGGATGCCTGGAAAGTTGTATCCGCCCTAATGACCTGCTGGCCCGATGGGGCGGCGATGAGTTTGTGCTGGTCCTGCCCCAAACCTCGCTGGACATCGCAAAGGCGCAGGCAGAAAACATCCGCCAGACGTTCAGGAATCGCCCGCAAAGGGATGATTTCAAGGTAACCCTGAGCCTGGGTGTTGCTGTGCATCTAAGGGATGAGCCCCCTGCGGCCCTGATGGCGCGCGCTGATCAGGCGTTGTATCGCGCCAAGGCGGCGGGGAAGGACGGCGTGTCCGAATGAGCAATGTTCACTGTAGGCGCAGGCTTGCCAGCGCCTACAGCGGGACCGCGTTTATCTGACTGGCGGCGCGTATTGGATGCCGCCGTTGTTCCACAGCGCATTGAGCCCGCGCTTGATTTTCAGCACGCTGCCCTGGCCGATGTTGCGCTCGAATACTTCGCCATAGTTGCCCACTTGCTTGACGATCTGAACCACCCAATCCTTGCGCAGTTTCAAGTCCTTGCCGTATTCGCCATCAACTCCCAGCAACCGCGCAATGTCCGGATTCTTGGTGGTCTTGGCCTGCTCTTCGACATTCTGCGAGGTGATGCCCATTTCCTCGGCGTTGAGCATCGCGAACAAGGTCCATTTGACGATACTGAACCACTCGTCATCGCCTTTACGCACCAGCGGCCCCAAGGGTTCCTTGGAGATCACTTCCGGCAACACCACAAACTCGTCCGGGTGGGCCATCTTGATTCGCTGGGCATACAAGCCCGATTGGTCGGTGGTGAGTACATCGCAACGCCCGGCTTCCAGGGCCTTGGCGCTTTCGTCGGCGGTGTCAAAGGTGATCGGTATGTACTTCATCCCGTTGGTGCGGAAGTAATCGGAAACATTGAGTTCAGTCGTAGTACCGGCCTGGATGCACACGGTGGCGCCGTCCAATTGCTTGGCGCCAGTAACGCCCAGCTTGTTGTTCACCAGAAAACCAATGCCGTCGTAGTAGGTCACGCCGGTGAACACTAAGCCCATACCCGAATCACGGGAGCTGGTCCAGGTGGTGTTACGTGAGATCAGGTCGATCTCACCGGACTGCAGCGCCGTGAAACGCTCCTTGGCGGTCAACTGCGTGAACTTCACTTTCGACGCGTCGCCGAATACGGCTGCCGCCACTGCGTGGCATACGTCCACATCGATACCGGTCATCTTGCCCTGGCTGTTGGGCACGCCGAAGCCCGGTAGCCCATCGCTGACACCACATTGGATAAAGCCTTTTTTCTGGATGGCGTCCAGGGTTGCGCCCGCGTGGGCGGTGCCTGCCAGGCCAAGCACGGCGCTGGCGCCAATCGCGGCCAACGTAATTTTGAATGAGTTCATGCAAGGCTCTCCCTGTCATTCCTTATTATTCGGCGCCGTATTGCCCGCGCCGGTTTATAGTGCTGCCGGGCAGTATCCACGGCTTTACGCCGCTGCCACAAACGACCTTTAGGCAAAGGCTCCTTCCGATTTGGAATGAACTGCATGATTTCAAAACGCTTGACCCCTTCGATGACGGCCTTGCAATGCTTCGAAGCCGCCGCCCGCCACTTGAGTTTCACCCGTGCCGCCGAAGAGCTGCACCTGACCCAGAGTGCCGTCAGCAAGCAGGTGGCGCAGTTGGAAGAAATGCTCTGCCACAACCTGTTCGAACGGGTCCGCCAGCGCTTGTACCTGTCGCCAGCGGGGTCGCTGTACCTGGCCGAAGTGCACAAAATCCTGACCCAGGTGGACATCTCCAGCCGCTACATCCTCACCTACGGCGGCGAGACCGAAGTGCTGCGCATCGCCACCCAGCCGACCTTCGGCGATCGCTGGCTGGTGCCCAAGCTCAAGGATTTCGCGGCGAAACACCCGAATATCCACCTGGATGTGCGCAACGAGCTGGAGCCTTTCGATGTGTTGCAGGCCAAGGCCGATATCGCGTTTTTCTATGGGCAGGGCTCATGGCCGGGCGCGACGTGCATCGAGCTGTTCCGTGAAGCGGTGGTGCCGGTGTGCGCACCGGGCTTTGTTGCCGAAGGCAGCGATGCTTCGTCGCGCCACACGTTGCTGCAATGCACCTCGCGCCCGGAAGCCTGGCACGAATGGTTCCTCGAACAGGGGCTGCACTCGCAGAACAGCTACCACGGGCCGCGTTTCGACACGTTCTACATGTGCATTCGCGCAGCACAATCGGGCTACGGCGTAGCGTTGGTGCCGCAGTATCTGGTGGCCGAAGAGTTGGCCCAGGGCAGCCTGATGATTGCGTGGGACTACGCAATGCCCAGCAGCGGCGCGCACTTTATCGCCCATGCCGAGCATGCCGGCGAGGTCCCCAAGGTGAAGGCCTTCCTGAACTGGATGGTGGACTACGTCCGCTCACATCCCGACTTTTAATAATGACCCGGCGACTTTATTTCGTTTGCGACAAGGGCGGGCGCCCAGCTTAGATAAAAAGACGCCCGTCACTGCCGAGTCCCCGATTCATGAGCCACGAAACCATCAGCCAGTCGATTTCCATCGTTCATCCCATCAGCCTCAGCCACGGGAAAAACGCCGAAGTCTGGGACACCTCGGGCAAACGCTATATCGATTTTGTTGGCGGCATCGGTGTGCTGAACCTCGGCCATTGCCACCCGGGCGTGGTCGAGGCGATTCGTGAACAAGCGACCAAACTGACCCACTACGCGTTCAACGCCGCCCCGCACGCGCCCTACATCGAACTGATGGAGCGCCTGAGCGCGTTTATCCCGGTGGACTACCCAGTCAGCGGCATGCTCACCAACAGCGGCGCGGAGGCGGCGGAAAATGCGCTGAAGATCGTGCGCGGCGCCACCGGCCGTACGGCGGTGATTGCATTTGACGGTGCCTTCCACGGCCGCACCCTGGCCACGCTCAACCTCAACGGCAAGGTCGCGCCCTACAAACAAAAGGTCGGTGTACTGCCCGGCCCGGTGTTCCACCTGCCCTACCCCAGTGCTGATAACGACGTGACCTGCGCTGAGGCACTGAAAGCCATGGACCGCCTGTTCAGCGTAGAAATCGACGTCAACGATGTGGCCTGTTTCATTATCGAACCGGTGCAGGGCGAAGGGGGGTTCCTGGCGCTAGATATCCAGTTCGCCCAGGCTCTTCGGCGCTTTTGCGATGAGAAGAACATCCTGCTGATTGCCGATGAAATCCAATCCGGCTTTGGCCGTACCGGCCAGCGTTTTGCGTTCTCACGCCTGGGGATCGAACCGGACTTGATCCTGCTGGGTAAAAGCATCGCCGGGGGTGTCCCGCTGGGCGCCGTAGTGGGGCGCAAGGCGTTGATGGACAACCTGCCGAAGGGCGGTCTGGGCGGCACGTATTCCGGCAACCCTATTGCGTGTGCCGCAGCATTAGCCACCCTTGACGCAATGACAGATGAGCACCTGAACACTTGGGGAGCGCAACAGCAAGAAACCATCGTCAGCCGCTATGAAGCCTGGTGCGCACAAGGCCTCACGCCCTACCTCGGCCGCCTGACCGGCGTCGGCGCCATGCGCGGCATCGAGCTGGCGAACGCCGATGGCACCCCCGCACCGAAACAGCTTGCTCAACTGTTGGGCCTGGCACGGGATGCCGGGTTGCTGCTAATGCCCAGCGGCAAGTCGCGGCATATCATCCGTTTACTGGCACCGCTGACGATTGAGCCGGCGGTGTTGGAGGAGGGCTTGGATATCCTCGAAGCGTGCCTGAGGCACTTGTCCCAGTAAGGAAGGCCGGGGGTTATCGTAGATCTGTTTTGCAGGCGGGCAGTCCGGCTGCAATGGGCGCTGCCGGCGTTACGTCGTGATAAGGGCATTGTGCTGCCTTGACCTGATCCCCCTCCCCCCTGAAAATGCCCGACGCTTTTTTGTCCTCGTTTACTGAAGTAGTGAAATTTCAATGCCCGATTCCTACACCATCGAAGAATCCGCCGAAAAATCCGTAGCCGCCTTGCACGCCAAAGCCGAATACGAAAACGCCATCAATCTTTCACAGCATGTGCCAGCAGCCAAGATCATCAGCGAGATGGTGCTGGACGCGTTCCATACGTCCAAGGAAAGCGACCAGATCCGCGAACTGCGCGTGGCCATCCGCCAGGCCCACGATGCCTTCGACGACGACAAAGCCTACGATTTGATGGGCCAGCTCAAGCAATTGAAAGACGCCGAGGCGGCCGACAATGCTGCCCTGGAAGACCTGAGCAGCAAGTTCTCGATCAGCCGTATCCTGTCGAGTTTCAAGGACGACCCCGAGTTCCAGGAGCTGGTCTACGGCCTGGCCTTGAAAGTACTGAACCAGAGCCACCAGGCCATCAGCAACCCAAGCGCCGGCAAGAGCAAGGCTTCACGGCCCAAGAAAGAAGCCGAAGTGTTTGTGATCAGCAAGGATGGCATCAGCGTAACCCTGCCACTGCGCACGCCGCGCTCCAAGCTGAACGTTGACCGTGAGGCGTTTGAGTTTTTGGGTTTCAGCTTTGTGGGTGAAGGCGATGAAGCGGAGCTTACGGTTGAGAGCTTTGTGGACAACGCCGGTGCAGAACAGCCGTTGAGCCGCAAAAGCGTCATTACTGCGTTGCAACAGCAGACTGCGTTTGAGGGGTACAGCATCGCTCAGCAGTAACTCGTAGCAAGCTACACCGCAGAATCAAATGTGGGAGCTGGCTTGCCTGCTCCCACATTTGATCTGTGCTGTGTCAACTGACCCGTTCGACTTGCGCTGCAAACACCTCGCGAAACCGTGCCATCTCCCGCTTGCCTCCCACCGTCACCCGCACCCACTGCGGCCAGCTTTTAAACACCCGGCCGATCAGCACGCCCTGCGCCGCCAGCTGCTCGATCACCTGCTCCGCCGGTTGCTTCACGTCGATCATGAAGCAGTTGGCCTGGGAGGCGGTGCAGGTGAAACCACGGCCTTTCAGCCAGGCCACGGTCTCGTCACGCAGCAGGTTATTGAGCGCCTTGCGTTGCGGCAGCAGTTTCACGTCTTCCAGGCTGGCAATGCCGCCGAGCAGTGTGGAACCTGCCGGTACGTTGTCGCCGCCAAACACGGCCAGCCGCTCCAGCAACGCAGGGTGGCCGATTGCCAGGCCCAGACGGGCGCCGGCCATACCGTAGATTTTCGAGAACGTGCGCAGCACCAGCAGGTCGTCATGGTCCTTGACCCAACTGACAACGCTGGGGACGTCGGCGAAGTCGATATAGGCCTCGTCCACCACCAGCACACTGCCTTTGGGTTTGTTTGCCAGTGCCTGGCGGATGGCCTCGGTAGACGTGACAGTGCCAGTGGGGTTATTGGGATTGCACAGGTAGAGCATGCCCGCCTGGGGATCGGCGGCGAGCATGGCCGGGATGTCGTGGGCGTAGTCGGCGCTCAGACTGACTTCCTTCACCGGCGCCTTGTTCGACTCGGCCGCCTGGCGCGGCACTTCGTAGGACGGCGCGGCCATCACCAGGCCACGGGTTTCACTGGTGAATGCCAATACGGCATAGCGCAAGGCCGCCATCGAGCCTGCAAATACCGCCACCTGTTCCTCGGCAATTTCTTGCTGTTGGGCAAACAGCCGGGCTAAAGCATACATATGGCCGTAAGGATAACGTCCGGAGGTGGCGATGCCCCGCTGCATCGCCTGCCGCGCAGCGCCTGAAGGGCCGTAGGGGCTTTCGTTGTAGTTGAGCCTTACCTTGTCAGACGTTGCCGGCGACGGCGCCGCAACCGCCCAATCCATGCGCCCCAGCAACGGCAGGGCGGCGCCTACGGCGAGAAGGGACCGACGACTAACGCTGACCATGTGACAACTCCTTGTTGTAGGGCGGGTGATGGATTCGCACAGCTCGTACAAAAGTGTATGACGAGAAAGGCGTCGGCCGATTTAACCGAACGCCCAAGAAAAAGCCCCGCGCTTCTCTCGAAGGCGGGGCTTTTTCACTGCGGGACTCTTCAGTGAGCGTAGGTCAGCAACAGCTCTTTCGGCACTTGGAAATCCAGGGACATCATCACGCTAAGCGCGGTGATGGTGAAGATCGAGAACACGAACAGCTTGCGCGCCCAGACGGTGTCATCCACCGCCTTGTAGCCGGTCCAGGCCATGTACAACCAGTACATGCCCATGGCGGCGGCGACAGCAAGGTAGCTCATGCCGGCGTAGCCACTGAAGGTCAACATCAAGGTCGCCACAAGGAAGGCCAGGATGTACAGCAGGATGTGTTTCTTGGCGACCTGGATGCCACGTTTAACCGGCAAAACCGGAATCGACGCAGCCAGGTAGTCATTGAAGCGGAAAATCGCGATGGCGTAGGAATGCGGCATCTGCCACAGGCTGAACATCACCAGTAGCACCAGCGCGGCCATGTCGAAGCTATTGGTCACAGCCACATAACCAATTACCGGAGGCATCGCCCCCGACAGACTGCCCACCAGCGTGCCGTGAACCGACTTGCGCTTGAGGTACAGGCTGTAGAGGCCGACGTAGATGACAAAGCCGATCACGGCAAACAGCGCCGCCAGCGGGTTAGCCACCTTGTACAACAGCACCACACCGGCAACACCCAGGACGGTCGCGAACAGCAGCGCCAGCTTCAGGGAAACCAGACCCTGGACCAGCGCGCGGTTCTTGGTGCGCTCCATCTTGATGTCGATGTCGCGGTCGATGCAGTTGTTGAACACACATCCGGAAGCTACCACCAGGGATGTGCCAATCATTGCAGCCAGGAAGATGGCCAGATCGACATGTCCCTTGGAGGCCAGGAAGAAACCGCCCGCCACAGAAAGCACGTTACCGAAAATGATCCCCGGTTTGGTGATTTGGATAAAGTGCTTAAGCGACATCGGGTCTTACCTCACTTCGCCATCATGAACGTATGGATGCTGAACATGATCCATATCGACAGGCCAACCAGCAGCAGGATTACTAAGCCTGCGAACACGAACGCAATCACGTTATCGCGCTGCTCTTTCGAGCGATCCAAGTGCAGGAAGTACACCAGGTGAACCAGCACCTGAATCACCGCGAACGCCAGCACGATCATCAACGTGATCGACTTCGGCAGGGTTGGGTACATCACCAGGCCGAACGGGATCAGGGTCAGGATTACCGACAGGATGAAGCCGATGGCGTACGACTTAACGCTGCCGTGGCTCGCATCATGGCTGTCATGGTCATGGGAGTGTGCATTAGCCATTACAGAGTCCCCATCAGGTAAACAACGGTGAAGACGCAGATCCAGACCACGTCCAGGAAGTGCCAGAACAGGCTCAGGCAGCTCAGGCGAGTCTTGTTGGTGTTGGTCAGGCCGTGTTTATTGACCTGATACATCATCACCGCCATCCACAGCAGGCCTGCCGTCACGTGCAGACCGTGAGTGCCTACCAGCGTGAAGAACGCGGACAGGAAGCCGGAACGGTGCGGGCCGTAGCCTTCGGAGATCAGCAGATGGAACTCGTTGATCTCCATGCCGATGAAGCCCAGGCCGAACAGGAAGGTCAGACCCAACCAGCTCAGTACGCCCTTCTTGTTGCCCTTGTAGAAGGCCAACATGGCGAAGCCGTAGGTGATCGAACTGAACAACAGCAAGGCGGTTTCGCCGAGCACGTAAGGCAGTTCGAAGATGTCGTGGCCCGACGGGCCACCCGCTACGTTGTTTACCAGTACCGCGTACACCGCGAAGATCGACGCAAACAAGATGCAGTCGGTCATCAGGTAGAGCCAGAAACCGAAAACGGTCATCGGCCCCGAGTCGTGGTGATGGTCATCGTGCCCATGGTCATCGACATGGGCGTGTCCAGCATTGGTCACTAAGTTCGACATGGTTTAAGCCTGTTCCAACGAGGTTTCTACACGGTTGGCCGGGATTTTCTTCTCGGCGACCAGGCGAGCGTGCTGCTCGGCTTCGATGCGCTCGATCGTTTCGACCGGCACCATGTAGCCTTGATCATCACGTGCAGCGTGGACAATGAAGTAGCCGATGGTACCCACCAGGCCAACGATTGCCAGCCACCAGATGTGCCAGATCATCGCGAAACCGAACACGGTCAACAGCGCACCCATCACCACGCCAGTGGCGGTGTTGCTTGGCATGTGGATCGGTTCGTAGTGCTTAGGCTTCTGGTACGCAGTACCGTCTTCCTTGGCTTCGGTGAACGCATCAATGGTGTTCGCAGTAGGGATCACGGCGAAGTTGTAGAACGGAGGTGGCGAGGACGTCGACCATTCCAGGGTGTGGCCGTTCCATGGGTCGCCGGAGTCGCAAGCGTTCTGCTTACGGTCACGGATGCTCACGTACAGCTGGATCAACTGGCAGGCAATACCCACAGCGATCATGATTGCACCGAACATGGCAACGTACAGGTACGGTACCCACTCAGGGTTGGTGGTAGCGTTCAGACGACGGGTCATGCCCATGAAGCCCAGTGCATAGAGCGGCATGAACGCGACGAAGAAGCCCGAGATCCAGAACCAGAATGCAGCCTTGCCCCAGCCTTCGTGCAGCTTGAAGCCGAACGCTTTCGGGAAGTAGAAGCTGAAACCAGCGATGTAGCCGAATACAGCACCACCGATGATCACGTTGTGGAAGTGAGCGATCACGAACAGGCTGTTGTGCAGGACGAAGTCAGCACCCGGGATGGCCAGCAGTACGCCGGTCATGCCGCCAATGGCGAAGGTCACCATGAAGCCCAGGGTCCACAGGACCTGGCTGGTCATGCGCAAACGACCGTGGTAGATGGTGAACAGCCAGTTGAATAGCTTCACCCCCGTCGGGATGGAAATCAGCATCGTTGCCAGGCCGAAGAAGGCGTTGACGCTGGCCCCCGACCCCATGGTGAAGAAGTGGTGCAGCCAAACCATGAAGCCCAGTACAGAGATCGCGCCCGATGCGTAAACCATCGAGTGGTGACCGAACAGGCGCTTGCCGGTAAAGGTCGAGATCACTTCGGAGAAGATACCGAACGCTGGCAGGATCAGGATGTACACCTCAGGGTGACCCCATGCCCAGAACAGGTTCACGTACATCATTGGATTGCCACCAAGTTCATTGGTGAAAATGTGGAAATCCAGGTAACGGTCAAGCGACAGCAGCGCCATGGTAGCGGCCAGGATCGGGAACGAAGCCACGATCAGGACGTTGGCCCAGGTGCAGGTCCAGGTGAAGATCGGCATGTCCATCAGCTTCATGCCAGGGGCGCGCATTTTCAGCACGGTGGCCAAGAAGTTGACCCCCGTCAGCGTCGTCCCGAGTCCTGATAACTGTAGCGCCCAGATGTAGTAGTCCACACCCACGCCAGGGCTGTATTGCAGGCCCGACAATGGCGGATACGCAACCCAACCGGTCTTGGCAAATTCGCCGACGCCCAGGGAAAGGTTGATCAGCACGACGCCGGAAACCAGCAGCCAGAAGCTCAGGGAGTTCAGGAACGGGTAAGCCACGTCACGCGCGCCGATCTGCAGCGGCACTGCAAGGTTCATCAGGCCAGTGAAGAAAGGCATCGCCATGAAGATGATCATGATCACACCGTGGGCGGTGAAGATCTGGTCATAGTGTTCAGGCGGCAGGTAACCAGGCGAACCCTCGGTGGCCATGGCCAATTGGGTACGCATCATGATGGCGTCGGCAAAACCACGCAGCAACATGACCATGGCGACGATGATGTACATCACGCCGATTTTCTTGTGGTCGACCGACGTCAGCCACTCGGTCCACAGGTAGGTCCACTTCTTGAAATAAGTGATTGCCGCAAACAGTGCCAGACCACCCAACGCGATCATGGCGATGGTAATCATCACAATCGGCTCGTGGAACGGGACCGCATCCCAACTTAATTTACCAAACATCGTTTACTCCTCTGCCCCAGCAGTTGAATGCGAGCCCGCGTCAGAACCTTCAACCGCGGCCACTTCTTTCTTCTCGTGCTTGACCGGCTTGCCTGGCTTCATACCTTCGTACTTGTCGACGATTTTCTGAAACAGGTTCGGCTCAAACGCGGAGTACAGCGCGACTGGGTTGTTCTGGCTTGGTTTGGTCAGGGCATCGTATTCAGCTTGATCAAGCTGTTTAGGTGCGGCCTTGACTTTGGCGACCCAGGCGTTGAAATCTTCCTGGCTCGTCGAGATCGCTTTGAATTTCATGCCGGTGAAGCCAGCGCCGCTGTAGTTCGCGGAGATGCCTTCCATTTCAGCTTTTTCGTTGGCGATCAGGTGCAGTCGGGTCTGCATGCCTGCCATCGCGTAGATCTGACCGCCCAGGGCTGGGATGAAGAACGAGTTCATCACGGCGTCGGAGGTAATCCGGAAATTAAGCGGAGTGTTCTCCGGGAACTGGATCTGGTTGACAGTGGCGATACCCAGGTCCGGGTAGATGAACAGCCACTTCCAGTCCAGCGCAACCACTTCGATATTGATCGGCTTGACGTCGGATTCCAGCGGACGGTAAGGGTCTAGCTCGTGGGTCGACTTATAGGTGATGTAACCCAGGGCGATGATGATGAGGATCGGAACCAGCCACACCGCGATTTCGATCTTGGTGGAGTGCGACCACTTCGGCGCGTAAGTCGCGCTGGTGTTCGACGCACGGTATTTCCAGGCGAAGGCGAAGGTCATGATGATCACAGGGACCACGACCAGCAGCATCAGCAGGGTGGCGGTGATGATCAGGTTTCGTTGATCCAGACCGATCTGTCCTTTTGGGTCCATCAAGGTCCACTTACAGCCTCCCAGCATTAACATCATGCCAAGCAGCGGCAAAAAGCCTAGTAATCGGGGGTACCTGTTTTTACTCATCTCACGACCTCTAAAGCAGCTTGCGCAATGCAGTTGGGTTTTGATCGCCAACACTTCACCCTGCCAAGGGTTGGCATTTCTCTTCGATTGAATAAGAGCCTGCCCGTCACGCCATAAATCTACGTTTCACGGACCTGCGGTGAGTTCTTATTCGATTTCGTGGCTAAAGGCCTTGTTACAGACCAATTCCATTTGGTGCGGGTAGTTGAAAGGCTGCCGGAACCTTGGGGTCGCACAGAGCCATCCATCTGCCCCTCGACCGCTCCAGTGCTCAAAGATTGAACAGCACCGGACATCCAGTGCGGGCGATTGTAGTTAGCTAGCGATGTATAAACCATGTCTGATAAAGAAATAATTTTTATCGATTACAGCAATAATCCTTCACCTTTATTGCAAAGGTTCACGATCTTACCGTGTTCGATTCTTCACAAAAACCACAAAAAATGCTGTGTTATAGGGCGATATGCGGCAGTCCTTACGGTCTGTAAGGGCACGCAAAACCGATGCAAGCCCCCATAAAACAAGGCATTCAGACATCACGAAATCGCGGGAGCGGCGTGAGGTGCACGCCACTGTCAGAGCCACGAAGTGACAGCACATCTTGGCCGCATGATGCAAATTTAAGCGGCCGTTTGGCGGGTCAGAAACGTCCTGCGGCCGCTTCTGTGTGACAACATGTCGCATGCTGCGCGCACTCGCCATTGTCCTGCGTCACGCTCTGCTCGCAAATCCCCACAAGCAAAAAACACCCCGGCCCTCCCTCAAGAAGGACCGGGGTGTTTCAAGGATGGGCTCAGGCTTTGCGCTGGCGATTCCGGTAAATGCCCAACGGCACCAGGATCACGGTCAGCACAAACGCGACCAACGCCCACTGCGCCAGGGACAGGCCCAGCACAGGCGGGTACGGAGTGCTGCAGAAGCCATCGACCTGGAAACCCAGGGGGAACACCTTGGCCAGGGGCAGGTCATCGACGATCGGTTGCAGCACATCAATGCCGCAGCTGACCTGTGGATAAAACTGGGTGTACACATGGTGACCGGCTGTGGCCACACCACCGAGGGCGCAGAGGATCACCAGCCCTTCGAAAAAGGTGAGCGCCCCTTTGGTGCGCATGGCCGCGCCGATGAACGCGAAGATCGCGATCAGCAATAAAGCATAGCGTTGCAGAATGCACAGCGGGCATGGCGCCTCGCCCAGCACCACCTGCATGTAGAGCGCACCGCCGATCAACGCCAGGCAGATGATCCCCAGCAACACCAGAAAGCGCCGCTCCCTGCCTAAACGCAATTCGTCACTCATTTCCGGTTCCCTTTGTTTGGTTGTGCCAATGGCCGCAAGTTTACACACAGGGAGTGGTTTAAACAGAGAGGGGTTAACGGGGGATTAATGGGGGGGGGTAGCGAAAAGCTTCAAGCTTCAAGCGTCAAGTGAGAGCGGGCTTCGATCCGGCTTTTACTTGTCGCTTGCAGCTTAAAGCTTGCAGCTACCCCAAAGGGGTTATTCCAAGGTGGCAGCCGGGCCGAAGAATTCGTAGCGGCTTTGTTTTTCGGGGACACCCAAGGCCTTGAGGTGGCGCTTGATCGCGGCCATGAAGCCTTTGGGGCCGAGGAAGTACGCATCCACATCGCGCTGCTCGGGCAACCAGGTGGCCAGTTGTTCCTGGCTGAGCAGGCCGACCTTGTCCGCCGCCGGGCTCACACCATCGTCTTCGGCGTAGCAATAGAAGCGCTTGAGCTGCGGGTGCTTGGCGGCCAGGGCATCCACCCAGTCACGGAATGCATGCACGCCGCCATTGCGCGCGCAGTGAATGAAATGCACCGGACGCTCGGTGGCCAGGGCGGCTTCGAGCATCGGCAAGGTGGGCGTGATGCCGACCCCGCCGCTGATCAGCACCAGCGGTTTATCGCTGGCCGCCAGGGTGAACTCACCCGACGGCGGGAACAGGTCGATGGTCGCGCCGACGTGCAACTGGTTATGCAGGTAGTTGGACACCCGCCCACCGGCTTCGCGCTTGACGCTGATACGGTACAGGCCCACGTCAGTCAGGGCCGACAGGGAATAGTTGCGGCGCACCTCCTCGCCATCCAGTACCAGTTTCATGCCGATGTACTGGCCCGGCGCGGCATTGAGGATCGGGCCGTTGTCCACCGGGGCAAAGTAGAAGGAGATGATCTCGTCGCTCTCCTCCACCCGCTTGACCAGCAGGAACGGCCGCGCACCACGCCAGCCACCGGGTGCCTGGGCTTTCTCTTCATAGATCGCCGCCTCAGCGCCGATCAGGATATCCGCCAGCTGGCCGTACGCCGCGCCCCAGGCACTCATCACTTCGGGGGTCGCGATCTCGCTGCCCAGCACTTCGGAAATCGCCCGCAGCAGGCAGGCACCGACGATCGGGTAATGCTCCGGCAGGATCTGCAGGGCGACGTGCTTGTTGATGATCTTGGCCACCAAATCACCCAGTTGATCCAACTGGTCGATATGCCGCGCGTACATCAACACACCCTTGGCCAGGGCGCGGGGCTGGTCGCCGCTGGCCTGGTGCGCCTGATTGAACAGCGGACGAACCTCTGGGTACTCGGAGAGCATCACGCGGTAGAAATGGGTGATCAACGCTTCGCCGCCGCTTTCCAGCAGGGGCACGGTAGATTTGACGATGGCACGGTCTTGGGCGCTAAGCATGGGAGCCTCCTGGGCTTCTTCACTGGTTACCCTGAATTACTCAGTATTCGTGCCAACTTATTAATCGTTATTTTTCAACCAGTTAAATTACATGTAGTCAGTATGACCTCCTACACCTTATAGTCATAAAGACTACAAGGAGTCTTTATGACTGCGCACTCATTGCTCACCACCCTGCTGCCTCTGGTCGCCGACCTGTCTCGCGAACTGCCTGAAGGCGAGCGTTACCGCCGCCTGCTGCAAGCGATGCGCGCCCTGCTCCCTTGCGATGCCGCCGCGTTGTTGCGCCTGGAAGGCGAATGGCTGGTGCCACTGGCCGTCGATGGCTTGAGCGCCGACACCTTGGGTCGACGCTTCAAGGTCAGTGAGCATCCGCGCTTTGCCGTGCTGCTGAGCAGCCCCGGCCCCACGCGCTTTGACAGTGACAGCGAATTGCCCGATCCCTATGACGGCTTGGTGGATGGCCTGCATGGACACCTGGAAGTACACGACTGCATGGGCTGCCCGCTGTTCGTCGACGACCAGCCCTGGGGCCTGCTGACCCTGGATGCCCTCGACACCGAACGCTTCGAACGCGTGGAACTCGATGCCCTGCAAGCCTTCGCCAGCCTCGCCGCCGCCACCGTCAACGTAGCCGAGCGCATCGAGCGCCTGGCCTTGCGCGCCGAAGACGAACACCAGCGTGCCGAGATTTACCGCCAGGCCAGCGGCCAGCAGCACAAGGAAATGATCGGCCAAAGTAAAAGCCACAAGCGCCTGGTCGAGGAGACCAAATGGGTCGGTGGCAGCGACCTGACCGTACTGATCACTGGCGAAACCGGAGTGGGCAAGGAACTGGTGGCCCACGCCATCCACGCCGCATCAACACGCGCGGACAAACCGCTGATCAGCCTCAATTGCGCCGCCCTACCGGAAACCCTGGTGGAAAGCGAGCTGTTCGGCCATGTGCGCGGCGCCTTCACCGGTGCGTTGAATGAGCGCCGCGGCAAATTCGAGCTGGCCAATGGCGGTACGTTGTTCCTGGATGAAGTGGGCGAACTGTCACTGACGGTGCAAGCCAAGCTGCTGCGGGTACTGCAAAGCGGCCAGTTGCAGCGGCTGGGCTCGGACAAGGAACACCAAGTGGACGTGCGCCTGATCGCCGCCACCAACCGCGACCTGGCCTTTGAGGTGCGCAACGGCCGCTACCGCGCCGACTTTTACCACCGACTCAGCGTGTACCCCCTGCAAGTACCGGCGCTGCGCGAACGCGGGCGCGATGTGCTGCTGCTGGCCGGCTACTTCCTCGAACAGAACCGCTCACGCATGGGCCTGGGCAGCTTGCGCCTGACCAGCGATGCCCAGGCGGCGATGCTGGCCTATAACTGGCCGGGCAACGTGCGAGAGCTGGAACATTTGATCGGACGCAGCGCGCTGAAAGCCTTGGGGAACTGTCGCGAACGTCCGAGGATTTTAAGCTTGAGTGCCCGGGACCTCGACCTGCCCGATGTCAGCGCGCCGCTGATCGAAGAACAGACTGACATGGTGACCGCCGTCACCGGCGACCTGCGCCAGGCCACAGAGCACTACCAGCGCCAAATCATCAGCGCCTGCCTGGAACGCCACCAGCACAACTGGGCCAGCGCCGCCCGCGAACTCGGCCTGGACCGCGCCAACCTAGGCCGAATGGCCAAGCGCCTAGGCCTCAAATAGCCCAAACAACTCGCTCCCACATTTAGGTTTGTTGTGCCTTGAAGACAGGGTTCACACGCTTCACCTTCCGAAACACCAACACATTCCCCACCATTACCAGCACCAACCCCACCAACGCCGGTGCAGTCCACTGATACCCCTCAACAAACGTCGACACATTCAGCGCCACCACCGGAAACAACACCGTGCAATACGCCGCACGCTCCGGCCCCATCCGACCCACCAACGTCAGATAAGCCGTAAACCCAATCACCGACCCCGGAATCACCAGGTACCACAACGCGCCGACATACCGCGCGCTCCAGTCCATCTCGAACGGAATCCCGCGCACCACGCAATACGTTGCCAACATCGCCGCACCATACGCCATGCCCCAGGCATTGGTGGTCAGCGGCCTGAGCCCGGCCTTCTGCTGCAGGCTCGACAACATATTGCCCGCCGAGAAACACATCGTCCCGAGCAACGCCAACCCCAAGCCGAGCCAGGTCTGCGGGCTGGCGGTATGCCCCACCAGTTCCGGCCAGAACAGCAAGCCCAGTCCCAGCAAGCCAAGGCCGCCGCCCATCAACACATTACGCGCCACCCGCTGGCCGAAAAACACCCGGGCATTCAGCGCGTTCCACAGCGTAGCCGTGGAGAACACCACCGCCACCAACCCACTGGGAATCCACTGGCTGGCCGTAAGAAAGCACATGAAGTTGACGCAGAACAGGCACAGCCCTTGGGCCAGGCAGATCAAGTGCCCACGCCTGTTCATCACCTGCAACGTGCGGCTGAGCAACAACAGCGCAAACAACACCAGCGCCGCCAAGCCAAAGCGATAAACGATGGACACGGGGATTGCCACCACGCCCAGCTGCCACTTGAGGGCGATCCAGGTGGTGCCCCAAATCAGCACGGTGAGTAAATACAGGGAAAGGTTCATAGCGGGCTCCATCGGTTGAGCCACAGTCTGGCCCTCCCTCCGTGGCGCGCTCTTGCACAATCTTGCGCTTTTGTCGGACGACGGGATCACAGCGCCAACCGCGGGGAGTAGGATGCAAAGCGTCGGAGAGTACTCACCATGCCTGATCTGGAATCCCTGCAAGTCTTTCAAGCCCTTAATCGCTCGCCCAACGCACGCCTTGAGGCCTGCGCCGAGCTCGGTGACGGCTTGTCTTCAGCATTGTGGAGCAACCACCACGACTCGCAGGATTATCAAGCGCCGAGCCATCACACGCTGTCGTGCTACATCGGCGGCGGCACCGGCACCTTTCGGCGTGACCAGCCGGGCACCAAGGGCGGGCCCGACAAGCTGTGCATCCTGCCCGCCGAGCATCAGTCGGCATGGGTGATCAACGGCGAGATTCGCCTGGCCCACGTGTACTTCAGCCCGGAGCAGTTTGCCTTGGGCTGCATCACCCTGCTCGACCGCGAGCCCCGCACCTTGCACCTGCGCGAAAGCACCTTCCTGGAAGACGCCAGCCAGGCCCGGCGCTTTCATCAATTGATCGCGCTGAACTGGCACGAACCCGCAGAGCGCTTGCTGACCAGCAGCCTGGCCCATGAAATGCTCAGCCACACCCTGCTCAGCCAGGTGGGCGCGCGCGAAGGGCTACGCCTGAAAGGCGGGTTGGCGGCGTACCAGCGACGACTGTTGGTCGACTACATCGACCAATACCTGGAAGACCCGATAAGCCTGGGTCAATTGGCCGGGATGTGTGCGCTGTCGGAGTACCATTTCGCAAGGATGTTCCGCCAGACGTTCGGCCTGCCGCCCCATCAATATTTGTTGGCGCGGCGATTGACCCGTGCCCAGGCCCTGCTGCGCAGCGGCGCCCTGCCCCTGGGCGAGATCGCCTTGATGTGCGGTTTCTCCAGCGCCAGCCACTTCACCCATCGCTTTCGCCAGGCCATGGGCGCCACACCCGGCGAGTATCGCCAGGCGTTCTGCACCTAGATCATCAACCCCAGTGTCTTGGCCTTGGCCACCGCTTGCGTACGCCGCTCCACGCCGAGTTTGCTGTGGATGCGCCGCGCGTGGGTCTTGACGGTGTGCAGGGAGATAAACAGGCGGTCGGCGATTTCCAGGTTGGAGTTACCCAGGGCGATCAACTGCAGCACTTCCAGCTCGCGCTGGCTGAGTGGGTTCTCGACCGCTCCTGACGTTGAGGCTTGGGGCTCCATGCCCAGCTCGCTCAACACCCCCGGCGAGCGCAGCCGCAGCTCGCGAATAGCCTGCTGCACCTGGCAACGCTCCGCCAGCTCCAGCCCGGTTTGCAGCGAACGGCGCGCCAGGGAGGCGTCGCCGACCTGCCAGGCCACTTCGCCGAGCACCAGGTACAGCTCGGTTTCCAGACAGAGCATGCCGCGTTGGTGGGCGCTGCCCAGCAAGGCCGTAAGCCGTGCTACGGGGTGCTCGGCACAGCCCAGTTTCACCTCCGCGAGCACCAGCAGGTATTCCAGGCGCGGGATCAGTTCCAGGGTGGCCGGCGGCGCCTGCTTGGCCTGGGGCCCCCGGAAGTGTCGCAGTACGCGGCGCACCGCTTCCACCGTCAGGTCAGCGCGCCCCTGTTGCAACCAGAAATGCCCGCTGACCAACAGCAGCACCGCGCGATACACCCTGTCGGGCACCTGGCGTTGTTGCATCAGCCGTTCGGCTTCGCGCAGTTGGTCAAAGGCTTGGGCGTAATCGCCACGATTGGCTGCCATCAGCGCCAAGCCGAGAAACCCGTAGAGCACGCGCTTGTCCTGGCTGTGCAGGCACACCTTCAAGCCTGTTTCGAAGCATTCGGCGGCCAGGCTGTCTTGCCCCTGGCGCAACGCCAGATGCCCGCGCCGCAGGGCAATGCGCCCGACCAAGGGCCCGGCCTTGAGCCGCTGTTCGAGCAACATCGCCTGCACATTTTCCAGCAGGCTTTGCGCCCGATACGGCGCGCCGCGCTGTTCCAGTAATTGCGCGTGATCCAGTTCGAGCAAGGCCTCGAGCAGCAACGAACCGTGGGCCCGGGCCAGGCACAACGCTTCACGGCTCAGGCTCTGGGCCACGTCCAACTCGCCACGCAGCAAGGCTTGCTGGGTCAGGCCCGACAGGCACATCAGCCGCGACGTCCAGGCACTGTCGGGCAAGGCTTGCAGTGCCTCAAGGAAATGTTCGCGAGAGCGCTCGGCATCGCCGCCCAAATGCAGCAGCCAGCCCCATTGCGCCTGCCAGCGCGCCAGCAGATAGCGTTGTTGCGCCGCCGTCGGTTGCGGAGCGAACCGCGCAAGCTGGTCGATGCATTGCGCGGCCTGGTCAAAACGCCCGGCGAACAGCAATGCCGCCGTCACCAGCCCGACCAGTTGCGCCGAGCCGAGCATCAATTCATCGCCATGCTGTTCATGCAGACGCAAAAGCAACACCGCGTTCTGCTGGCGGAACAGGTCCTCGAAACTGAAGTACTTCAGCAAGCTCACCGCGGCTTCATATTCTTCGGCCAGCAAGGCTTGTTCAAATGCTGCCTGCCAGTCCTGTTCGGCGGTGAACCATTGGCAGGCGCGCCGGTGCCAGGAGCGCTTGGCCGGCCAGGGCTCATCACGCATCAGCTGTGCCAGCGGCGGGAAAACCTGTTGCCAGCCCGTGTCTTCCCAAGGCTGGATAAACGCACCGAGGGCCTGCAAGCCCCGCAGGTATTGGACACCGTCGCCAACGCCGAACAGGTGCTCGCACAACCCCGTATTGAAACGCGGCAGATGGGCCAGCACGCGCCAGGCTTCAGCCAGCTCGGTCGGCAAGGTGCTGAACAGCTCGTGTTGCAAATAGTCGAGCAAGGTTTTGTCCGGGTGACCATCGCCGAGCAGCGCGATGCGCACACCGGCGCACCAGCCGGCGCTGAACTGCAACACACGGTCGACGGACTGCCCTGGCGCATGGCTGAGCAGTTGCTTGATTTCCTCAGCATCAAACGCCAACTCGGCGCCACACTCCAGCAACTCATCGTCGAGCAACAGCCGCGGCCAGTTGCACGCCGGCCGGCGCCGCGCCCCAAGCCACCAGCTCAACGCCGGGCTGCTGGCAGTGAGCAGGCGGTCGAGCAAGGCGTCGGTGTCGGGCGCGGGCAAGCGGCAGAAGTCATCGAGGAACACCCACGCCGAGGTGTGCCAGCGGCCAAGGTCCAGCAGCAACGTGGCTTCATCGGTGAATGGCAAGCCGAGGCTTTGCGCCAGGCGCAGGCACAGATCAAGAGGGCTGAGGGCAACACCATTGAGCGCCAACCAATACACTTGGCAATCCTTGGGTGCCTGCAATGCGCACTCGGCGAGCAACGCGCTCTTGCCACTGCCACCCGGCGCGCGCAACAGCTTCACCCGCGCCGAAGCCGCCAGCAAAGGGCCCGCCAAGCGCGGGCGCAGCAGATGGTGGGCGGACAGCCGAGGCATGAATCCAGGACGGTCCAGGCAGCGTGTCATGGCGGTCATTGCTGCATCCTGCGTTTTTATTGTTATGCAACGTGGCGACTACCCTAGTCCTGTGGTCGGCGGTTGTTGAAGAAAGATTCAGCACAATGATTGTAAGACATGCACAAAGCCCAATGTGGGAGCGGGCTTGCTCGCGAATGCGGTGGATCAGCCTAAGAATTCGGTGACTGATACTCCGCATTCGCGAGCAAGACCGCTCCCACAGTTGGATTGCATTTTCACACCAACATCAGCGAACGCCTTCAGTCCTCAACGCCGCCGGTGTGTAATCCGCAGCCTTGGCTTTGAACCCAAACACAAAACTGCTCTTCTCCTCGTTCTTCATCCCCAGGGCGATATAGCGCCCGGCGATGATGTCGTACAGCGTCTCCACCGTGTAGGCCGGCACCTGGTGGTTGTAGTAGAACTGCGCATGACCCTCGGCAACCCGCCACAGTTGGCCTCGGCCGTCGTAGTGATCCACCAATGCCACCTGCCAGCTGTCTTCATCGATGTACATGTGGCGCTTGGCGTAGATGTGCCGCTCGCTCGGCTTGACCGTGCCAACCACTTCCCACACGCGGTGCAGCTCATAGCGGGTCAGGTCCTGATTGATGTGGCCGGCCTTGATGATGTCGTCGTACTTGAGCGTAGGCTGGTCCAGCTTGTAGCTGTTGTAGGGGATGTACATCTCCTTCTTGCCCACCAGCTTCCAGTCATAACGGTCAGGCGCGCCGGAGAACATATCGAAGTTATCCGTGGTGCGCAGCCCATCGGATGCAGTACCCGGACCGTCATACGACACCTGCGGCGCGCGACGCACGCGGCGCTGGCCAGCGTTGTAGATCCAGGCCAGGCGCGGCTCCTTCACCTGGTCGAGGGTTTCGTGCACCAATAGCACGTTGCCCGCCAGCCGCGCCGGCGCCGTCACCGATTGCTTGAAAAAGCTCAGTACGTTGGCGGCCTTGGCCTGGTCCATGTCCGGGATCGCTTGCGGCACCGCCACTTCTTCTTCGAAGCGGATCGGCGTGTAACCGCCGTTGGTCTGCGGGGTGGCCTGGATGATGATGCGGCGCAGGTTGCCACCGTGGTAACGGGTGATGTGGTTCCACAGCACCTCCACGCCATTCTTGGGAATCGGGAACGCGTAGTAGCGGTTGCCGGTGAAATTTTCCAGGCCATTACCGTCGTTGATGGCCTTGACGTTCAGCGCGCTGCGCTTGATCGACTCGTAGATCTCCGGCGGCAGATTGACCGTGCGGTGGCTTGGATACACGGGAATTTTATAGGTCTCGGGATAGCGCTTGAACATCGCTACCTGGCCGTCAGACAGCTTGTCTTTATATTTGTCGACGGTGGCGGCGGTGATCACGAACAACGGTTTTTCACTGGCGAACGGGTCGGCGAGGAAGCCCTTGCTGTCCACCGCACCGGCGTTTTTGGGAATGCCGCCAGTCCAGGCCGGGATCGAGCCATCGGCATTGCCGGCTTTTTCGGCGCCCACCGGGGTCAGGGTGGTGCCCAGCTTGGCCGCCTCTTCCGGCGACACCGCCGCCATCACGTTGGCGGCCAACAGGCTGAGGGCCATTACCGCAATTATCTTACGCATAGAGTCTTGTCCTTCTTTAAGCCAAATCAGAAGTTCACGCCGAAGCTGAGGGCGAGGAAGTCACGGTCGGTCAGGGTGTTGTAGTCGCCACCAAAGAAGTCGGTGTAGCTGAGGCTGGCGGTGTAGGTGTTGCGGTAGTCCGCATCGACCCCTGCACTGATCGCCTTGGCGCCTTTGTTGAACAGGCCGTTGGGGCCGTAGCCGGCAACGTCATGGGACCAGGACAGGTTGGGCTTGAGGTTGATCCCGGCGATCACGTTGTTGTAGTCAAGGATCGCCCGCGCGCGATAACCCCAGGAGGTGGACGTGACAAAACCATCGGTGTCGCCTTGGAAACCATAAGCGCCGTACACCGAGTCGCGGCCGTAACGCAGCTTGGATTTATCCTCCAGGCCGCCGACGTGCACGATGGCCGCTTCGCCCACCAGCGTCAGGCGCTCAGCGCCCAGCACTTGGTCGAAGAACTGGGTCATGCTGCTTTGGATCTGGGTGATTTCCTTGCGGCGGTAGCCTTTGTTGTCGTCGCCGAAATTGCTACGAATGGGTGAGGCCAGTTGGCCGGAAGTGGGGTTGATCAGGGCCAGGGTGAGGTCGGTTGTATTCAGTTGCACCGGTGCGTTCGGTCGGTAGCTGATCTCGCCAGTCCACGCCGTACCGGTGGGCAAGGTGGTGGAGAAGCTGGCGCCAAACAGGCGGATATCTTCCGGGTATTCAAGGTAATACTGGCCACGTCCGAGCATAGTGCTGGTGACCAAACCGTCCCCGGTTCCCGGCCGCAGGAAGTTGGCAAGGTTACGGATGGAATCCATCGTCGTCGCGTTAGAGTTGTTGGTAATCGTGCCTACCGTGGGCGTTCGACTGTGGTAATTCATGAAGTACACGCCGTACTCGGTGTCATCGCCCAACCAACGCAGTGCGGCACCAAATTGGCCGGAGTCGCGTGCGTCACGATCGCCGGCGCGGCGCACGATTACCCCCTCATTGGTCACACTGAACCCTTGGCCAAAGTTCGCTGCCACCGGCTGCAAAGGCGCGATCGCAGGGTTACCCACGGTGTAGTTGTTGGTGCAACCATCCGCCGCCACATCGCTGCCAAAAAACGTGCCGCAGTTATCCAGCACCGTCTGGTCCCATTCCAACTGGTAGAACCCTTCTACGGTCAGTTGGTTGGTCAGGCTTTGTGAAGCGAACAGCATGTTGACCGGGATCAGCCCTTCCTTGATCTCGGCACCCGGTCTACGGAAGGCAGACACGTCAATCGGGTTGATGCTGTTGATGGAGTTGCCGATGAAGGTACTTTCACCCCAACTCACCACCTGTTTACCCGCGCGCACGGTGCCCGGCAGATTGCCCAGTGAGTAGTTGTGATAAACGAAGGCATCGAGGATCTGCGCACCGCTGGACTTGGCGCCTTCCTTGCGGTTGTGGTCGCTGATCTGCTTGAACTCGCGATCTTCGTCCTTGAGTTCGAAGTCGTACCAGTATTTGCCACGGACAAACACGCCCGTGTCGCCGTACTTCAATTCAAGGTCGTGCAAACCTTTGAAAATTTTCGAGAAGGTTTCGCCCTTCTTGAAGTTCAGGCGCCCGTCATCCCCGGTGGAAGCCTGGCCGCTACCGCCATTGACGGTGCCCACCAGCTTTTTGTCCGCATCGCGCATGCCCCAACTTGCGCCCACCGACAGTGAGGAATCGAATTGCCCTTCGATCTCGCCAATGTTGAACGAAACAGCCTGTGCCTGCGCACAGCAACCCAACGCAACCGCAGCGGCCAGCGCCTGTGGCCTGAAGATGGCGCGCATTGTTGTTCTTGTCATGCGTCTTCCCCGATGAGTGACAGAAGGCCCCACCCTACTGCCGACCATCAGGAGGGATAAGCGCACCAAGGAGGGATTCGTGTTGTCGCTCGAAAGGATTACCGGGCGCTCTGGCCTGGGTCTGCGCGCGGGCATGCACCGTGTGGATGGCGGGTTATCAGGAAGATGGATGGAGCAGGTCATAACTGTTGCTGATTCAGCAACAGTCCTTGTCATGAATCGCCATTACTCATTTTGTTACTAACGGCTATTCTTGCCGGGCTTTCAGGGCCAACGGCCCGCTTTCCTAACCGGAAGAAAAGCCAGATTCAAATGGATTGATGATTATTTTCAATCCGTTACCGGTGTTCACTGACGTTGATTTGTCGCTCCTTGATCCAACGTCTTACTTCGGCCGCTGCCTATGCAGCGGCCTTTTTTATGCCTTAAATAAAACGGGGCGCCATCAGCGCCCCGCAGGATTCAATCTTTTTCAAGCAACGATCACAGGCTGTATTTCTGCAGATTGGCCATCATCTCCTTCAATGCCTCGATATTGTCCTTGGGGTGGGCTGCACCGTCGAAGTCGCAGATCTGCTGCCAGTGTGCGGCCACATCGTCGGGCGAGAAGCCGGCTTCCGGGTCAAAGCCCACGCCCAGGCTACGCTCCCAGCGGGTCTTGCCGATCCAGCCGCCGCCTACTTCAAACAGCCCCGAGGTTTCCTGACACGCCTCGCTGCCCAGGTACACCACCAGCGGGCTGACCAGCTCCGGCTTGAGGCGCTCGAACACTTGCGGCGGGATCAAGCCTTCGGTCATGCGCGTGCCGCCAGTGGGGGCAATGGCGTTCACCAGAATGTTGTTCTTGCGCCCTTCCAGCGCCAGCGTGCGGGTCAGCCCATAGAGGCCAAGCTTGGCCATGCCGTAGTTGGACTGGCCAAAGTTGCCATAGATGCCCGAGGTGGACGCCGTGAAAATCACCCGGCCGTAAGCTTGCTCGCGCAGATGGGGCCAAGCAGCGCGGGTGACTTTGTAGGCGCCTTCGACATGCACCCGGTAAACCAGGTCCCAATCGCTGTCGTCCATTTTGTGGAAGGTCTTGTCACGCAGAATGCCAGCGTTATTGACCACCACATCGATACGGCCGAAGGCATCGAGGGCGTTCTGCACGATCTTGTCACCGTCGGTGACAGAGTCATGGTTGGCCTCGGCGATACCGCCCGCTTCACGAATCTCGGCCACGACCCGGTCGGCGGCCGAGGCATTCGCGCCTTCACCCTGGGTAGAACCACCGAGGTCGTTGACCAACACTTTGGCGCCATGTTTAGCGAACAACAGCGCATGGGCCCGGCCCAATCCGCCGCCGGCACCGGTGACGATCACGACCTTATCCTGGAACTGCACTGACTCACTCATACCGAACTCCAATGGCGACAATGGGAATGGGTCGAGTGTCAGGCACCGGGGCTCTGGTCACAATAGATACGGCAGGGGCTGAATGGTGCTCGATAAGGTAGGGGGATGATTATGATGGGCTAACGAAAATCTAATTGTGTGTAGATACCTATGGCTATCGCAGGCAAGCCAGCTCCCGCACTGGGCCAGCAATTCGCTCGCGAAACGCCAGGTAGTGCTTGAGCACCTGCACCGGCGCCTCGATCTGCGGATAGTGGCCGATATTGGCCAGCAAGACCGTGTCGGCGTGGGGCACCAACGCGTGGTAACGCTCAACCATGTGGGCGCCGGAGATCGGGTCTATCTCGCCATCAATCACCCGCAGTGGGACTTCAGCCTGCTGCATTGCCGCGACCCAACGATCACGCAGGCGCCGACGCTGAGGAATGTAGGCGACGAGCTTGTGCAGGATGCGCGTGCCTTCTTGGCACTCGATCAGGCTCCAGAAATCATCCAGGGCGCTTTCGCTGGGGCGGGTATTGAGGCCGAATATCTGGCTGAAGCTGTTCGCCAGGGCATTGCGCCCAAACGCACGGCCGATCATCCAGCCCAGGGGGCTGAGCAAGAGCTTTTGTACCAGCGCCGGGCGATGGGTCTCAGGAAACAACCCCCCGTTGAGAAACACACAACTGGCCATCTGAAAGCGACCTTCATAGTGCCGCGCCAGCAATTCCTGGGCGACGCTGTCGCCGTAGTCATGGGCCAGCACATGCACCGGCTGCTCGACTCGCAGGTGTTCCAGCAGTGCCTGCTGCAAGTCCGCCTGTTCCAGTAGGCAATAACCGTGGTCCAGCGGCTTGGCCGAGTCGCCAAAACCGAGCATGTCGCAGGCGATCACCAAGTTGCGCTGGGCCAGGGGCTGCCACAAGTAGTGCCAGTCCCAACTGGCAGTGGGAAAGCCATGGATCAGCAGCAACGGCTCGCCCTGCCCCGCCACCCAGTAACGGATGGTGCGGCCGTGGAATTCGAATGCCTGGCTGCGTTTGCGCCAGACACTGAGCGGAATCTCGGCGAGTGGCATCAGGTTTTATACCCAGGATCGACGCGGTCCAACTTGCGCAGCAACGCCGGCCAGGCCAGCGCGCCCCCCATACCTTGTGCGCTCTTTGTGACCGCCGCCACCATTGCCTTGGCACCGGCGAGTATCTGTGGCCCGATGGCGATCAATTCAGCGCCGCCATTTTGCGCCAGCACCTGGATATCGCAGGCGCGCTGGAAGGTAAACATCATCAAAAAAGTGTCGGCGATGGTGCTGCCGCAAGTCAGAAGACCGTGGTTGTGCAGCATCAGGAAATTGTTTTCGCCAAGATCGGCCTGCAAGCGGGCCTTCTCTTCATGGTTCAACGCCACCCCTTCGTAGGCGTGATAGGCCAGGCTCGACAGCACGAACAGGGACTGCTGGCTGATCGGCAACACGCCTTGTTTCTGCGCAGCCACCGCAACACCCGAAGCGGTGTGGGTGTGCAGCACACAGGTCACGTCGTGGCGAACTTCATGGATGGCGCTGTGGATGGTGTAGCCCGCGGGGTTGATCTCGTAGGGGCTCTCCATCAGCTTGTTGCCGGCCTGATCGACCTTGACCAGGCTCGACGCGGTAATCTCGTCAAACATCAACCCATAAGGGTTGATCAGGAAATCATCGGTGCCCGGCACCTTGGCCGAGATATGCGTAAAGATCAGGTCATCCCAACCATGCAGCGCCACCAGGCGATAACAGGCTGCCAGGTCGACGCGGGTTTGCCACTCGGCAGCGCTGACCTGGTCTTTGACATTCTGTGGCGATAGAACGGGGGCTAGGCTCACGGTAACGACCTCCTTGGCGCACTTTCTTATTGTTTTTTTGAGTGATGGGCCAGTCTAGTCAGACGTCGTGGCCGCCGTAGTTGCCTTGGCAGCCAGCTTGATGACCGTACGAGTCAGCGTTGAGAATAGTTTAAATTCGTGTGAACAACGTCAGAGAAGTGCCGCCAATAAAGGGGCGGCACAGGCATTGGTGCGCGAATGAGCGCTCAACCGCGCAGTGCAGTGACCAATTCGGCCAGCCACGGTTCGGCGTCAGTTTCCGGGGTGACACTTTCGCTGGCGTCCAGGCGCAGCATCGGCAGCACTTCGCGCACGCCCAGCTCAGCAAACAGCTCGCGCATTTGCTCGCCGCCACCGCAGAAAGTATCGCCATAGCTGGCGTCGCCCAGGCCGATGACTGCACCGGGCAGGCCACGCCAGGCGGCGGGCAGTTGGTCGCGAATCGTCGAATACAGGGGTTGCAGGTTGTCGGGCAACTCGCCCATGCCGGTGGTGGACGTCACCGCCAGAAAAGCGTCCGGCGCAAATGCCTGCACCTGCGCCAGACTGGCGCGGGGGTTGTGCCAGGCCTCGAAACCTGCGGCATTGAGGATACTGCCAGCATGGCGAGCGACATCTTCAGCAGTGCCGTAGACCGAGCCGGAAAGGATGGCGACTTTCATCAATCTAATCCTGTAGTTGAGCGAAAGCCTGGGATATTAGCAGCTCAACCGACCCCTTCAAAAAAACGTCGCGCCCGGATGGAAAGAATGCCGGGGTGTCTTAGACTTGCGACACCTCACATGGATGAAGCCCCGCATGATTAACGCTCAATTGATGCAAATGGTCATCGACGCCTCGAATGACGGCATTGTTATCGCTGAACGGGAAGGCAAGGACTTGCCACTGATCTACGTCAACCCTGCTTTTGAGCGGCTGACCGGCTACGCCCGCGATGAAATCCTCTACCAGGATTGTCGTTTCCTGCAATCGGGAGACCGGGACCAACCGGGCCTTATCGCCATTCGAGAAGCGCTGGGCAATGATGGCAATTGTCGCGAAACCCTGCGCAATTACCGCAAGGACGGCACGCACTTCTGGAATGAGCTGTCGATATCCACCCTTTACAACGCGGCAGACAAACAGACTTACTTCATCGGCGTTCAAAAGGACGTCACCGTTCAAGTCAAAGCCCAGCAGCGCGTGGCCCAATTGGAAGCGCAAGTCGCCGAACTCAAGGCAGAGCTGGCCGCACTCAAGACGACGATCGAATCTAACAAAGATTAGATAAAACGGTGATTAAGAGGATAATGGCGTTTTACCCCCTACCCGTTGAGCAGGCCTCATGCAACGCGACGCACTCCTGACGCAGGACGAACTGGATTTTATCCAGACCATGCAGCACAACCCACAGTTGAACCTGCGGGATGCGTCGTCGAGCCTGACGGTTAATGGGGGTGCGCAAATTCGCGACCTGCTCACTCGCCTGGCCGCCCACGACCATCTCACCATCCAGGCGCAGTTCGACAACCAGCAACTGACCTTCCCGCTGCACTTGGTCGAAGATGAGTTTCACGCGGTTCACCTGCGCTTGGGCGTGCCGAGTATTTTCGAAGACGGGCCAATGATCCGGCCGTGGCGCCTGGCGCTTGAAACCCCTGTGGCGCTGGAAAATATCAAGGGCAACCCGGGCGCGATGTGGGTGCATGAGGTGTCGTTCAAAGGCGTACTGGTAGAGATTCGGGGCCGGATCAAGCCACCCAAAACTTTTTCACTGTGGTTTAGCCCGTCGGGCTATGAGCGCATTGCGTTGCGCGGAACGTTCGAACGAGAAACCGCGCGCGGGTTGTTCGCCTATCGACTGAACCAGAGCGACGCCGGAGAAATCGAGCGCCTGCGCCAGTTCATCCTGCACCAGCACCGCTTGGCCCATCCAGAGGTTCATGCCTGAGCTCAGGTATCCAGGCCACCCGCCAGGAATTGCTGTAAGCGGCGCTGCATCAGCCGCCCCTCGTTACCCAGGCAACCGATTGGCGAGTCCTTAAGGCTTTCCTGCGCCAGGTCGGCGGCATCACCTGCCAGCAGCAACGGGCAATTCAGGGTCAGCGCCAGACGCTTGAGTCGCAGCGGCAGTTCGCTGCCGGGTGCGCGATTGGAGAACAGTACCAAGGCTTGCGGCTGGGTCTTTTCGCAGATCAGCGTCAATTCATCGAATGGCTGGCCTACGCCCATGACCTTCACCGCGAGCGTTTCCCCCGACATCAGCAGGCCCGCGACCAGCAACTCCAACTCGCGGCATTCCCCGGCAACGGCCGCCAGCAATACCCGAGGCACCGACGCGGCCGCTGCCACTTGCAGACGTTGCGCGGTGCGCGAGCGCAGGTGATTGTCGAAGAACAGCCACTCGCTGGCTTGGCCGAAGCGCCCTTGGTGGCGCAGCAATGCCTGCCACAGCGGCATGAGAATGTCTTGAAACACGACGGCAATCGGGTAGGCGGAAAAGACCTGGCCGTACAGTCGGTCCAACTCACGGTCATCGAATGCGCTGATTGCAAGGCGCAGGCGCCCCTGCCACTGGACCCACTCCACCTGCGTTTCAGGCGCGGTGCCAGGTTCGCTGAGCGGCTCGTCTCGTGCGAGGAGTTTGCCGACTTTGCTCACCGCGACGCCACGTTCGATCCAGTCCAGCACCCGGTGCACGGTGTCGATATCGTTGCGCGAGTACAACCGATGCCCGCTTTCGGTGCGCTTTGGCTGGATCAGGCCGTAGCGACGCTCCCAGGCGCGCAGAGTGACCGGGTTGACGCCGGTCAGCCGGGCGACTTCACGAATAGGGAAAAGGTCGTCGCAATCAGTGACATTGTCAGGCGTCTTTTCGCGCTGGGGAGCAGTAATTTCGGGCATCAGAGATGAAAAACATCCGTGTCAATTTGAACACTATTTAACGCTTATTCGGCGGCGCGATACAAGTTACAGGGCGACGCGACCAAAGTATCTGGTGTATTTCGATAAAACAGGAATAATCCTTGCCTGTTTTTTCTACGTCGCTGCCACACCCCGCAGCCTCGTTTGTGTGCCGCCTACCCGGCCCAGCGCACCCGCACACTTGGAGATACACAATGTCTACCTCACCCGTCACCCTGATGGTTGCGCGCCGCGTGGCCAAGGGTCGCTACGAAGAACTGATGGCCTGGCTGCGCGAAGGCGAGCAATTGGCCACCGACTTTCCTGGCTACCTGGGCTCAGGCGTTCTTGCCCCGCCGCCCAATGATGATGAGTTCCAGATCATTTTCCGCTTCGCCGATGAGCACACCCTGCATGCCTGGGAGTTTTCTGCCTCCCGCAGTGCCTGGTTGAGCCGTGGCAGCGAATTGTTTGCCGACCCGTCCGAGCACCGCGTACGCGGCATCGACGGCTGGTTCGGCGCGGTGGGTGCGCGCCCGCCACGCTGGAAGCAGGCCGTGGCGATCTGGCTGGCGTTCTTCCCGGTATCGCTGCTGTTCAACTTTGTATTGGGCCCGCTGCTCAATGAACTGGAGCTGGTGCCACGTGTGCTGGTCAGCACCCTGGCGCTCACGCCCTTGATGGTTTATCTGTTTATCCCACTCTCGACCCACCTGCTGGCGAATTGGCTACATCCTTCCCCACCGCGCAAGGTCACTGAAGCTGCCGCATGAGTACAGGGGCGGGCGGTCGCTGGTATAGTTTCAATCTGCCAGCGACCCGAGCCTCTCATGACTGCAACGAACGCCCCGATTCTGATCACCGGCGCCGGCCAGCGTGTCGGCCTGCATTGCGCCCAGCGCCTGCTGGACGAAGGCCACTCGGTGATTTTCAGCTACCGCAGCGAGCGGCCCGGCGTGCAGGCGTTGCGCGAGCGTGGGGCCATCGGTGTATATGCCGATTTCTCTGACGAAGCCGGAATTCTCGCGTTTATCGCCGAGCTGCACACCCACACCCAGAGCCTGCGCGCGATCATCCATAACGCCTCGGCCTGGGTCGCGGAAACGCCTGGCGACGAAAGCCGCGCTTTTACCGACATGTTCAGCGTGCACATGCTTGCGCCGTACCTGATCAACCTGCATTGTTCACCCTTGCTGCAACGCTCGACACCGGCC
This sequence comes from Pseudomonas sp. RA_5y_Pfl1_P24, assembly GCF_963970945.1. NCBI lineage: Bacteria > Pseudomonadati > Pseudomonadota > Gammaproteobacteria > Pseudomonadales > Pseudomonadaceae > Pseudomonas > Pseudomonas sp. RA_5y_Pfl1_P24. Next base: position 65,460 of record NZ_CAXAOJ010000004.1, on the reverse strand, counting down.
GACATCGTGCATATCAGCGATGACGTGGTGCGCAAGGGCAGCCGCCAGCACATCGCCTACTGCGCCACCAAGGCCGGGCTCGACAGCCTTACGCTGTCATTTGCCGCGCAGTTCGCGCCGCTGATCAAGGTCAACGGCATCGCACCGGCGATGGTGATGTTCAACGACGGCGACGATGCTGCCTACCGCGCCAAGGTACTGGCCAAGTCGGCACTGGGCATCGAGCCTGGCCCCGAGGTGATCTACCAGAGCGTGCGCTACCTGCTGGACAACCCTTATGTCACCGGAACCACCCTGACCGTCAACGGCGGGCGGCATATCAAGTAAGCCGTTTGTGAGGATGTTGTATGACCTTATCCCTGCCCCAACACTACCGCGAGATCCTTAAAGGCCTGGGCGAAGACCCCGAGCGCGAAGGCTTGCTCGATACCCCCAAGCGCGCCGCCAAGGCCATGCAATACCTGTGTAATGGCTACGCGCAGAACCTGGAGGAGATCGTCAACGGCGCGCTGTTCGCCTCTGACAATGACGAGATGGTGATCCTCAAGGACATCGAGTTGTACTCGCTGTGCGAACACCACCTGCTGCCCTTTATCGGCAAGGCCCATGTGGCCTATATTCCGACCGGCAAGGTGCTGGGCCTGTCGAAACTGGCGCGTATCGTCGACATGTTCGCCCGGCGCCTGCAGATCCAGGAAAACCTCACGCGGCAAATTGCCGACGCCATCCAGGACGTGACCCAGGCGGCCGGCGTGGCCGTGGTGATCGAAGCCAAGCATATGTGCATGATGATGCGCGGCGTGGAAAAACAGAATTCAACCATGAACACCTCGGTGATGCTCGGCGCGTTCCGCGAGTCGAACACCACGCGCATGGAGTTCCTGCAACTGATCGGACGGAGCAAGTAGCAATGCCACAACTTCAACCAGGCATGGCGCGTATCCGGGTCAAGGACCTGTGCCTGCGCACCTATATCGGTATCAACGAGGACGAAATCCTCAACAAGCAGGATGTGCTGATCAACCTGACCATCCTGTATGCCGCCCAGGAAGCCGTGCGCGACAATGACATCGACCATGCGCTGAACTACCGCACCATCACCAAGGCGATCATCGCCCATGTGGAAGGCAACCGCTTTGCCTTGCTGGAGCGCTTGACCCAGGAATTGCTGGACCTGGTGATGAGCAATGAGTCGGTGCTGTACGCCGAAGTCGAAGTCGACAAGCCCCACGCGCTGCGCTTTGCCGAATCGGTTTCGATAACGCTCGCGGCGAGCCGCTCAGCCTCAAGCGATAAGCTTCAAGCCACACGTTAAAGCCAACCTCATTCCAACTTGCAGCTTGAAGCTTACCCGCTGATAGCTGTCTCGAAGAGACCACCATGAACGATCAACAACGCCTCGAACTCGAAGCCGCCGCCTTTCGCCGGCTGGTAGCCCACCTGGACAGCCGTAAGGATGTGCAGAACATCGACCTGATGAACCTCTCGGGCTTCTGCCGCAACTGCTTGTCCAAGTGGTACAAGGCCGAGGCTGACGAGCGTCAGATCGAGCTGAGCCTCGATGACGCCCGTGAGGTGGTGTACGGCATGCCATACGCCGAGTGGAAAGCCACCTACCAGAAAGAAGCCAGCGCCGACCAACAGGCAGCGTTCGCGAAAGGAAAGACCCATGACTGATTTGAACACCCTGCGCGTAAGCCTCAACAGTGGCGAACATGTGTTTGCCGATACCTTGGCGTTTGTTGCTGCTGGTTACGACTACCAGCCGCAGGCCTTCACCAACGGCCATGTAGAAAATGCGGCCGGGCAGAATGAGGGTTCGTGCAAGACACTGGGTTTGGCCCTGCTGGAAAGTCTGAGCGATCAGGAAGCGCTGCTGGCTTTTGGCGAGCATTACCGTTCGGTGGTGGCGACGCCTGAGGGCAGCGACCACGGCAACATCCGCGCACTGATCGCGCATGGCCTGGCCGGCGTGAAGTTCACCGCACACCCCCTGACACGCCGCTGATTCAATCTAGAAACCCGTTCACTGTGGGAGCCGGGCTTGCCCGCGATGGCGATGGTGACTGACACGCCGCTATCGCAGGCAAGCCAGCTCCCACAAGGACTGGGTTAACACTTCATGACCTGGGTGTTAGTTGAATCGCGGACATAAAAAACCGGCCTCACAGCCGGTTTTTTAGTTCAACGGGGTCAGAACGAAGCGTTCTGCAGGCCGTCCAGGTAACGCTCGGCATCCAGTGCCGCCATGCAACCGGCGCCGGCCGAGGTGATGGCCTGGCGGTAAACGTGGTCGGCTACGTCACCGGCAGCGAAGATACCTTCGATGTTGGTGGCGGTGGCGTTGCCTTCACGGCCGCCCTGCACCACCAGGTAACCGTCTTTGGCTTCCAGCACGCCTTCGAACAGCGAGGTGTTCGGGGTGTGGCCGATGGCGATGAACACGCCGTCGACTTTCAGTTCGTCAAAGCTGCCGTCGTTGTTTTTCAGACGGGCGCCGGTCACGCCCATGTTGTCGCCCAGGACTTCGTCCAGGGTGGCGTTGAGCTTGAGGATAATCTTACCTTCAGCGACACGGGCGTGCAGCTTGTCGATCAGGATCTTCTCGGCGCGGAAGGTCTCGCGGCGGTGAACCAGGGTCACGGTGCTGGCGATGTTCGCCAGGTACAGCGCCTCTTCCACGGCCGTGTTGCCGCCGCCGACCACGGCGACGGGTTTGTTGCGATAGAAGAAACCATCGCAGGTCGCGCAGGCGGACACGCCCTTGCCCATGAACGCTTCTTCCGATGGCAGGCCCAGGTAGCGGGCGCTGGCACCAGTGGCGATGATCAGCGCGTCACAGGTGTATACGCCGCTGTCGCCGGTCAGGCTGTAAGGCTTTTTCGAGAAGTCGACTTTGTTGATGTGATCAAACACGATTTCGGTTTCAAAGCGCTCGGCGTGTTCTTTCATACGCTCCATCAGCACCGGGCCGGTGAGGCCATGGACGTCGCCCGGCCAGTTGTCGACTTCGGTGGTGGTGGTCAACTGACCACCCGCCTGCATGCCGGTGATCAGCAGCGGCTTGAGGTTGGCCCGGGCAGCGTAGACAGCAGCGCTATAACCGGCAGGGCCGGAACCGAGAATAATCACTCGCGAATGACGGGTATCAGACATGACTCACTCCTATCGACCGCCCGGACTACAAGGCGGCTGGAATAAAAAAGGGACCACGAAGCACTTGGGGAAGGCTTGAACTCGCAGACCCTGAAAAATAATGGGTGCAGCGTATCGAGGGGGGCAAGATTAAGGAAATACGGAATAACAATCCAGCTCATAGGTGGTCTCTATGCAGTCGGCTTGGTTCATCGACACGTTTGTTACCGCTGATGTCGCCGCTTTCGCCTAAGGTGCAAAGTCGGTAAGGTCGGCGCGTTCGCCACTTTGCTCGGAGTTCTCCATGCCCGCCCCTGCTCTTTCCGGCCCGCAATACCTGCGTGAAGGCCTCAAACTGGTGTTGAGCCCTGGCCTGCGCCTGTTTGTTTTGCTACCGCTGGCGATCAACCTGGTGCTGTTCGTCGGCTTGATCTATTTCGCCGGTCATCAATTCAGTTTGTGGGTCGACCATTTGATGCCGACGCTGCCGAGCTGGCTGAGTTTTCTGAATTACCTCATCTGGCCTCTGTTTGTGGTGCTAGTGGTGCTGATGGTGTTTTTCACCTTCACCATGCTGGCCAACATCATCGCCGCGCCCTTTAACGGCTTTCTCTCGGAGAAGGTCGAAGTGGTGGTACGTGGCACGGACGATTTTCCGGCCTTCAGCTGGGGCGAGTTGGTCGCCATGGTCCCGCGCACGCTGGCCCGGGAAATGCGCAAGCTGGGCTACTTCCTGCCACGGGCCATCGGCTTGTTTATCCTGTCATTCATTCCGGTGGTCAACCTGATCGCCGCGCCACTATGGCTGTTGTTTGGCGTGTGGATGATGGCGATCCAGTACATCGACTACCCGGCGGACAACCACAAGCTGGGCTGGAACGAGATGCTCGCCTGGCTGCGCCAGAAACGTTGGCAGAGCATGAGTTTCGGCGGCATCGTCTACCTGGTGCTGCTGGTGCCAGTGGTCAACCTGCTGATGATGCCGGCGGCAGTCGCCGGTGCCACGTTGTTCTGGGTGCGAGAGCAAGGTGCCGAAGCGATGGCGCAGCCGAAAAAAGTGACCCAGTCATAAATCCATCATGCCGATGACACAATGACGACATGGCCCACGGCGACACTGTGGGTCATGATGACAGCCTCGCTTCACATCACCCTGATTACCGAAACCTTCCCGCCAGAGATCAACGGGGTGGCCAATACCCTTGGCCGCTTGTGCGAGGGGTTGCGGGCGCGCGGCCATCAAGTCGAGCTGGTGCGCCCGCGCCAGGGCGTCGACCAGAGCCGCCCCAGCGACGATGAGTTGCTGCTGTGCCGTGGCTGGCCGCTACCCGGGTACCCGGGCCTGCAATGGGGACAGTCGTCGATGCACAAATTGCTGCGACGCTGGACCCGTCAGCGTCCGGACGTGCTGTACATCGCCACTGAGGGGCCATTGGGTCTCTCTGCCCTGCGCGCCGCGCGGCGCCTGGGGATCAGCGTGGTCAGTGGCTTTCATACCAATTTCCAGCAGTACTCGAACCAATACGGCTTGAGCATGCTGAGCCGAATGGTCACTCACTACCTACGCTGGTTTCATAACCGTTCGACCTTGACCCTGGTGCCCAGCGCCAGCCAGCGCCTGGAGTTGGAGCGCAGGCATTTCGAGCGTCTGGGGATGTTGTCACGCGGGGTGGACAGCCAGTTGTTCCACCCGGCCAGACGCGACAACGCGCTGCGGGAAAGCTGGGCATTGAACAGTGAGCAAACTGCCGTGCTCTACGTAGGCAGACTTGCGCAGGAGAAGAACCTGGGATTGCTCAAGCGTTGCTTTGAGACGTTGCAGGACACTTATCCCCAGCGTCAGATGAAGCTGATCATCGTCGGCGATGGCCCGCAACGGGCGATGATGGAAAAGGAACTGCCGGAAGCGATCTTCTGCGGCACCTTGCGAGGCGAGGAACTGGCGCGGCATTACGCGTCAGGCGATGTGTTCCTGTTCCCCAGCCTGACCGAAACCTTCGGCAACGTGGTGTTGGAGGCGATGGCCTCGGGCTTGGGTGTGGTGGCCTACGATCAGGCGGCTGCGACCCAGCATATTCGCCATGGCTACAACGGTGTGCTGGCGATGCCGGGAGATGAGAATGCGTTTTGTGAGGCCGCTAACTGGTTACTGGAGGACGCAGAAAGCTTGCGCCGCATGCGCCTGAATGCCCGTCAGCATGCGAGCCGCCAGGGTTGGCCGGCGATTATCGAACAGTTTGAGCGCCAACTGCGCGGGGTATGCAAGGACGGGCCCCCAGTGCCCGCCCTGTCGCCGCTTACACCAGGGTCGTCAACGCCTCACGACTGAATGGCAGGATATCGCTCTCCCGGCCTTCGCGCACTTTCACGGCCCAATCCGGATCAACCAGCAGGGCGCGGCCCACGGCGACCAGGTCGAACTCGTCGTTGTTCAGGCGCTCCAGCAGTTTCTCAAGACTGGCCGGTTGCGCGACCTTGTCGGTGTTGACCATGAACTGCAGGAACTCGCCATCCAGGCCCACGCTGCCCACGGTAATGGTCGGCTTACCGGTGAGCTTGCGCGTCCAGCCGGCCAGGTTGAGGTTGGAGCCTTCAAACTCCGGTTCCCAGAAGCGACGGGTGGAGCAGTGGAAAATGTCCACACCGGCGTCAGACAACGGCTTGAGGAACTCGCCCAACGCTTCCGGGGTTTGCACCAGGCGAGCGGTGTAGTCCTGCTGTTTCCACTGGGAGAAACGGAAGATGATCGGAAAGTCCGGGCCAACTGCGGCGCGGGTGGCCTCGATCAGCTCGATCGCAAAGCGCGAACGGTTGGCCAGACTGCCACCGTATTCGTCGGTGCGCTGGTTGCTGCCTTCCCAGAAGAACTGGTCCACCAGGTAGCCGTGGGCGCCGTGGATCTCTACACCGTCCATGCCGATGCTCTGTGCATCCCTGGCGGCCTCGGCGAAGGCGTTGATCACTTCTTTGATGTCCTGAGTGGTCATGCCGTGGACGACCACGTTGCCATCCTTGAGTTTTTCCATCGGGCCATAGGCTGGCACGCTGGCATCTGGCTCGGTGCCGATACGACGCACGCTGCCTACGTGCCACAATTGCGGAACGATCTTGCCGCCTTCAGCGTGCACCGCGTCGACTACCTTCTTCCAGCCAGCCAGGGCGGCTTCACCGTAGAAATGCGGAACATTGGGGTAGCCGTTTGAGGCTTGATGGCCGACCACCGTACCTTCGGTGATGATCAGGCCCACGCCTGCGGCGGCGCGGCGACGGTAGTACTCGATGACGTTGGAATTAGGGACGCCACCCGGGGAGAACGAGCGGGTCATCGGCGCCATGACCACGCGCGTCGACAGTTGCAATGCACCGAGCTGGAACGGTTTGAACAAGGCTTGGACAGGCATGGGAGCACTCCACGGGAGACTTAGTTTATGACGCAGATAATATGGGGAGTGCGCAGCGCTGAGTAGCACTATTGATCCGAGTGATTAAGGGGTATGAAAGCAGTCAGTAGCTACACGCTTGAAGCTGCAAGAAGAGCGCTGGCGCTTATTCTTGCGGCTTTCAACTTGAGACTTGAAGCTACACCGAAAGGGGTTCAGCTCAGGGCTTTTTCGATGGCCTGGACGATCGTCGGATCATCCGGCGCTGTACGCGGCGAAAAGCGCGCGAGCACCCGGCCGTCTTTACCCAGCAGGAATTTTTCGAAATTCCACGTGATATCCCCGGGGAACTCGGCGCCCTCACCTGCCAGCAAGCGGTACAGTTGATGCCGATCAGGGCCGTTGACCTCGAGCTTGCTGCCCAGCGGGAACGTTACCCCGTAGTTCAGGCTGCAGAACGCCTGGATCTCTTCCTCAGTACCCGGCTCCTGGCCGGCAAACTGATTGCACGGCAAGCCAAGTACGGTGAAGCCCTGGCCCTTGTACTGCTGGTAGAGTTTTTCCAACGCGGCGTATTGCGGGGTCAAACCACATTTGGAGGCCACGTTGACCACCAACACCACTTGCCCCTTTAAGGGCGCCAGCGGCAGCTCGTGTCCGTCCAACGCTTTGAGTTTCAGGTCGTGGAAAGCACTCATGACGAACTCCAGATATCCCATATTCTTCGCATTGCGGCGCTTCGAGATTACAGCTCGCAAGCCTGCAATCATAGACGCCGATTGCAAAACTCGCCTACGGGTTACTGAGCGGTCGGCCAGGGCAAAATCGGAATCGCCGTCACGGCGTTCTGCGGGCTGCCTTCGATCAGTCGGTCGCTGTACACCAGGTACACCAGGGTGTTGCGCTTCTTGTCGAGGAAACGCACCACCTGCATGGTCTTGAACACCAGCGAGGTGCGCTCCTTGAACACTTCGTCGCCATCCTTGAGCTCGCCCTTGAAGCGGATCGGCCCTACCTGACGGCAGGCGATCGAGGCTTCGGCGCGGTCTTCAGCCAGGCCCAGGCCGCCTTTGACGCCGCCGGTCTTGGCGCGCGAGAGGTAGCACGTCACGCCGTCGACCTTGGGGTCATCAAACGCTTCGACCACGATCCGGTCGTTGGGGCCGACAAACTTGAACACCGTCGACACCTGGCCGACTTCCTCGGCGGACGCCAGCAGCGGCATGGCCAACAGCAGGCCGAGCATTCCCTTCATTAAACGCATCGTGTATTCCTTTGGTTAGACTAGGATCAGGTTGTCGCGGTGCACCAGTTCAGGTTCCGCCATGTAACCCAATAGTCCGACAATCGCATCAGAGGATTGTCCAATGATTTTCTGCGCTTCAAGGGCGCTGTAGTTGGCCAGGCCACGGGCAATTTCACGACCGTCCGGCGCAACGCAGACCACCATCTCGCCACGGCGGAAGCTGCCCTGCACCAATTTGACGCCCACCGGCAGCAGGCTCTTGTTGCCTTGGGACAACGCTGATACGGCCCCCTCGTCCAGCACCAGCGTGCCTCGGGTTTGCAGATGACCGGCCAGCCACTGTTTGCGCGCCGCCAGCATGCCGCGTTCCGGCGACAACAGGGTGCCGATGCGCTCACCGGCCTTGAGGCGGTCCAGCACGCGCTCCAGGCGCCCGCCGACGATGATGGTGTGCGCGCCGGAACGTGCGGCCAGGCGTGCGGCACGCAGTTTGGTCTGCATGCCGCCACGGCCCAGGGCGCCGCCGACACTGCCGGCCACGGCGTCCAGCGCCGGGTCATCGGCGCGCGCTTCGTAGATAAGCTGGGCGTCAGGGTTATTGCGCGGGTCGGCGTCGAACATGCCGTCGCGGTCGGTAAGAATGACCAGCAGGTCGGCTTCCACCAGGTTGGCTACCAGGGCGGCCAGGGTGTCGTTGTCACCGAAGCGGATTTCGTCGGTGACCACCGTGTCGTTTTCGTTGATGACCGGGATGACCTTGAGCTCCACCAGCGCACGCAGGGTGCTGCGGGCGTTGAGGTAGCGCTTGCGGTCGGACAGGTCGTCGTGGGTCAGCAGGATCTGCGCCGTGTGGCGACCGTGCTCGGCAAAGCTGGATTCCCAGGCTTGCACCAGGCCCATCTGGCCGATGGCAGCGGCGGCTTGCAGCTCGTGCATCGCGCTGGGTCGCGCGGTCCAGCCGAGGCGGCTCATCCCGGCAGCAACGGCCCCGGACGACACCAGCACCAACTCGACGCCTGCTTCATGCAAGGCCACCATCTGCTCGACCCAGACGCTCATGGCTGCGCGATCCAGACCTTTGCCATCCGCCGTCAGCAGCGCACTTCCAATCTTTACGACCCAGCGCTGCGCACCTGTCACTTTGCTCCGCATCATCTTCAACCCTAGAGTGATGGCTGCGCGACCCAGCGCCGCCCATAACGTTATACCCAGATACTAAAACGCCGCTCTAAAAGGAGCGGCGTTCAAGTTTATCGCAACAGATCAGTCGCGCACGTAAATGATTTCCGGACCGTCGTCATCATCCACGTCTTCTTCGTCCCAATCATCGTCGCCGATGTCATGGACCGACTTCACGCCGCTGCGGCGCAGGGCACGCTGGTCGTCCAGGGCTTGCAACTGGGCACGGGCTTCGTCTTCGATCTGCTGATCGAGTTCAGCCAGTTCGGCCTTGAACACCGGGTCGGCCGCCAGGCGGTCGGCACGGTCTTCGAGGTAGCGCATGATGTCGCGGGTCAGGCGCTCGGTGCCTTCTTTGGCGATAGCCGAGATCACGTAGACCGGGCCAGTCCATTCCAGGCGGTCAACGATCTCCTTGACGCGCTCTTCGTGCTCTTCTTCGAGGATCTGGTCGCACTTGTTCAGCACCAACCAGCGATCACGCTCGGCCAGGGCCGGGCTGAACTTGGTCAGCTCGCTGACGATCACTTCGGCGGCGTCCGGTGCACTGGTGTCATCCAGCGGCGCCATGTCGACGAGGTGCAGCAGCAAACGGGTACGCGACAAGTGCTTGAGGAAGCGAATCCCCAGGCCAGCACCGTCGGAAGCACCTTCGATCAGGCCAGGAATGTCGGCGATCACGAAGCTTTTCCAACGGTCGACGCTGACCACGCCCAGGTTAGGTACCAGGGTGGTGAACGGGTAGTCGGCGACCTTCGGCTTGGCGGCCGATACCGAGCGAATGAAGGTACTTTTACCGGCATTTGGCAGGCCCAACAGGCCTACGTCGGCGAGGACTTTCATTTCCAGTTTGAGGTCACGCTGCTCGCCCGGCTTGCCTGGCGTGGTCTGGCGTGGCGCGCGGTTGGTACTGGACTTGAATCGGGTGTTACCCAGACCGTGCCAGCCGCCCTGCACAACCATCAGCTTCTGGCCGGCCTTGGTCAGGTCGCCAATCACTTCCTGGGTGGCCGAGTCGATGATCGTGGTGCCAACCGGTACGCGCAGTACCAGGTCTTCGCCTTTTTTACCGGTGCAGTCGGTGCTGCCGCCGTTGGAGCCACGCTCGGCATCAAAGTGCCGGGTGTAACGGTAGTCGACCAGGGTGTTGAGGTTTTCGTCGGCCATCATGTAGATGGAACCGCCGTCACCGCCGTCACCGCCGTTAGGGCCACCGTTTTCGATGAATTTTTCGCGACGGAAACTCATGCAACCGTTACCGCCGTCGCCTGCTTTTACTCGGATGGAAACTTCATCAACGAACTTCATAACAAAACGCCTCTCGCCGCACGGACGAGCTTAAGAAACCAAGACATAAGACTCTTGCAAAAATGAGCGCAGCGACCTCAATCAACGACCGCACATCCCGCGCCTGAGCCCATTACAAACAGCTTTGCAAGAGACTCACCCCACAAACGAAAAAGCCCCGTCGCGAGACAGGGCTTTTCCAGCGATCTCGCAGTTAAGCTGCGACAACGCTCACGTAACGGCGGTTGAACGCGCCTTTTACTTCAAACTTGATCACGCCTTCGATTTTAGCGAAGAGGGTGTGATCTTTACCCATGCCAACACCGTAACCGGCGTGGAATTGGGTGCCGCGCTGACGCACGATGATGTTGCCCGGAATGATTTTCTGGCCGCCATACATCTTAACGCCAAGGCGTTTGGCTTCTGAGTCGCGACCGTTACGGGTACTACCACCAGCTTTTTTGTGTGCCATGAGTCAATTCTCCTAGTGAGGAATTAGGCTGAAATTAAGCCTGAATACCGGTGATTTTGATCTCGGTGTACCACTGGCGGTGGCCCATACGCTTCATGTGGTGCTTACGACGACGGAACTTGATGATGCGGACTTTATCGTGACGACCTTGGGAGATCACTTCAGCCACAACGGTAGCGCCAGCAACAACTGGAGCGCCGATGTTCACGTCATCGCCATTGGCGACCAACAGAACGCGATCAAAAGTAACGGATTCGCCGGTAGCGATTTCCAGTTTTTCGATCTTCAGGTATTCACCTGGGGCGACTTTGTATTGCTTGCCACCAGTAACAATTACTGCGTACGACATGGTATTTCTCCGATAATCCTGCTCACCCAGCGCTTTATAAGAAGAGGTATTGGCTGGCATGGCTGCATGGGATGGACGTCCCGAATGCAATTGCGTAAGGCAGGTGCTGCCCAGGAAGTTCAGGGTGCGCGATTGTACGCAAGGCTTTGACGCGTTGCAAGTGGCCGTCTATCGCGCCTTGACACCCGGGGGCCTGGGTCCTAGCATGCCGCGCAACCCTTCTGGAGCGACTGTCGCTGATGCAACCCCAAGCTTTCTACCGCGCGGTCGCGGACGATTTTAGCGCCGTCGACGGCATCATCAAGAAGCAGCTGACTTCTAAAGTGCCGCTGGTCTCCAAAATTGGCGACTATATTACGTCGGCGGGCGGTAAACGCCTGCGTCCTTTATTAGTGTTGCTGTGCGGCAAGGCCCTGGGTCGCGAAGGCGATGACCTGCGCCTGCTGGCGGCCACTATCGAGTTCCTGCACACCGCCACCCTGCTGCATGACGACGTGGTCGACATGTCCGGCATGCGCCGTGGCCGCGAGACCGCCAATGCCATGTGGGGCAATGCCCCTAGCGTACTGGTGGGCGACTTCCTGTACTCGCGCTCGTTTGAAATGATGGTTGAACTTGGCTCGATGCCGGTGATGAAAATTCTTTCACAGGCCACGCGCATCATCGCCGAAGGCGAAGTGCTGCAACTGTCGAAGGTCCGGGACGCCAGCACCACCGAAGAAACCTACATGGAAGTGATTCGCGGCAAAACCGCGATGCTCTTCGAAGCCTCCACACACAGCGCCGCTGCACTGTGTGGCGCGACGGCCGAACAGTCCGAAGCCCTGCGCACGTTTGGCGACCACCTGGGCGTAGCCTTCCAACTGGTGGACGACCTGCTCGACTACCGTGGCGACGCAGAGACCTTGGGCAAGAACGTCGGCGACGACCTGGCCGAAGGCAAGCCGACCTTGCCGCTGATCTACACCATGCGCGAAGGCACGCTGGAACAGGCCGCCTTGGTGCGCAAGGCGATCCAGAAAGGCGGGATCGAAGACCTGGAGGCCATCCGTGCCGCCGTCGAGGCGTCAGGCTCGCTGGCGTACACCGCGCAGTTGGCGCGTGATTATGTCGCCCGTGCGATCAAGTGCCTGGACGCCCTGCCGGCCAGTGAATACCGGGACGCCCTGGTTGAGCTGAGTGAGTTTGCGGTCGCACGTACGCACTGATACTGCCCGGTTTCATGTGGGAGCTGGCTTGCCAGCGATGACTTTAGCGAGTTCACTGCCGCTATCGCAGGCAAGCCAGCTCCCACAGAGTTCCGCGGCGCCCCAACCTTGCGATAAACCCTATATAATGTGCGACTTTTAGCCATCCTGACTTTTAAGGAGCTTTAGTGAGCACGTTGCCACCCTGCCCGAAATGCAACTCCGAATACACCTACGAAGACGGCACCCAGCTGATCTGCCCGGAATGCGCCCATGAGTGGTCCGCCAATGGCGAGGCCGAAGCGGCCAGCGACGAAACCGTGAAGAAAGACTCCGTCGGCAATGTGCTGCAGGACGGCGACACCATCACCGTGATCAAGGACCTCAAGGTCAAGGGCACCTCCCTGGTGGTCAAGGTCGGCACCAAGGTCAAGAACATCCGCCTGTGCGACGGCGACCACGATATCGATTGCAAGATCGACGGTATCGGCCCGATGAAGCTCAAGTCCGAGTTCGTGCGCAAAGTCTGAATGTGCTACCTCCATCCCGCGCCCGCCGCGGGATGGCGTTTCGCCCTCTACGTTGCACCCCACGCAATATCCACACAGAAAAAACCAGAAACCGCCAATAGGCACTTGCTATTCTATGAATAAGAATTATTCTCATTGAAATCCATCAAGGAGATGCGACCCATGACTTATTTGATAGATGCCTGGCTGGACCGCCCACACCCTTACCTGCGGATCCTGCATCGGGAAACCGGCGAAGTCTGTGCGGTACTGGAAGAAGAAGCCCTGAATGAACTGCAGGATCAGGGTGACCTGGACGTCAACGGGCTGAGTTCAAGTGAACCTGGCGTGTTGAAGGAAGTGGTGCGCAATCTGTTTCTGTTCTGCTATGCCCGAGCGTTGCGCCCGGCCACGGAGCTCAATGGCAAGTTTCATCCATGAGCGACACGACAACCCACGAATGCACCGGCCTGATGTGGGAGTCGGCGGTTCGATGCTTCGACTTGCCCGCGATGCAGACGACTCGGTCAACCTTGCTACCGAGGTGATGCTATCGCAGGCAAGCCAGCCCCCACATCAAGCTGGCGTCAATGCTACCCAGTCTTACAGAACGTCGAGCAGTTCGACGTCGAACACCAGAACGCTGTGCGGCGGGATGCTGCCAACGCCTTGAGCGCCGTAAGCCAGTTCGCTCGGCACATACAGACGCCATTTGCTGCCGGCATTCATCAATTGCAGGGCTTCGGTCCAACCGGCGATCACGCCGCCAACCGGGAATTCTGCAGGCTGGCCGCGCTCATAGGAGCTGTCGAACACAGTGCCGTCGATCAGGGTGCCGTGGTAGTGAGTACGCACTTGGTCTTCACGGGTTGGCTTGGCGCCATCACCTGCGGTCAGCACTTCGAATTGCAGGCCGGAAGCCAGGGTGGTGATGCCATCACGCTTGGCGTTTTCAGCCAGGAACGCCAGGCCGGCGCCCGCTGCGGCTTCAGCCTTGGCAGCCGCTTCGGCTTGCATGATTTCGCGGATCACTTTGAAGCTGGCGGCCATCTGCTCTTGGTCCACACGGCTTGGCTTGCCGGCGAAGGCGTCGGTCAGGCCGGCCAGGATCGCGTCAAGGCTCACGCCCGGCGGCGGGTTGTCGCGCAGTTGGTCACCCAACTGACGGCCAATACCGTAGCTGACGCGGGTTTCGTCGGTGGACAGATTAACTTCGGACATGAAGAGGCTCCGCTGTAGGAAGACACCGAAAAAGCTGCATGAGCGCTGCGCTTCCCGTGCCATCCAGAACTAAAAGGGCCAGCAGACTAGCACAGAAAACCTGCCCCTGATGAGCCCCACCCCTGCCCCTAGCTATCTACCGCTGCGCCGCCCGGGCGTTACCTCATGCTGAGGATTCATTCCATCATCATGGGGACTGTGCCGATGAGCACCCAGACCGAACCCACCCTCGAGCAGCTCGAGACCCAACTGCTCGAGATCGACCCGACACTGCGCGGCCAGACGCTGCGCCCCGTCCAATTGCCGCACACGCTCCAGGCGCTGGAAAAAGTGAACGCCACGCTCAAGCAAGCCAACGCGGCTTTCTTCACACAGGCCCGCGCGCTCTACAAAGGCCTTGCCGAAGACGACACCTCGCTCGCGCGCTTGAAAACCAATCTAGACCAGCAACTGCAAACCCTGGATGAAACCAGCCGCGTGGATGGCCAGGGCCGCAAGGCCTACATGACCTATACCGCAGGCAGCACCGCGCTGGAACAGGAAGCGAGCCTCAACGCCAAGGATTACCTGCTCACACCGTCCGACCAGCGCATGGTGGAAGACTGCTCCCGCGGCCCGGCGTTTCGTCCAGGCATGTATGCACTGACGTTCACCTATCAGGAACAGACCGTGGCCTTTGCCGGCGCCTTCGTGCTCACGCGCCAGGCCAGCCCCGTGGTGAACGACTTGACCTGCGGCGAGCCGGTCGGTCCGGTACTGCTATTCACGCCATCCCGTGGCCTGGAACCCTTCGACTCGTTGCAAGACCTCGACCAGGGCCTGCTGACAATCATGGCAACCGCCACCGACCGGGACGTGCTCACTCGCCACCTGCCTGTGGCTTATCAACACGTGCACAGCGCCGGTATCTGGCCCCTGGAACTGCAACCGATCACCGGCCAGCCGCTGTTCGAATTCAGCTACCAGGCGCTGCTGAACAAACGCAGCCTCGACATCGAAGCCGCCCTGACGCACCACACGCCTGCCACACGGGTTCCATTGCTGGACGCCGCCATTCAGGCGGCGCTGCCCGACCTCAGCGAACGCCTGGAATTTCGCGCCCAACGCCTGTTGGAACAAGCCCTCTACAACCGTTTGCCCGCCTGGTACCGCAATGCCGCAGCGACTGACCAACACGCGTTAATCGCGAAACTGGCGAACTACAATCAGGCCCGCCAGTCATTCCTCGACCTGTTCGGCCCTGCCGCCACACCACAGGCCCTGGCGCACTACCAACTGGTAGAGCGGCTGGCAGACGACATGGATATCCACGACCTCGATCCGCACCAACTGCACATCACCACCCAGCGCAAGGTCTCCCTCGTCGGCGACTATGCACAACGCCATAACCTGGTGGCGTTGGCATTGGCAGGCCTGCACACCGACGACGATTTGCCTGGCTCCGACTTCCTGCAGCGCAGCCAACTCACCTACGCCGACGCGCCGTTGCAGGGTGATCATGCCCAACTGACTCCGCAAGCTTTGTCCCTCCTGTTACAACACCTGCATCCGCGCCTGGACTTCGCCGCCGAGCAAAAAAGCATGCTCGGTACGCCTGAAATCAAACAGGCGACTAGGGCGCTGCTCGATCAACGCCTGCTCACGCTGGCGACCCTCGCCAGGCTCCAGGGCCATCTGGACACGGCCGACTACCGGCGCTTCGAACAACTGCGCGCCAATCTTCATCCGCACCTGCGGGCGCAACCGGTGCTGGTACATGGCGCGCAACTCAAGGACCTGTGGCTACTGCGCGACGAAGCTGCCAGCGGCCAGGTCAAGCGCCTGCTGCTATGCACTCCCGAAGCCCCGCGCGCTCGGCAGTTCATGGCCTTCGACAGCCTGCGGGAATGCCAGACCCACATTATCGGCTGGGCGGATGAAGCGTCCGGGGCGATGCGTGACTATGTGATCCAGCAAGTCCCCGTGCGCTTTCGTCCCAAGATGGCGACCTTTATGAACAACCTGAGCTTTAAGCCAGGGGACGACGAGTATCAGGAAGTCACCTTCGGCCCGGCGTGTAACCATGCCGACTGCCTGGACGCGATGGTCGCCCATTGGCTCGAATCCCAGGCGCTGGACGATTACCAACACAGCAGCCCACCCTGGTATCGAGCAGCGTCGGCAGCCAACCGAATCAAACTCACCAGCCTGGCCGAGGATACCCAGGGCGCACAGCGCACCTACGATGCCCGGCCCGATTCGGAGGCGCGCCTGCCGACGTTTGAGGCGTATGTGCATGAGCACGCCAAAGCCAGCCTCAATCGGCTGTTGGGGCATCAGCAGAATGATGTCGATCCAGACACGGTTTTCGTCTACTCGCCCAAGCCGCTGCTGGGGCCGAAAACCGAAATGCCCTACACCCAGTTGTACCGCGACGGTTACGAAGACGGCGTGGGGTTCCTCGACGAAAAATTCTCCGCCAGCGCCACTTTCCGCGGCCCGGCAGGTGTGGACCTGAGCCGGCTGACTGCGCAGAACGTGGCCCGCTCAGTGACCGGGGTGTGGATCGGCCAGCGCTACATCGAGCGGGTCCGCCTGCAACTGCAAACCGATAGCCCAGGGTATGACGACCGGCGCAACGCCATCCTGAAGATCAACCAACTGCAGATGAAAAGCGCCGCCCTCGAGTCCCGTCTCCAGGGCCACATCGCCAGTGCCGACCTGGCCTGGCTGGAGCGCGCCATCGATGGCCTGGGCGACAAGGCCGTCAGCCAACGCAACAGCTACCGCGTGTACCGTGTGTTCATCGACGGTGAATGGGTGATCGGCAACTACCTGTTCAGTCACGCCGACAACCCCACGCTGCTCTATACCCCGAATGCTCCGGATGGCATCAGTTTTCGCGAGGCCAGGCTGTTCAACTATCTGCTCAAGCAGGTCGACGGTATGCCGGCCTACTTCTGTGGACGCGTGCCGACGCAGTCCCGATCGCGGGTCAGCGGATTTCTGGAGAGCGTGCGTAAAGGCCTGCCCAGTGATATCAACCGCACTACGCCAAGCCCGGCCCGCTATGACGCGATCGCCCACGTGGCCCCCCTGGCCAATCTGCGCCATGAGTTCTACAACATGGCGCTGCAACGCAAGATCGATGAGGTCAACGCCACCACCGTCAACCGCATGCAGAAAATCACCGGCATTCTCTGGACCTGCGTGGAATGGCTCACCGCCGTCGCCACGATCCCATTCCCGCCCCTGAGCCTGAGCCTGGGCGGCCTGCTGGCATTCAAGGACGCCATGCTGGCGCTCAACGCCTATCAGCAGCGCGACAAAGCCATGGCGCTGCAGCACTTTCTCGGTTACTTGCTTAACAGCGGCGGTGCCTTGCTGTTTGATTACCGCCAGGTTCTGAAGGGGACATTTAATTTGCTGTCGCCCCTGCGGCCGGTGATTCCCGCCAGCACGCAGGCCCTGAAAACCGCTGCACTCAAGCCACTCAAAAGCACCGTGCCACTCGGCCTGCAACCCGTGCTGTTTGAAGGCCAGTCACTGTGGGCCGCGCAACAACCCGATGCGCTGGGACGGCATCTGCTCTATCGCCTTGACGCGCGAACGGGCCACTATCGTTCAACGGCACGCCTGGTCAATCAGGACGCCAGCGGCAACTGGATGCGTTCCGGCCTGGCGGGAGGCGGTAAGACGAAATACGAAAAGCTGGCGGAGGGCGTCGATAACCCCTTGGCCCCGTATGAGATTGCTCCCGATCAGAGCAAGAATTTCAGGGCTGTACTGGCGCCCGACTTCCTTAAGGAGCAGAGCGATTGGGGCGCTGGCCTGGCCGATGCGTCCCGCACACAGGCCAGCGCAGCGCTGGCCCCGCTCAGAGAAACGTACCCCGCGCAGGTATTACGCCTGACTGAAGATGCCAACCAGTTCTTCCAGACCCCAGGACCGCGTCCTGCCCGGACCGCCGCGCCGGCACTGGCCCCCGCCGCCTCCCACGCGGGCATCTTGCAAACCCTGTTCGCGCCCAGCAAACGCTTGATCATCGGGGCCCATCACAACGCCATCGCCAGCAAGCAATTGCTCATCGAGCACATGCCGGCGCTGGCCAAGCAAGGCTTGAAGCGCCTGTATATCGAAAACCTGCCGGCGGATATTTGGCGCAGCAAACTGCAGGTGCTGAACAAGCAGGCCAAGGGCGATATCGCACGCGCACTGAAGCAGGTGGAAGACCACCTGGCCGAGGTCGACAGCGCGCTCGGACTGCACCGCGACGCCCCCTTCACTTACCGCAAACTGATGCTTGCCGCCCACCGGGACACTATCGCGGTGGAGGCGTTGGATGGCTCTGCCTCCTACCATCTGGAACACGTACTCGCCCTGGGGGACGGCGAGCGTTTTATCCCTCGCGCCAGCACCTTGAGAAACTTCTATTCCCACAAAATCCTGGAACGCGATGCCGCAGACGGTTGGATCGCTTTGGTCGAACAAAATCGCCTTGGCACCTATGATCAGATACCGGGCCTGGCCGACCTGCAGAATGCGCTGGCCTTACGGGTCGAGGAGGTACCGCCAGGCGGGGTGAACGGTATCTGGCCCGACGTCAGCGGTGCCGCCCAATCCCGAGGGGATTACAGGCTCGCCATGACGACCGCCCACCGCGTGCTGCCATCACCCGGCTCGTCACGGGTTATGCAGGCGGCGGCGGTGTCATCGCATTTCGACACGTTCGACCTCCCCGCGACACTTCACGAGGACATCACGCAACTGGCCAGCGAGCGCCGCGGCCTCGACCCGCGCTACGCCTCGCAGCACCGGTCGAAGACACAACAGGCCGCTATCCAGAGCTTTACCGAACAGCGAGACCAGTTGCATCGGCAAGCCAGCCGTTTCGTTGCCGATTACACCTTCACGACACGCCCGTCATTGACGCTCCCGGCCACAGCAACCACAGAAGTGGCGTTTCTGGAGCGCCTTTATCAGTCAAGGCTCGGGCTGGTGATTGGCGAAGTGCATTCGGCCATATCACCTAAGCAGTTTCTGATCAAACACATGAAATGGCTGAAGAAACAGGGGGTCCGGACCCTCTATGTGGAACACCTGCTGACGGACTTGCATCAGGCACAGTTGGACGCTTTCCACAGCGGTTTGAAAATGCCCGAGCGCTTGCAACGTTATGTAAAGCAGCAAGACCTCGGCCATATGTGGAACTACACCGGACCCAATACCTACACCGGTGTGCTGAGCGCGGCCAATAAATACGGGATCCGCGTGCGAGCGCTTGATTGCACCGCCAGCTACCACACCAAGGGCATCGGCGGCGCCAACGTTCGGCCTACGCTGTTCAGCTATTTCGCCAACGAAGTGATCAAGGCCGACCAGGCGGCGCAAGGTGCGCATAAATGGGTGGCGCTGATGGGCACGGCCCACACCGACACCCATTACCTGGTACCGGGGATTGCGCAATTGCAGAACGCCGTCAGCCTGCATATTCACGATGTAGCCCCAAGCCTCGCAAAGCCGTTGCACGTCGGCGCCTGGGAAACGGCTGACGATGCCGGCGGAATAGCCTTGCGCAGCGACTTCAAACTGACCGTCGGCGTGCCGGGCCGAGCGCTCCCGGCGCCAGTAGCACTACCTGATCGGAGCAAACTCAAGCGGGCCGGTGAGTTCCTGATTGAGCGGCGTTCGTCGACTGAAATCAACCTGGTGCATCGTTCCAGAAACGATGAAATTGTGACCACCGCCATTCAAATCGACGAGCGCGGACGCTACTTCATCAATCGATGGGACCGACTCAACGAACAGCGCTTCCTGCACCTGTCGCAATTGATCGAGGCGCTCAAGAGCCATCCGCCCCTGGGCATTGGGCCGGGCCTGCGACCGGTGACCTGACTTACACCTGAAGGCCCCGCCCATTGCCAGGGTGGGACCGTTTTCGACCGTTTGGTCATTCGGGCGACAAAAGTATTTCAGGTTCACGCATTGCCGCCGATACAGGTCTACATAATTCAGCTGGCCCCAACAACAACAACACCGTCCAGCACACCGAAATCATTCTTGCGGAGTATCGATGAACAGCTGGTTCGGCAACATCAGCGTCAACCTCAAACTCGGCCTGGGCTTTGGCCTGGTGCTGGTTCTCACCTCAATTCTGGCGCTCACCGGCTGGACCAGCCTGGGCGGCTTGATCGACCGCAGCAACTGGATGAGCGACATCACCCAGCTCAACGCCTCCCTGACCAAACTGCGAATCGTGCGCCTGCAGTACATGCTCGCCAACGGCGACGAAGCCGTGGCGCAGAACGTACAGACCAGCCTGGATACCTTCGCTGCCCAGCAGCAGAAACTGCTGGACAGCTTCAAGAGCCCGGCAAACCTCAAGCTGCTCAACGAGCAGAAATCCATCATCACCGCTTACCAGCAATCGCTGAACAAAATGCGCGAGGCTTACCGTAACGGCAACGCCTCGCGCCAGGTAATGGGCGACAAGGCTGATATCGCCAATGCTCAGATCGACGCGTTGGAAGCCAGCGTTAAACAGATGCCCGACAGTTCGGAGTACCTTGCCCAATTCCAGGCAGTGACCGACGCGAAGATGCAATTCCAATTGGCCCGCTACGAAGTGCGTGGCTACACCGCCAACGTCAGTCCGGAGACCGAAGCCCGCGCCGCAGCGCAAATCGAGAATGCCATTGCAGGCTTGAAAGGCCTGAACACTGCCTTTGGCACCCGCCAGCAAAGCGAGTTGACCGCATTGGAAACAGCCTTGGGTGCCTATCGCAGCGCCGTGCAGAACTACAAGGCCGCCAACGCCAACATCGTATCCGCCCGTGCCGAGATGACCACCCAGGGCGCCGACATCGTCACGATCAGCGACAAGCTGTACGACATCCAGTTGACCCGTCGCGATGCCGAAAGCACCCAGGCGCGCAGCCTGCAGTTGATCAGCACACTGCTGGCGCTGCTGGTGGGCGTTATCGCCGCATGGGCCATCACTCGCCAGATCACTCGCCCGATCCAGGACACCCTGGCCGTGGTGGAACGCATTGCCTCCGGCGACCTGAGCCACACCATCCAAGTGACCCGCCGCGATGAACTGGGTGTGCTGCAACAAGGCATCCAGCGCATGGGCACCACCCTGCGTGAGTTGATCAGTGGTATTCGCGACGGCGTAACCCAGATCGCCAGCGCCGCCGAGGAACTGTCGGCCGTGACCGAGCAGACCAGCGCCGGTGTGAACAGCCAGAAGATCGAAACCGATCAGGTCGCTACGGCGATGCACGAAATGACCGCCACCGTGCAGGAAGTTGCGCGCAACGCCGAGCAAGCTTCCCTGGCCGCGGCCGAGGCCGACGGCCAAGCCCGCGCCGGCGACAAAGTGGTCGCCGAGGCCATTGCCCAGATCGAGCGCCTCGCCGCCGAAGTGGCGCGTTCCACCGACGCCATGGCGCACCTGCAACAAGAGAGCAACAAGATCGGCAGCGTGATGGACGTGATCAAGGCCGTGGCCGAACAGACCAACCTGCTGGCCCTCAACGCGGCGATTGAAGCGGCGCGTGCCGGTGAAGCCGGTCGTGGGTTTGCCGTGGTAGCCGATGAAGTGCGCGGCCTGGCCCAGCGCACCCAGAAATCCACTGAAGAAATCGAAGGCCTGGTTGCCGGTTTGCAGAACGGTACTCAGCAAGTCGCCTCAGTGATGAACAACAGCCGCAGCCTCACCGACAGCAGCGTCGAGCTGACACGCAAGGCTGGCGTGTCCCTGGAAAACATCACCCGGACGGTGTCGAACATCCAGTCGATGAACCAGCAGATCGCTGCCGCCGCCGAACAGCAAAGCGCCGTGGCCGAAGAGATCAGCCGCAGCATCGTGAATGTGCGTGATGTCTCGGAGCAGACGGCGACGGCGAGTGATGAGACGGCCAAGTCGAGTGTGGAACTGGCGCGGTTGGGTAGCCAGTTGCAGCAGATGGTCAGCCACTTCCGGGTTTAAGAAACCAAAAAGCCGCCTCGGCCTACACCGAAGCGGCTCCACTTCTCAGACCTTAACGGTCATCAAAGCTGTCCCGCAGGAACTTCCATACGTGATAAGCACGCAGGCAGTTCACTACGAGGTTCCATGTACGTCGTGCAAACTTAAACATAATCGGCCCTCCGTAAGTTGGGCCTTACCTCCAGCGCACTTACCGGAACACGTGAGCCTTAGGATGCTGGTCATAGCTTCCAATGAGGTCGCAACCCCAGCCACTAACTGGGATTGCAATAAAAAACCGCCCTACCAAGGCGGTTTTTTATTGCCTGCGATTTACCCCTCAGCCCTCGCTCTCCTCGACAAACACCACCCGATTCCCGAACGGATCCTTGATGCTCATCTCGCGCGAGCCCCAAGGCGTGTCCTCAACTTCAGGCTTGGCATACCGGTAATCCTTGCCCGCCAATTGCTGCTGATACGCATCCACTCCCTGCGCCTGAATACGCACTGCCGAGCCCGGCGAGGCGTCGCCATGATGCTCAGTCAAATGCAGCACGCACTCACCCAGCGACACCTGCAGGTACAACGGATAATTCGCCTCGAAACGGTGTTGCCAATCTACCTTGAACCCCAGGAAGTCGACGTAGAATTCCAACGCCTTGGCCTCGTCGAAAATCCGCACTATGGGGGTAACTTTTCCTAAGTGCATGTATCCGCCTCCGTATCTGAAAGCCACAACTATAGAGGGTTTCCCGTGTTGAATGACAGATCGCGATCCCAGGCAAGCCAGCGCCCACAGATGATCGAATGTGGCTGGATAAATACGATCAACTGTGGGAGCCGGCTTGCCTGCGATGAACGATAAACCGGTCTATCCACCCGCCACGAATCCACGGCGCAAATCCCCACTGCGTGCCAGGAAGCGCCCTGCGCGCCGGCCATTCGCGCGCCCATTGCTGTAGCTCAACGCGCCGTTGACCCACACACCATCGATGCCTTCCGCCGCCCGCTGCGGTGCTTTGAAATCCGCCACATCGCGCACGCGCAGCGGATCGAACAACACCAGGTCGGCCCAGTGCCCTTCACGGATTTCACCGCGCTCGGCCAAACCAAAACGCGCCGCCGACAAGCCGGTCATTTTGTGCACCGCCGTGTGCAGCGCAAACAACCCGACATCCCGGCTGAAATGCCCCAATACCCGTGGAAACGCCCCCCACAAACGCGGATGTGGAAACGGGTCTTCCGGCAGCCCATCCGACCCGACCATCGACAATGGATGCGCCAGGATCTTGCGCACATCGTCTTCATCCATCCCGTAATACACAGCCCCTGCCGGTTGCAGGCGGCGCGCTGCATCCATCAACGAAACGCCCCACTCGGCGGCGATATCCTGCAAGTCGCGCCCGCCCAGCTCCGGGTGCGGTGTCGACCAGGTGATGGTGATGCGAAACGCGTCAGTCACCTGCTTGAGGTCCAGGGTCGAAGAACTCGCCGCATAGGGATAACAATCACACCCCACTGGATGGGTTCTAGCAGCCGCTTCCAGCGATGCCAGCAGCTGCGGGCTACGCCCCCAATTCCCCGCGCCGGCGCATTTGAGGTGGGAAATAATCACCGGCGCCTTGGCATGCCGGCCAATCAAAAACGCCTCGTCCATCGCCTCCAGCACCGGCTCGAATTCACTGCGCAAATGGGTGGTGTACACCGCGCCATACGCGGTGAGTTCTTCACTCAGTTGCAGCACTTCATCAGTCTCGGCATTGAACGCACTGGCATAGGCCAGGCCTGTGGATAAACCAAGGGCGCCGGCTTCAAGGCTTTCCTGCAACTGCACGCGCATGGCGGTGATTTCATCCAGCGAGGCGCTGCGGTGCAGGTCGTCCATATGGTTGTTGCGTAGCGCCGTATGACCGACCAGTGCGGCAACGTTCACCGCCGGATGCGCCGCGTCCACCGCCGCGCGGTAGTCGGCAAAACGTGGATAAGTGAACGCCTCGCGCGTGCCCAACAAGTTCATCGGGTCCGGCGGATCGCTGCGCAAACTCACCGGCGTGGCGCTGATGCCACAATTGCCGACGATCACCGTGGTCACACCCTGGCTGAGCTTGGGCAGCATTTGCGGATGGCGAATCACCACGGTGTCATCGTGGGTGTGCACGTCGATAAAACCCGGCGCCAGCACGCGCCCCATGGCGTCGATTTCATGCTCGGCCACGGCCGCCGACAAGTCACCGATCGTCTCGATGCGCCCGTCGCGCAACCCCACATCAGCAACGTAGCCGGGCGTATTGCGGCCATCGATGATCAGCGCCTGGCGTATCAACGTGTCGTACTTCATATCAGTCTCCAAGCGGCAGGCTATCGGGACCGCCGCGGTAATCGTCCAGGGCCAGCTTGATCCGGCGCAGGCGTTCCTGGTTGTCGTCGGGCATAGCCAGCGCCAGCTCGGTGGCGAGCAGGTCGATGGCCAGCAGCATGCCGTAGCGCGCGGCGGTGGGCTTGTAGATAAAACTGGTTTCGGCCGGTTGCAACGGCAGCAGCACATCCGCCAACTGGGCCAAGGGCGAATCGGCCAGGGTGATGGCGACGACACGCGCGTCGTAGTTGCGCGCCAGTTCCACCACGTCCAGTAACTCGGGGGTGAGGCCGGTCAGGGAACACACAATCAATGCATGGTCCGGGCCCAAGGTCGCTGCCGTGACGCGCATCATCAGCGGGTCATGACAAGCCGCAATCGGATAGCCCAGGCGCACCAAGCGCACCTGTAATTCATCACTGCACAGGCTCGACGGGCCGCCCATACCGAACGCGTGGATCATCCGTGCCTTGCCCAGCAGGCTGACCGCGTCAACGAAACTCGCCTGGTTGAACCCCGACAAGTGCTGACGCAAAGTCGCCTCGATATCACCCAGAATCTGCCGATGAAACGCCGATTGCTCCGGCAACCCCGCCGGGTCCAGGAAGCGGCTACCGACGCCACTGGCTTGGGCCAATTGCAGGCGCAAGTCGCGCAAATCCCGGCACCCCACACTGCGCGCAAACCGCGACAAGGTCGCCGTGCTGACCTCGGCCCGCTGGGACAACGCTTCCAGGCTGGCCGAAGCGGCAAAGCCTACGTCCTCCAGCATCAGCCTGGCGATACGCCCTTCACCGGCGCTGAAGGAATCCTGGCGGGCGCGGATCTGGTAGAGGATGTCCATGGGGTCTCCGGGTTACAAAATGCAGGACAGACCGTACGTCAGACCAAAGGCGACAAGAGAGATCAATGTCTCCAGCACGGTCCAGGTCTTGAAGGTCTGGATCACCGTCATATTGAAGTATTCCTTGATCAGCCAGAAGCCGCCGTCGTTAACGTGAGAAAAGATCACCGAACCCGCGCCGGTGGCCAGCACCAGCAATTCGGGGTGTGGACAACCCAGGCCCATGGCGACCGGCGCCACCACGCCGGAGGCGGTGGTCATAGCGACAGTGGCAGAGCCTGTAGCAATACGCATCAGTGCAGCGAACAGCCAACCCATCACCAGCGGCGACAGATGGAAGGCATGGGCCAACCCGAGGATTTCGTGGGTGACGCCAGCGTCCACAAGGATTCGATTCAACCCGCCGCCCGCCCCCACCAGCAAGGTGATACTGGCGGTCGGCGCCAGGCACTCATTGGTAAACCTGAGGATTGACTCGCGGTTGAAGCCCTGGGCCAGGCCCAAGGTCCAGAAACTGACCAACGTCGCCACCAACAACGCGATCACCGAGTTACCGATAAACAGCAGGAATTGATTAAAGCCCGTGCCCGGGGTGGAAATCACGTTGGCCCAGCCGCCAATCATCATCAACACTACCGGCAACAGGATAGTGCCCATGGTCAGCGCGAAGCTCGGCAGGCGCGTGCGCGGTTCGCGCTCGATGAACTGGCGTTCCAGCGGGTTTTCCGCCGGCAGATGAATACGCGGCACGATGAATTTGGCATAGACCGGGCCGGCAATGATTGCCGTGGGAATGCCGATCAAAATCGCATACAGCACGGTCTGCCCTACCGAGGCGTTGTACGCCAGTACCGCCATCATCGCCGCCGGGTGCGGCGGCACCAGCGCATGCACCACCGACAAACCGGCGACCATCGGCAAGCCGACCATCAGGATCGACACGCCCACGCGCCGCGCTACGGTAAAGGCGATCGGCACCAGCAACACAAAACCGACTTCGAAAAACAGCGGCAGCCCCACCAGGAACGCGATGCACACCATCGCCCAGTGCGCGTTGCGTTCGCCAAACCGGTTGATCAGCGTGCGCGCCACCTGCTCGGCACCGCCAGACTCGGCCATCATCTTGCCCAGCATGGTGCCCAGTGCCACCACCAAAGCAATATGTCCCAGGGTCTTGCCGACGCCCGCCTCGTACGAGCCCATGATGGTATCCGCCGGCATCCCGGCCATCAGCGCCAGGCCGATGGACACCAGGGTGATGACGATAAACGGGTTGAGCCGGTAACGTGCAATCAGCACGATCAAAGCAATGATGGCGATGGCAGCGTATGCCAATAGCCCGAAGCCCGGTGATGCGGCCATGCGGTACTCCTCGGAAAGGGTCACGTCGAGTTGGTTGTGAAACTCATAAATCATTACCGAAGGGCATTTTCAAATGCTATGAAAGTGATTTTCGCCCACGGGTAAGCGCTGTCGCGTTGGGGTATGCGCGACAGCCGTACATGAAAACTCGGGGGGTGTTCTTACATGAGGTTCAGAAAAGGCTGGAAACTCAGCGCGAGCGCTTGAGTCATAGAATGCACATCCCTTTAAGCCCAGGAATATCGACCATGATTCGCACATCCCTTGCTGCCGGTGCCGTGCTTCTAGCCCTGTGTGGCACTGCTTCAGCCGCCGACAACGCGGCCTTGAAAAAATGCATGGACGGCGCCAACACGACCGTAGAAATGGTCAGTTGCAACGTCAAAGAAGCCAAGGTCCAGGACACGCGCCTGAACAAGGCCTACAAAACCGCCCTCGCCGCCCAGAAAGGCGCGCGCAAGCAACAACTGCAAGACGTGCAGCGCCTGTGGATAAAGTACCGTGACGCCAATTGCGCCTTCGCAGGGTCCGCCACCGGCGGCACCATCGACCAGGTCAACGGTACCGGCTGCATGCTGGACATGACCCAGACCCGCGCCCAGGAACTGGAAACCCTGGTCGGGCCTTGATCACTTACTCATGATGTACCCGGGCGCGCTTGAGCAACTTCTTGCAGCGCTCGGACAAATGCAGCACCCGCAGATGCTTGCCAGCCTTGGTGTAGCGCTCGCGCAGGGTCATCAGTGCAGCAATCGCCGAGTAATCGACAAAGCTCAGGTGGCGGCAATCCAGTGTCACCCGGTCCGGATCATTGGCCGTATCGAATTGATTCAGGAACGGTGTGGTCGAGGCAAAGAACAGCGTGCCGTGCAGGCGATAGAGCTTGCTGCCATCGGCCTCCAGATGCTCATCGGCATACAACTCGCGCGCTTGTTGCCAGGCGAAATTCAACGCTGCGATCACAATGCCGCACAGCACCGCCGTGGCCAGGTCGGTGAACACGGTGATCACCGTCACCGCGATAATCACCAGCACGTCATTGAGCGGCACCTTGTTGATCACGCGCAGCGACGCCCAGGCGAAAGTCTGTTGCGACACCACAAACATCACCCCCACCAGCGCCGCCAGCGGAATCCGCTCGATAAACGGTGACAGAAACAGAATGAACAGCAAGATCATCACCCCGGCAAACACCCCGGAGAAACGCCCGCGCCCGCCGGAGCTGAGATTGATCACGGTTTGCCCGATCATCGCGCAACCGCCCATACCGCCGAACAGGCCCGAAACCATATTCGCTGCGCCAAGGGCCACGCTTTCGCGGTCGGGGTAGCCACGGGTCTCAGTGATTTCGTCGGTGAGGTTGAGGGTGAGCAGGGTTTCCAACAGCCCAACCATCGCCATCAGGAACGCGTAGGGCGCGATGATGCCGAGGGTTTCCAGGGTCCAGGGGATTTGCGGCAGCGCGAACGTTGGCAGGCCACCGGCGATGTGGGCCATGTCGCCAAGGGTGCGGGTTGGCAGGCCAAGCAGGTAGACCGCCAGGCCGACGCCGAGGATCGCCACCAACGCGGGCGGCACGGCGCGGGTGATGCGCGGCAGCAGGTAGACGATGGCCATGGTCACCAGCACCAGGCCGGCCATCACGTACAGCGGCGTACCGCTGAGCCAGGTTTCACCGCTTTTGAAATGCTCCAACTGTGCCAGGGCGATGATAATCGCCAGGCCGTTGACGAAGCCGAGCATCACCGGGTGCGGCACCATGCGCACCAGCTTGCCCAGGCGCAGCAGGCCGAAGGCAACCATGATTAACCCGCCCAGCAATACCGTGGCCAGCAGATACTCCACGCCGTGTTGCACCACCAACGCAACAATCACGACAGCCATCGAGCCTGCCGCACCGGACACCATGCCGGGTCGACCACCAAACAACGCCGTGAGGGTGCAGATGATAAAAGCGCCGTAGAGCCCCATCAGCGGGTTGAGATGGGCCACCAGGGCAAAGGCGATGCATTCGGGCAGCAACGCAAAAGAGGTGGTGAGGCCAGCCAGGGCATCAGCGCGCAGACGGGTGAGGTTCATGAGGTACCAGGGTAATGCGGGGGATAAGGCGGGGAATGGTACGGAATTGAGCGCGGCGGGGCCAGTCTCGGGTGAACCAGACGGACCGAGTGGCCCCTTTCGCGAGCAAGCCCGCGCACACTTGACCGAGTTTCAACGTTGGAATGCAGTCAAATGTGTGGGCTTGCTCGCGAAGGCAGCAGCTCGGTCTCAAGCGAACATCACACCCTCTCGTGGCGAATCCACTCCACAACGGAAGTCCGCTTCGGCGCCCAGCCCAACAGTTCACGGGCATGCTTGCCCCGCACCCGGCTGTTGGAGCCCAAACCATAATTCGCCATTTCATAGCCCCACTCGGCCTCGGCGTCGGCCAGTGGCCAATCCTGCGGTTTACCCAGTTTCAAGGCTTCGGCAATGGCCGTGGTCATGTCGATAAACGACGCCTCGCCGCTTTCAACGAAGTAAAAAGTGCCTGGCACATTCTTGGCCAGCGCCAGCAAGTACAGCGCAACCACGTCTTCAATGTGCACGTTGGACCACATGTTCTGCCCGCTGCCCACATGACGCACCACCCCGCTCTTGCGGGCTTGCTTGAGCAGACGCGGCAATTGCACGCTGTCGCGCTTCACGCCCAGGCTGTGGCCGTAGATCAACGTATTGCAGATCACTGCCGAATTCACACCGTCCTGAGCGGCGGCCAGGATCAGGTTATCGATGGCGACACGGGCCGCTTTATCGACAGTCGGCTCAGGAAGGTTGTCTTCGAAGTAGATGACATCACTGCCTTTGCCACCCGACGCATCACCGACGATGCTTGAACCGCTGGTGTGCAGGAACGGCTTGTTCGAGCCCTTCAATGCTGCCAGCAGGGTTTCAACGGCCGCACGATGGTCGCTGCTCGCGGCATTGATCACCGCATCGGCCTTTTGCGCCTGCTCGGTCAACACGGCGCTGTCATCCAAGGTGCCGATTACCGGGGTGATGCCCAGGGCGGTCAACTCGGCGGCTTGTTCGGCACTGCGCACCAGGCCGGTAACGGTGTGGCCGGCCATGACCAGGCCAGTGGCGATGGAACCACCGATAAAACCGGCTGCGCCGGTGACGAATACGTTCATGGAGAGTGCTCCTGACTGAATAAGTGATGGGGCCAGTATCACGGGCTGATCCATGACGAATAAGCCCCGTTTACCCAATTCACTCTTGCGCAAGAGTCACGAATCAGCGCGCATACCGCGCCAGCTTGGCCTGGATAAAGTCGAGGAAACACTGGATGCGCAACGCCAGTTGCGAGTTGCGGTAGAACACCGCGTGGATTGGTTGGCGATAGCCACTGTTGAACGCTTCCAGCACCGGCACCAGGCGCCCGGCGTCGATGTCGGCGCCGGTCATGAAGTTCGACAGGCAGCAAATACCCTGGCCCTCCAGCGCCAACTGGCGCACGGTCTCGCCGCTGGAGGCGGCCACGCTGGGCTGGATCAGCCAGCGGTCACCGTCTGCATGGCGCAGCGGCCAGTGGTTGAGGGTTTCAGTCTGGGTGAACCCCAGCAAGGTGTGGTCCGCCAACTCGGTGACCGTGGACGGTGTGCCGTATTGCTTGAGGTAGTCGGGGCTGGCGAGGATATGCAGCGGCGTACTGCCAAGGGCTCGTGCATGCAGGGTGGAATCGGCCAGGGCGCCGATGCGAATGGCGATGTCGGTGCTTTGCTCAAGCAAATCGATAATCAGATCATCGCTGTTCAGCTCCAGCTGGATCTGTGGGTAGAGGCTGCGAAACTCGGCGATGTACGGCACGATGCCATGCAGCATGAACGGCACGGCGGCATTGATGCGCAGACGCCCGGCGGGCTTTTTCTGGCGCGACGACAGGCGTTCCTCCAGCTCATCCATCTGCGCCAGGATCACCTTGGCCTGCTCGAAGAAGTACTTGCCCTCCTCGGTCAGGTCCATGCGCCGCGTAGTGCGGTTGATCAGCGTGGTGTCGAGCTTGGCTTCCAGGCGCGACAAGGTGCGGCTGACCGCCGAGGGCGTATACCCGACCTGTTCGGCGGCGGCGGAAATCGAACCGCACTCAATCACGCTGACGAAGATCTGTAGCTCATCGGATCGGGCTTTCACACGTCGTTCTCTCTTATCCGTTCGCAGCAGCTTACACCGAGAGATTGAACTGTTGCGCCTTTAACCACTGATCAGCAAGTGACCGC
Source organism: Pseudomonas sp. RA_5y_Pfl1_P24 (assembly GCF_963970945.1). Taxonomy (NCBI): domain Bacteria; kingdom Pseudomonadati; phylum Pseudomonadota; class Gammaproteobacteria; order Pseudomonadales; family Pseudomonadaceae; genus Pseudomonas; species Pseudomonas sp. RA_5y_Pfl1_P24. Next base: position 34,723 of record NZ_CAXAOJ010000004.1, on the reverse strand, counting down.
CCAATAGCGCCATGCCGATGAAAAATACGCGTTTGAACAGCACCGCCCTCAGCGAATACTTACCCGAGTTGCTGGCGGACTTTTTGCGCGAGCACCCCAACCTCGATATCGACCTGCAAGAGCTTCCGAGCCTGCGCATTACCCAGGCCTTGCGTCAGGGCACGGCGGACCTTGGGATCATTTCCGACGCCGTAGACACCCACGGCCTGCAGACCCTGGCGTTTCGTGACGATCCGCTGGCGCTGATCATGCCGCTGGATCATCCACTGACGACGCAACACGTGAGCTTCATCGACAGCCTGCAACACGACTACGTAGGCCTCGCCGCCAACAGCGCGCTGTCGGTGTACCTGGAAGAACAGGCGCTGCACGCAGGCTTTCGCTTGCAGACGCGCATCCGTGCCGAGGGTTTTGATGGCGTCATTCGCATGGTCGCCGGTGGCGCCGGCCTGGGTATCGTGCCCCAGGCCGCACTGGAGCGTGGGCAGCCGGAACGTCGCTTCAAGGCCCAACCGTTGCAAGAGGATTGGGCCTGCCGAAAGCTGCTGCTATGTGCGCGCTCGTTCGAACAGCTGCCGGGCTACGCCAAAGCCTTGTTCGACGCCTTGGCCCTGCCTTTGCGGAAAAACCCGTAGTAAACCGCCGACAGAATCAATAGAAACGGCACACCAAACACCAACGTCATCTTGAACGCCTCGGTGAAATAGGTGGTGATCATCACCGCGCCCATCAGCACCAGCCCCAGCAGGGTGCTGTACGGGAACAACCGCATCTGGAAGGATAACGTCGGCCCGCCGTGAAGCGTGCGATAGCGCCGGAAAAACAGGTGCGTGAGGAAGATCATGAACCAGGTGAAGATCGCGCCAAACATCGAAATCGCCATCATCAGGGTGAACGAGCTTTCCGGGTACACCACATTGAGCAACGTCGCCAGGGCGATGCCCGAGCTGGACAGCAACAATGCGTTCAACGGAATGCCGCTCTTACTCAAGGCGCCCATGGACTTGGGCGCAAAGCCGGCGCGGGACAAACTGAACATCATGCGCGTGGTGATGTAGAGCTGGCTGTTCATGGCCGACAGCGCCGCAATCAGGATTACAAAATTCATTACCCCGGTGGCGCCGGGAATGCCGATGGTCTGCATCACTGTGACGAATGGGCTCTGGGTTTGCCCGGCCTGGTTCCACGGCACGATGGCGAGCATCAGCGCCAGGGTCAGCAGGTAAAACACCACGAGGCGCACGATGGTGGCGCGGAACGCTTTCTTCACTGCTTGTTGCGGGTCCGCCGCTTCACCGGCGGCCACCGCGATCATCTCCACGCTCAAGTAGCTGAAGATCGACACGATCACCGCGATCCACATGCCGCTCAAGCCATGGGGAAAAAAGCCGTCATGGGCGGTGTAGTTCTGCACCCCGTAGTCCGGGTTACCGGAGCCGAATACTACGTACACCGCGAGAATAATGAAGCCGACGATCGCGCTGATTTTGATCGTCGAGAACCAGTATTCGAAGTTGCCGAAGGTCTTCACGCTGATCGCATTGAGCACAATCAACACGCTGGAAAACGACACGATCCACACCCATTCCGGTACGTTGGCGAACCAGTACTTCATGTACATCGCCACCGCCGTGACCTCGGCCCCCACCGCCAGTACTATCGCTGCCCAGTAGGCATACCGCACCAGAAAGCCCGCCAGCGGGCTGATATAGAACTCGGCGTAGGCGCCAAAGGAGCCCGAGGTGGAATGCGCCACGGTCATTTCCGCCAGACAGCCCATCAACAGCAAGGTGATCAACGCACCAATGGCGTAGCTCACCAGCACACTGGGCCCGGCATAACCGATGGCGTAGGCGCTGCCCATGAACAGCCCGGTGCCGATGGCGCCACCGATGGCGATCATGCTCATCTGGCCGCAAGTGAGCTGGCGCCGCAGGCCCAGTTCGCGGTGGGTGATCTCTGCAAAGCCGTTGTCTGGCGTGGTCACGTGGTGTGCCCCTTTATTATTGTGAGGGTTGTTGCTGGCGCTGAACCCTGTGGGAGCTGGCTTGCCTGCGATGGCGATGGTGAATTCACTACCGTCTTCGCAGGCAAGCCAGCTCCCACATTGGATTTGGGTTGTGCTTAAGTGACGCTGTTTCGGACTTTGTATTGCGGCTGGTCCCAGGTGTGGTTGTCGAGGATGTCGCCGAGGATTTCCACCGCATCGAATACCTCGGTAAAGCTGGTGTACAGCGGGGTAAAACCAAAGCGCATGATGCGCGGTTCACGGTAATCGCCGATCACTCCACGGGCGATCAAGGCCTGGATCACCGCGTAGCCTTCGGGGTGTTCAAAGCTCACATGACTGCCGCGCCTGGCGTGCTCACGCGGGGTGATCAGTTCCAGACCGTGGGCGCCGCAACGGGCCTCGACCAGGGCAATAAACAGGTCAGTCAGGGCCAGGGATTTGCTGCGCAGACTCGCCATGTCGGTCTGGGCAAAAATCTCCAGGCCGCATTCCACCATGGCCAGCGAGGTAATCGGCTGGGTGCCGCACAAGTAACGCGCGATGCCTGCGCTCGGTGCGTAAGTCGACTCCATGGCGAACTGGCGGTTGTGCCCGAACCAGCCGGACAACGGCTGACGCACCACATCCACCAACGCCGGGTTGACCCACACAAACGCCTGGGAGCCCGGGCCACCGTTAAGGTATTTGTAGGTGCAGCCAATCGCATAGTCGGCACCCGCCTGATGCAGGTCGATGGGCACGGCACCTGCCGAATGCGCCAGGTCCCAGATACTCAACGCGCCACATTCATGGCTCAGGGCGGTCAGCGACTGCATGTCGTACATGTAGCCGGTTTTGTAGTTGACGTGGGTAAGCATCACCACCGCCACGTCCTCATCGATGGCCTGGGGCAACTCTTCCGGGCTGTTTACCAGGCGCAGGGAATAACCTTGCTGCAGCAGCTCGGCCAGGCCCTCGGCAATGTACAAATCGGTAGGAAAGTTGCTCGCTTCGCTGACGATCACTTTGCGATGAGGCTGGCGTTGACGTTGCACAGTCAACGCCGCGCTGAGCACCTTGAACAGGTTGATCGAGGTGGTATCGGTGATCACCACTTCGCCGTCATGCGCACCCATCAGCGGCGCCAGGCGGTTGCCCAGGCGCTGGGACAAGTCCGCCCAACCGGCGCTGTTCCAGCTGCGAATCAGGCCATTGCCCCATTCTTCGGCAATCACCGCCTGCGCCCGCGCCAGCGCCGCCACCGGACGCGCGCCGAGGGAGTTGCCGTCGAGGTAGATCACGCCCTCAGGCAAGGCGAACTGACGACGCAACGCTGCCAGCGAATCCTGGGCATCGAGGGCTTGGCAATGGCTTCGAGTGGTCATGGGTTGTCCTGGCTTTTATAAGTGAGAATGGACCAAATAATGAACGAAGTTTTAGAGAATTTTCGTGCAAAGTGGTGGGTAACAGGCTAATTAAGCTGTAGGAAATTCGAATTTAACCCCCAAACACGCGGATTTATTCTAACCATGATTCTTGACGCCACCGACCTGCGCCTCCTGCATTTCCTGCAACAGGATGGTCGTATCAGCAACCAGGAGCTGGCGGAAAAAGTTGCATTGTCGCCTTCCGCCTGCCTACGCCGTTTGCGCCTGTTGGAGAGTGAGGGAATCGTCAGCGGCTATCGCGCAGTGCTGAATGCCGAGCAATTGGGAATCGAGCTGGAAGCCATCGTCCACCTGTCGTTGCGCCAGGACGTGGAAGATTGGCATGAGACGTTTATCAAGAAGGTGCAGGGCTGGCCGGAAGTCGCCAGTGCCTATGTGATCACGGGTGCCAGCAACTATGTGCTGCGCGTGCAGGCGAGGAATCTGAAGCACTTTTCCGACTTTATCGTGAACCACTTGAACCGCACGGCGGGGGTGATGGATATCCGTTCGGAGATTGTGTTGCAGAAGATCAAGGATCGGGATGAGGTGCTGGATCTGGTCATCCGCAAATAACCGTAACACCCCAGAACCCAAGCGGGCTTGCTCGCGAATGCGGTGTATCAGTCGCCGAATATATTGACTGAGATACCGCATTCGCGAGCAAGCCCACATTTTTAACCGCGTTTAATCTTCCAAAGCGCGTACGCGTTGCATGCGTTTTTGCTCTACCGGCGCGTCAGCCACGTGCAATTCAAAGTCAAAATCAATCTGCGCAAACCGACCCTCCACGCCAAACCCGCGCGCCAGTTGCGGGTCGTCACTGAAGCGAATCTGCGCAATCAATTCATCCCGCGTGGCGTAGGCAAAATCATCATGCAGGTACGGGTCGTCCGACAGGTTGATCTGCGTGGTCAGGTGCCGATGCCCCGGCGCCGAGATAAAGAAGTGGATATGCGCCGGCCGCTGTCCGTGACGCCCGAGTTGATCGAGCAGTTGCTGGGTCGGCCCGCTCGGCGGGCAACCGTAACCCGACGGCACGATGCTGCGAAAACGGTAGTTGCCCTGGGCATCGGTCTCGATGCGACGGCGCAGGTTGAATTCGGATTGCGTCGGGTCGAACCACGAATACGTACCCGCGGTGTTGGCCTGCCACACATCCACAATCGCCCCCGCCACCGGCTTGCCATCGATGTCACGCACCTGCCCGCGCATGAACAGCGGCACCGCATCATCCTTGCCATCATCCAGCCGTGCCTCGTACTTCGACAACGGCGCCCCGGCCACGTACAACGGGCCTTCGATGGTGCGCGGGGTACCGCCGGACTTGCCGGCCTCTTCATCGGCGGCGTCCATCAACAGGTCCAGGTAATGTTCCAGGCCCAACCCGGCGGCAAGTAAACCGGCTTCCTGGTTTTTGCCCAGTTCGTTGAGGTAGTTGACGGCCTTCCAGAACTCTTCCGGGGTCACCTCCAGGTCTTCGATGATGTTCACGGCGTCACGCAGGATCCGGTAGATCAGCGATTTAGTGCGCGGATTGCCGCGGTCGTTAAGGTTGCCGCTGGCTTCTTCGAGAAACTGTTGGGCATAGGCAGTCTGGGACAGTCGGATGGACATGGTGCATTCCTCATCTTGTAGTTATTAGTTTGAAAATCGACCTAGCGGTCATCCTCATGGATCGACGACGGGTGCCGGCACAAGGCATTCACTTCGATAGCCATGTAGGGGTAAAGCGGCAGTTGCATCAGCAGGTCGTGCAGTTCCTGCACACTGTCGACGTCAAACACGCTGTAGTTGGCGTAGTGCCCGGCGATGCGCCACAGGTGGCGCCATTTGCCGTCTTGTTGCAGGCGTTGCGCCAAGGCTTTCTCATCGGCCTTGAGGCTGGCTGCACGTTCGGGGTTCATGTCGACGGGCAGGTTCACGGTCATTTTTACGTGGAACAACATGGCAGACGCCTCTTAGTGTTTGTCACGACGGAAGAACGCCAGGCGCTCCTCATCAATGGCCAGGCCCAGGCCCGGTGCGTTGGAGACATGCAGCTGAAAATCGCGATAAACCGGTGGCTCGGTGAGGATGTCTTCGGTCAGCAGCAACGGACCAAACAGTTCGGTGTCCCACGCCAGTTTGTTCAGCGTGAGAAAGGCATGTGCAGAAGCCAGGGTGCCGATACCGCCCTCGAGCATGGTACCGCCGTACAGGCCAATACCCGCCGCCTCGGCAATCGCAGCAGTGCGCAACACCGCACGGGGGCCGCCGTTCTTGGCGATTTTGAGGGCGAACACCGACGCCGCGCCTTCGCGGGCCAGGTTGAAGGCATCCTCGACACACTCAATGGACTCATCGGCCATGATCGGCGCCGGGCTCGACAGGTTGAGCCGCGCCATGCCGCCACGGTTATTGCGTGAGATCGGTTGTTCGATCAGGTCGATCCCGTTGTCGCCGAGCACCTTGCATGCCCGCAGTGCCACGGCTTCATCCCACGCCTGGTTGACGTCGACACGCACACTGGCACGCTCGCCAAGGGCCTTTTTGATCGCGATCACATGGGCCAGGTCATGGCTGACTTCGCCCGCACCAATCTTCAATTTGAAGATGCGGTGGCGGCGCAGGTCGAGCATCTTTTCTGCCTCGGCAATGTCCTTTTCGGTGTTGCCGCTGGCCAGGGTCCAGGCCACCGGCAACGCGTCACGCACACGGCCGCCGAGCAACTCGCTGACCGGCAGGTTCTGGCGTTTGCCCAGCGCGTCGAGCAAGGCGCTTTCGATACCGGACTTGGCAAAGGTGTTGCCGCGAATGCTGCGCTCCAGGCGCAACATGGCCGCGTTGATATTGCTCGCGTCCTGGCCAATCAACAGCGGTGCGAAATGGCGGTCGATGTTGACCTTAATGCTGTCGGGGCTTTCATTGCCGTAGCTCAGGCCGCCAATGGTAGTGGCTTCGCCGATGCCTTCGATGCCGTCGGCGCAGCGCAGGCGGATGATCACCAGCGTCTGGTTTTGCATCGTGTGCATCGCCAACTTGTGCGGGCGAATAGTGGGGAGGTCGACGATGACAGTGTCGATCGACTCAATGGCGCAAATCGGCATGACTATACCCGTTGGGTTATTTTTAGAGTTGAGCCGATTCTGTTCCGCATCTTTCGAGGCTTCCAATATAGAATTAGTCTCGACCAATACCCCAAAGGTATGAAAGGAGCCGTCATGGAACTGCGTCACTTGCGCTATTTCCAGGTGCTGGGAGAAACCCTGAACTTCACCCGCGCCGCCGAACGTCTGCACATCGCCCAGCCGCCGTTGAGTCGGCAGATCCAGCAATTGGAGGATGAGCTGGGCGTGATTTTGCTGGAGCGTGGCCGGCCGCTGCGGCTGACCGAGGCCGGGCGGTTCTTCTATGAGCACGCCAATGTGCTGCTGGAGCAACTGAACAAAGTCTGCGACAACACGCGCCGCATCGGCCAGGGTGAAAAGACCTGGCTGGGTATCGGTTTTGCACCCTCGACCTTGTACGGCGTGCTGCCTGAATTGATTCGGCGATTGCGCAGTCACGAGGCGCTGGAGCTGGAATTGGGGCTGTCGGAGATGACCACCTTGCAGCAGGTCGAGGCGCTCAAGGCTGGGCGGATTGATGTGGGGTTCGGGCGGATTCGTATCGACGATCCGGCCATCGTCCAGCGTGTGCTGGTGCAGGACCGGCTGGTCGCCGTGTTGCCCGCCGGTCACCCCTTGCTGGGCGCGCCCGCCACCCTCACTCAACTCGCCGCCGAGCCGTTTGTGCTTTACCCCGGCAACCCGCGCCCCAGCTATGCCGACCATGTGATTGCGCTGTTCGACGCCCATGGCCTGAGCCTCAAAGTGGCGCAGTGGACCAACGAACTGCAGACCGCTATCGGGCTGGTCGGGGCCGGGATGGGGGTGACGTTGGTGCCGGCTTCGGTGCAGGTGCTGCACCGGGCGGATATTGGCTACACGCCGATTGTGGAAGCCACGGCGACGTCGCCGATCATCCTCAGCCGACGGGTGAATGATCAGTCGCCGGGGCTGAATCATTGCCTGCACCTGGTGGAAGAACTGATCTGAGCCTCCCAAACACTGAGAATCCAATGTGGGAGCAGGCAAGCCACAGTTTGATGTTCATTGCCTTCAGATACTGCGCATGCGCTTGCGCTGCTGGGTCTGGCTGGGGGACTCGTCGAACAGTTTTCGGTATTCGGCTGAAAACCGGCCCAGATGAGTAAACCCCCAACCTAGAGCGATTTCGGAAATGGTGCGAGTGGAGCCATGCTCAAGGATTTCCTGGCGAACCGAACTCAGTCGGTACTTCTTCAAATAAGCCATCGGCGACAGTGCGAAATACTTACGAAACGCATCGAACAGCTTGAACCGCGACACCCCTGCGGCCGCTTCGAGGTCTTCCAGATGCACGGCTTCGCGAGCGTTGTCGTGGATGTACTGGCGCGCACGGATCAGGTAGTGCGGCAGTTTCACGCCCAATACGTCGCGCAGTTCTTCGGAGTAATTGTTCGGCTGGGCCAGGATCAGGCCCTTAATCAACGAACTTTCCAGGTCGCGGGTGAACGCAGCCTGCTCATACAACTCGCTGCCGTGTTCCAGCTCCGCAATGAAGTAACGCGCCATGCGCCACCATGACGCTGAAGCGCCGTCCACCGCGTCCATCAACGACTCAAAGCGCAACGGCGCCTCAATCGGCCGATGCAGCAACCCTTCCAGGGACTCGCTCATCGCTGCGCGCGTGATCACCACCTGCAACTTGCGACAGTCACCGGAAATCGCCAGCACCTGGTGCTCGTTAGGCGAGATGATCACCCCTTGGTCACGGTTGGAACTCAGGCGCTCGCCGTTCTTGCTCAATTCCTGCTCGCCCACCAGCGGCAGGCTCAGGCTATAGCTGCTGAAGTGCTCGGCGTCTTCGATGTCGATGGTCACGTCGGTGCCGTATTCGATCATGCCCAAGGTAGTGGCGCGCGACTTGAACACGTTGGCGCTGTGATGAAAACGCAGGCGTTCGGGCGTGGCGGTGGCCAGGCGATGGGGCCCGCAGATGCCGGACATCCAGCTGCGGGCGCCTTCCAGGTCGAAGCGTTGAATCGTTTGGCTGCTCATCAGGGTGCACCCACGGCGGTTAGGCATTTGCGCGCTCTGACGGCGCGTCCTGTCGATCAAGGCAAGTTCCAAGCCACACCTGCCGTATCGCAACCCGATGGATAGCAACGGTCGACTATGTGGATAAGTAGCCGGCTTTTTTCGCCTCTTGCCCTGCCAGACAGTAGCGCATCCCGTCACCGGCCTGCACTGGGTTGGGTATTTGCTGCCCAATTATCCGGCTCAGGTTCCCCCATTAAGTGGATAGCCCGCGCCCTGCCCCGCTGCCTCTAATGAACCACCGTTTAGCCCCAATCAAAAAGGTGCCTCCCATGAGTGGTGCAAGAAGCGTCGAGCAATGGAAAAGCTTTATCGACAGTTGCCTGGATTTTCGCCCGGCAGATGAAGTGTTCCGCATCGCCCGCGACATGTTCACTGAACCGGAACTGTTCGACCTGGAGATGGAACTGATCTTCGAGAAAAACTGGATCTACGCCTGCCACGAAAGCGAACTGGCGAACAACCACGACTTCGTGACGATGCGTGCCGGGCGCCAGCCAATGATCATCACCCGCGATGGCGACGGCCAGCTCAACGCGCTGATCAACGCCTGCCAGCATCGCGGCACCACGTTGACGCGAGTCGGCAAAGGTAATCAGTCGACATTCACGTGCCCATTCCACGCCTGGTGCTACAAGAGCGATGGCCGGTTGGTGAAGGTCAAGGCGCCAGGGGAATACCCGGAAGGTTTCGACAAAGCCACACGCGGCCTGAAAAAAGCCCGCATCGAAAGCTACAAAGGGTTCGTGTTTATCAGCCTGGACGTGAACGGCACGGACAGCCTGGAAGACTTCCTCGGCGATGCGAACGTGTTTTTCGACATGATGGTCGCCCAGTCCGCCACCGGTGAGCTGGAAGTGCTGCGGGGCAAGTCCGCCTACACCTACGATGGCAACTGGAAATTGCAGAACGAAAACGGCCTGGACGGTTATCACGTCAGCACCGTGCACTACAACTACGTGGCCACGGTGCAGCACCGCCAACAGGTGAATACCGAGAACGGCAGCGCGTCCGGCACCACTCTGGACTACAGCAAACTCGGCGCCGGCGACGCGAATACCGACGACGGTTGGTTCGCCTTCAACAACGGCCACAGCCTGCTGTTCAGTGACATGCCCAACCCCAGCGTACGTTCCGGCTACGCCACCATCATGCCGCGCCTGGTCGAAGAGCACGGCCAGCAAAAGGCCGAGTGGATGATGCACCGCCTGCGCAACCTGAACATCTACCCGAGCCTGTTCTTCCTCGACCAGATCAGCTCGCAACTGCGCATTATCCGGCCGGTGGCGTGGAACAAGACCGAAATTATCAGCCAGTGCCTGGGGGTGAAAAACGAATCCGACGCCGACCGCGAAAACCGTATTCGTCAGTTTGAAGATTTTTTCAACGTTTCGGGCATGGGCACGCCGGACGACCTGGTGGAGTTTCGCGAAGCCCAGCGCGGTTTCCAGGGCCGGCTGGAGCGCTGGAGCGATATCTCGCGCGGCAGCCATCGCTGGGAAAGCGGCCCAACGCCCAACAGCGAAGCCATCGGCATCCAGCCGGCCATGACCGGCACCGAGTTCACCCACGAAGGCCTCTACGTGAACCAGCACCGCAACTGGCAGCGATTTCTGTTGGATGGCCTGGACCGGCAAGCGCTGAAACTGCGGGAGGTGGAATGATGAACGCGCACCTGCAATACCAGATAGAGCAGTTTTTCTACCGCAAATCCGAGCTGTGCGACGCCCAGGACTGGGATGCCTATGTGCAACTGTTCGATCCGCAGAGTGAATTCCACCTGCCGCAATGGGACTCGGAACACGTCTACACCCGCGACCCCAAGCGCGAGATGTCGTTGATCTATTACGCCAACCGTTCGGGCCTGGAAGACCGCGTGTTCCGGTTGCGCACGGGCAAAGCCGCGTCGGCGACACCCATGCCGCGTACCGTTCACCTGATCAACAACGTACGCATCGCCGAGCAGGCGGATGGCATGCTGGAAGTGCGGCTGAACTGGCACACGTTGTTTTGTCGGTTGGCCACTTCGGAGCAGTTTTACGGGCATGCCACCTACAGCCTCAAGCCCCATGGCGACAGTTGGTTGATTACGCGCAAGCACGCGTTGCTGCTCAACGACACCATCAACTCGGTGCTGGACTTCTATCACCTGTGAACACCTCCACAGCTGCTACGGGGTGTTTGGAGAGCAATCAGATGAATCACAAAGTGGCCTTCAGTTTTGCCGATGGCAAGACTCTGTTTTTCCCGGTAGGCACCCATGAAATCCTGCTGGACGCAGCACTGCGCAACGGCATCAAAATCCCTCTGGACTGTCGCGAAGGCGTGTGCGGCACCTGCCAGGGTCGTTGCGAGTCAGGCGATTACAGCCAGGATTATGTGGACGAAGAAGCGCTGTCGAGCCTCGATCTGCAACAGCGCAAGATGCTCAGTTGCCAGACGCGGGTGAAGTCCGACGCAACGTTCTATTTCGACTTTGATTCAAGCCTGTGCAATGCGCCCGGTCCGGTGCAGGTGCGAGGCACGGTGAGCGCGGTGCAGCAGGTGTCGGCGAGTACGGCGATCCTGCAGGTGCAGTTGGATCAGGCGCTGGATTTTCTGCCGGGTCAATACGCACGCCTGTCGGTGCCTGGCACGGACCGTTGGCGGTCTTACTCCTTCGCCAACCTTGCGGGCAATCAACTGCAGTTTCTGATCCGCCTGTTGCCCGATGGGGTGATGAGCAACTACATCCGCGAGCGCTGCCAGGTGGGCGATGAGCTGTTGATGGAAGCGCCACTCGGTGCCTTCTACCTGCGCCACGTCACCCAACCGCTGGTGCTGGTGGCGGGCGGAACCGGGCTTTCGGCCTTGCTGGGGATGCTGGATGAACTGGCTGCCAATGGCTGCAACCAGCCCGTGCACCTGTACTACGGCGTGCGCGGCGCCGAAGACTTATGTGAGGTGGCACGCATCCAAGGTTATGCCACAAAAATCGCTGATTTTCGCTACACCGAAGTATTGAGTGCCCCGTCAGATGAATGGCCCGGCAAACGGGGCTACCTCACCGAGCATTTCGACTTGGCTGAATTGCGGGACAGATCGGCGGATATGTACCTGTGCGGCCCCCCTCCAATGGTCGAGTCCATCCAACAATGGCTGGCGGATCAGGCACTTGATGGCGTTCAGCTGTATTACGAAAAGTTTACGCAGAGTAATATCTGACCCCTCAGCACTTCTGAGGGGTTGGTGCTGCGTGCAATCAACCCTGAGAAAAACAAGTAGAAGGGAATGTTAATGGCGGATGACATGGTTAACCCGGTAGGCCTCAAGCGTGGCCTGAAGAACCGGCACATTCAGCTGATCGCCTTGGGAGGGGCGATCGGCACGGGGTTGTTCCTCGGCTCGGCCGGGGTGCTCAAGTCGGCGGGGCCGTCGATGATCCTCGGTTACGCGATTGCCGGTTTTATCGCGTTCCTGATCATGCGCCAGCTCGGTGAAATGATCGTCGAAGAGCCGGTGGCCGGGTCCTTCAGCCACTTCGCCCACAAATACTGGGGCGGTTACGCAGGCTTCCTGGCGGGCTGGAACTACTGGGTACTCTACGTGCTGGTGGGCATGGCCGAACTGACGGCCGTGGGCAAGTACATCCAGTTCTGGTGGCCAGAGATCCCGACCTGGGTCAGTGCGCTGGTGTTCTTTGTCGCGGTGAACCTGATCAACACCCTGAACGTGAAGTTCTTCGGTGAGACCGAGTTCTGGTTCGCGATCATCAAGGTGGTGGCAATTGTCGGCATGATCGTGCTCGGCTGCTACCTGCTGTTCAGCGGTACCGGCGGCCCGCAAGCGTCCGTCAGCAACCTGTGGAGCCACGGCGGGTTCTTCCCGAATGGCGGCATGGGGCTGTTGATGTCCATGGCATTCATCATGTTCTCGTTTGGTGGCCTGGAGCTGGTGGGTATCACCGCCGCCGAGGCCAGCGAGCCGCGCAAAGTGATCCCGAAAGCGATCAACCAGGTCGTCTACCGGATCCTGATCTTCTACGTCGGCGCGCTCACCGTGCTGCTGTCGCTGTACCCGTGGGACCAACTGTTGCAAACCCTCGGCGCGTCGGGCGATCCCTACAGCGGCAGCCCGTTTGTGCAGATCTTCTCGCTGATCGGCAACGACACCGCTGCGCACATCCTCAACTTCGTGGTGCTGACCGCGGCGCTGTCGGTGTACAACAGCGGCGTGTACTGCAACAGTCGCATGCTGTTCGGCCTGGCCGAGCAAGGCGATGCGCCAAAAGCGTTGATGAAACTCAACAAGCAAGGCGTGCCGCTGCGGGCGCTGGCGATTTCGGCACTGGTGACGATGCTGTGCGTGGTGGTCAACTACGTCGCGCCGCAGAGTGCGCTGGAGTTGCTGTTTGCGCTGGTGGTCGCCTCGCTGATGATCAACTGGGCGTTGATCAGCATCACCCATATCAAGTTCCGTAAGGCCATGGGCGAGCAAGGCGTGACGCCGTCGTTCAAGACCTTCTGGTTCCCGTTCAGCAACTACCTGTGCCTGGCGTTCATGCTGATGATCATCAGCGTGATGCTGGCGATCCCGGGTATTCGCGAGTCGGTGTATGCGATGCCGGTATGGGTGGGGATTATCTACATTGCCTACCGGTTGCGGATGAAAAACGCGAAAGTAGCCGTGATGCAATAACCCCTGTGGGAGCGGGCAAGCCCGCTCCCACAATTTTGAGTGCATGCCAAATGAAGAGCCCCGGTGATCCGGGGCTTTTTGTTTACAGCGTGGAGCGAACTCGCCAGAGTTCGGGGAACAGCACGGTATCGAGCATCTTGCGCAAATAGCCCACGCCTTCGGTGCCGCCAGTACCCGGCTGGAAGCCGATAATCCGCTCCACCGTGGTCACATGGCGGAAGCGCCACTGACGGAACGAATCCTCCAGGTCGATAAATTTCTCGGCCAACTGATACAAATCCCAGTACCGGCTTGGATCGCGATACACCTCGCGCCACGCGGCCTCCACGGATTCATCGTGAACCGTCGCCGCCGTCGGGTCGCGCTCGGCACGTTTCGGGTCAATCGCCAAACCTGCCTTGACCATCAGGTTGATCGCTTCGTCATACAGCGACGGCGTAGCAATCGCCACTTTCAACTGATTCAACAGCTCCGGCCGATGGGCGTGGGGCCGCAACAGCGCCGCGCTTTTATTGCCGAGGATAAATTCGATCTCACGGTACTGGAACGACTGGAACCCAGACGACTGCCCGAGGAACGGCCGAATGGCTTTGTACTCCGATGGCGTCATCGTCGCCAGCACCGCCCAGGCGTGCACCAATTGATCAAAGATCCGTGAGACCCGCGCCAGCATCTTGAACGCCGGCGGCAACTCGCCCAGGCGCACGTGCTCGCGGGCGGCCTTGAGTTCGTGGAGCATCAGTTTCATCCACAACTCAGAGGTCTGGTGCTGGATGATGAAGAGCATTTCATTGTGGTCCGGCGACAGCGGATGCTGGGCGCTGAGGACTTTGCCCAGGTCCAGGTAATCGCCGTAGCTCATGGACTCGGAAAAATTCAGTTCGGCGTTATGCCATTCTTCCGGGGGTTGGTAATCAGGCGAGAAAGGACATTGGCTCATCGCGTGGGCTCCTTGAGCGGACGGAGAATGGCGCGGACCGGGCTGGCGTCGAGGTTGGCGAAACGCAGCGGCAGCGCGATCAGTTCATAGTCGCCCTCCGGCACGTCATCGAGCACGATGCCTTCCAGAATCGCCATGCCATGGCGGCACACGGCGTTGTGGGAATCCATGGTCTTGGACTGCTGCGGGTCCAGGGACGGGGTGTCGATACCGATCAAACGCACACCCAGGCTGGCCAGCAGCTCGATGGTTTGCGGGGCAATGGCGGTGAAGTTCGAGTCCCATTCGGTGAGTGGCGCTTTTGGATAAGTGCGCAGCAACACACGCTCCGGCACGTTATCCACACGGCCTTCCAGCTGATGCGGCTGCACCAGCGCAACGCTGTCCAGGCAATGCAGCACACGGCAGGGCCCCATGTACACCTCCAACGACACCTCGCCAATCGGCGCGCCGTCTGCGCTGTAATGCAGCGGTGCATCCACATGGGCACCGGTGTGCGGCGATAGGGTAATGCGCCCGACATTCACCGGGCACTCCGGGCCGAACTGCCACACGCGTTCTTCCTGGAACGGCGTATCGCCCGGCCAGGTCGGGGTCGCCGTGCTCAAGGGTGGGCTGATGTCCCACCACGTTTTTATTGGGTTCATTTGAAGGCTCTCGGCGGTTACTGGGGTGAATGATACGAGGGCCTGCTGCGAATTTTCTTGCGAATTCTGGCGCGAAGCGGGAAATCTTTCGCACTTACTGCGAGGAATGGGTGGATTGGCGCTTAGATATATCATTCCGGCACGGTGGATCAGCCACTGAAGATCCAATGTGGGAGCGCAGGGTGCCAGAGGGATCGCATTCCCCTGCGCTTCTGAGCATCCCAATGTCGAGTTCAGACCACTGGCGCAACGCCAGAGGCCTTAGGGTTCATCTGTCCATTCCCTGCCCTGGAGTCATCATGTCCACGCCCATCACCGTACTGCGCGACACCCACCCCCTGCCGGTCCTGGACGCGTGCAAATGGGAAAAGCTCGAAGGCGACCCGCACACCGTGAACCTCAACGCTTACACCAGCGAAGACGGCAGCAAAATCATGGGTACCTGGATCTGTACACCGGGCAAGTGGTACGTGGACTACGTGAAGTGGGAATACTGCCACTTCCAGGAAGGCTACTGCATCATCACACCAGAAGGCCTGGAACCGATTCATTTGCGAGCTGGGGATATCTTTGTGGTGGAACCGGGGATGAAGGGGACGTGGGAAGTGGTCGAGACGGTGCGTAAGTATTTTGTGTTTGCTTGAAGTTGTTGTAGTGAGCGGGCTTGCCCCGCGCTGGGCAAGCCCGCTCACTACGCGTAGCGGCACCTTATTTGGGCTTGCGATAGCTGTTGATAATCGCCGAGAAGTCCTTGCCCCCTTCCCCACGCTGGCTCATTGATTGATACAACTGCTGGGCCACAGCGCCGAGGATCACCGGCTGCTTGGCCTGGCGCGCCGCTTCAGTGGCCAGGCCCAAATCCTTGAGCATCAAGTCGGCACCAAACCCGCCGGTGTAGCCACGGGACGACGGCGCGGTTTCAATCACGCCCGGCCATGGGTTGTAGGTGTCGGAACTCCAGCAACGCCCGGTGGAGCTGTTGATAATTCCCGCCAGCACTTGCGTGTCGATACCCAAGGCATCGCCTAGGGCCATGGCTTCGCTGACGCCAACCATGCTGATCCCCAGCAACAGGTTGTTGCAGATTTTGGCGATTTGCCCGGTGCCCACGTCGCCGCAATGCACGATGTTGCGGCCCATCTGCGCCAGCACCGGTTGCAGGGTGGCGAACAGTTCAGGGTTGGCGCCGACCATGAAGGTCAGCGTACCGGCCTGGGCGCCGCCCGTGCCGCCAGAGACTGGCGCGTCAGCCACGGCCACGCCTTGCTTCGCCGCTGCAGCCGCCACATCGCGGATGGTTTGCGGGTCGATGGTGCTGCAGTCCACCGCCGGCACGCCTTTGCCGATGCCGGCGAGCACGCCGTCTTCATTCAGCCAGACGCTGCGCACATGCGCAGCAGCGGGCAGCATCGTGATCACTAGCTCCGCGCCGTTGGCCGCATCACGCGGTGAGTCGCTGATAGCGCCGCCCAGCTCGGCCAGTTCCTTGAGCACCGTCTGGTTCAAGTCGAACAGGTTCAACGCGTGGCCGGCCTTGATCAGGTTGCGGGCCATGGGCGCGCCCATGTTGCCCAAGCCGATAAATGCAATCTTCATGGTCGTCTCCCGAATCAGCGCAGGTTGATGGTGGTGTTGACGCCATCGTTGACTGTGTCGTCATCAAACCAGCGGCTGGTGACGGTTTTGGTCTGGGTGTAGAACTGCACCACTTGCTTGCCGTACGGGCCAAGGTCGCCGAGTTTGGAACCACGGGAACCGGTGAAACTGAAGAACGGCACCGGCACCGGAATCGGGATGTTGATGCCGACTTGGCCTACATCGATTTCGCTCTGGAACTTACGCGCCGCCGCGCCGCTCTGGGTGAACAGGCCGGTGCCGTTGCCGAACGGGTTGGCGTTGACCAGTGCGATGGCCTCATCCAGGGTGTCGACTTCCAGCACCACAAGTACCGGCCCGAAAATTTCCTGGGTGTAGATTTGCATATCGGTGGTCACGCCCGAGAACAGGGTCGGGCCGACAAAGTTGCCTTGCTCATAGCCCGGCACCTTGATGTCACGGCCGTCCAGTTCCAGCTTGGCGCCTTCTTTCACGCCGCTTTCGATCAGTTCCAGGATTCGCGCCTTGGCGCGCTTGGAAATCACCGGGCCGACATCGGTACCGACTTCGCTGCCGGCATTGACCTTGAGCTTTTGCGCCAGCGCCTTGAGATCCGGCAGCCACTGCTTCGACGCGCCCACCAGCACCACCACCGAGGTGGCCATGCAACGCTGGCCTGCCGCGCCGAAACCGGCGCCGACCAGGGCGTTGAGGGTGTGTTCACGGTTGGCATCCGGCAGCACCACCGCGTGGTTCTTGGCGCCCATCATCGATTGCACGCGCTTGCCGTGTTTGCCGGCCAGGTCGTAGACGTGAGTGCCCACGGCGGTCGAACCAACGAAGGACACAGCCTTGATGTCTTTATGGGTGCACAGCGCATCCACCACATCCTTACCGCCGTGCACCACGTTGAGCACGCCGGCAGGCACCCCGGCCTCCAGCGCTAGCTCCACCAGCAGCATGGTCGACAGCGGGTCCTGCTCGGAAGGCTTGAGGACGAAGGTGTTACCGCAGGCAATCGCCATCGGGAACATCCACAGTGGAATCATCGCCGGGAAGTTGAACGGCGTAATACCGGCGCACACGCCGATAGGCTGGCGCAGGGTGTAGGTGTCGACGCCACCGGCGACGTTTTCAGCGAACTCGCCCATTTGCAGGGTGCCGATGGAACAGGCGTGTTCCACCACTTCCAGGCCACGAAAAATGTCGCCTTCGGCATCGGCAATGGTCTTGCCCTGCTCGTTGCTGAGGACCACCGCAATGCGCTTGGAATGTTCGCGGATCAAGGCTTGCAGCTTGAGCATGATGCGCATGCGCGCGCCGATCGGCGTCAGCTTCCAGGTCTGGAAGGCGCGATGGGCGGCGTCGATGGCGGCGTTCACTTCATCAGCGGTGGCGAACGGAACTTTGGCCAGCACCTGCTGGGTGGCCGGGTTGACGATGTCTTGCCATTCGGTGGTCTTGGACTCGACCCACTCGCCGTTGATCAGCAACTTGACCTGTTGCACGGAAATATCGGCAGATGCGTTCATGTGGTCTCCAATCTTATATTTATGCAGAGAACCAAGGCGTTGAATCGCCTTGAAGAATGAGGCGTTCGGACTGTTTTTGGAGTATAGATGTGCAAATCTCTAATAAGAACGCACATAAAAGCCGGACCAATATGCAAAAAAACATCACGTCACTGGGCTCCCTGAACTGGGATGACCTGAAGTTTTTCCTTGAGGTAGCCCGCACCCGCAAGGCCAGCGTCGCCGCCAAGCGCCTGGCGGTGGACTACACCACCGTGTCACGGCGCATCAGTTCGCTGGAAATGTCACTCGGTACCCTGCTCTTCGAAAAATCCCGGACCAACGGTTTCGTCCTCACCCCCGAGGGCCAGCGTTTACTGGGCTATGCGGAGTCCATCGAAAGCACCCTGCATATGGCCTGCGAACAGGTGTCCGGCTCCGGCGTGGCACTGTCCGGCCATGTGCGCATGGGCTGCACCGAGGGCTTTGGCAGCTTTTTCGTCACCCCGCAATTGAGCCACTTCGTCGACACCTACCCGGCGATCTCAGTGGATATCCTGCCCCTGCCCCACTTCATTAGCCTGTCCAAGCGCGAAGCCGATATCGTCATCGCCCTGGAGCGCCCGGAACACGGGCCCTACGTGTGCTGCAAACTGTGTGATTACAAACTGCAGCTGTACGCGACCCAGGAATACCTCGATCAACACCCGCCGATACAACGCCCGGCGGATTTGGCTGAGCATCCGTTCATCAGCTACGTGGATGACCTGGCGTTCAGTTCGGAACTGCTTTACCTGGCGAATGTGGTGCCCGGCGCCAGCGCCAGTTTGCGCAGTACCAGCGTGATCGCGCAGTACGTGGCGGCGCAACAGGGGCGGTCGATGGCGATATTGCCGTGCTTTCTGGCGGCGCAGGATCCGCGGTTGCTGCCGGTGTTGGGGGAGCAGATTGCGATTACGCGGCAGTTCTGGATGTATTGCCGGGAGGATTTGAGGAAGCTGAAGCGGATTACGTTGTTGTGGGATTACATCAGGGAAGTGACGGAGCAGAATCAGGGGTTGTTGATGGGGGAGACGCGGGAGATTAGGTTCGCGGATTAAAGGGCCATCAACGACGATTCGCTTTAATTTGCAGGACGTTTCCTAGAGAATCTCCGGCCTATCGTGCCGTAGGGTTCGAGTCATTAGCCTCCGTACTTCGCTGACATCAGCGAACGGGTTTAGCGACCCGAACCCGGACACAGCCTCCAACGGCAAGAGCTTCGTGCTCGTCGTTCTCGTGTTATGGCGGCTGTGCGTGGGAGACCCTCGGGTCTGCCGGGTCCTGGGTCCGGTTCGCTAACCTGCGTACAGCTGCCACCCTTTCATGTTTAGCGACATGAATGGGTGGTTCCTAAAACTCCCAGGTATGAATCATGACTAAAATCGTCCCCGACCCACCGCGTTCCTCCATCACCACCCTCGGCGTAGTCACATTCGGCGACTACGGCGAAAACGAAAAAACCCTGTTCCGCGTCAACTCCGGCATGCCGATTGAGGAAGCTTTGGAACATGCCTCCACCCTACTTTTTTACTCCAAGAAACTCGCGATGGAAGCCGCCATGGATGTACGCGGCGAGCAATACGCATGGGCTGCGCATTACCTGTGTGAAATGGGCAAGGCCGTGGTGGATGACCTGACGCAGGCGATGACACCGGGCCGATAAGCAAATACCGTTCGAATGCGGGAGGAGCCTTGCTCCTTCCTACATTTAAACCGCACCAGCCCCGGCAATTTGCGGATACCGAGCCCGAACTTCGCGCAGAAACTTACTCGCACTGGTCTTGAGCCATTCAATCAGCCGAGCGATATCCGGCTCTAATTGCCGCCCGTTTCGACAAATGATGTAGTACGCCGCTGGCGACATCATCGCGGGGCTTTTCAACGCAACCAACGCGCCGTCTTCCAATTGGTCGTATACCAACGCAGTCCTGCCCAGTGCGATGCCTGTGCCCTTCACCGCCAGGCTGATCGCCAAGCTCGAATCCGGAAATCGTGGCCCATGGTGATAAGGAGGTGCCGCCAGCCCTTGAAACGCAAACCAACTTTCCCACCCCGGACACACCTGATCGTCCACTCGATGAATCAGCGGGTACCGGGCGACATCCTCCAGTGAAATATCCCCCTTCAACCGTAGAAATTCCGGCGAGCAAACGGGAAATACTGCGTCGCACATCAGCAGTTCAACATGGTGATCCGGATACTCGCCGTACCCCATCACCACCGCGACATCGTATTGATGAGCTTCCAGGCTGGTGCTGTTCATATCGGCGCTAGTCAACACCAGATCAAGGTTGAACGACGCCTCTGTGTGCGACCCATGCATCCTGGGGATTAGCCACGTCGAACAGAGAGAAGACGTGCATGAGAGGTACAACGGTCGGGATTTACCGGGGTTGAGAGATTGCAGTACCCCATCCAGCGCCTTGAAAAAACCATCGGTAACCGGCAACAAGGCTTGCCCCGCCTGGGTCAGCTTGACGCCGCGTGAATGCCGCTCAAACAACTGCACGCCCCACCATTCCTCCAGGCCTGCAATTTGATGACTAATGGCGCTGGCAGTGAGGTTAAGCTCAGACGCCGCACGCGCAAAACTACCGGTTTGCGCAGCGCTGACGAACGCTTGAAGCATCGGTGTGGGAGGCGGACGCTGAGCCATCAGGTGCTCACTTTGATCAAGATGATCCCGCTAACAATGACGAATGCCGACAGCATCCGTCGCCAACCGAACCGTTCATGAAAGAACAGCGCGGCAATAATGGCGCCGATAATAACACTGGTTTCCCGCAGCGCTGAGACCTTGGCCACCGCGTCCAGCGACAACGCAAACAACACCAGTGCGTAGGACGCCAAGTAAAAAACGCCGCCTAATAGGCCAACTCGCCAATGCCCACGTATCGCTTGAGCCAAAGCCGAGCGCTCTTTGGAAAACGCCAGCAGTGGGATCGGAATACTCTGGAACACCGTCAGGTAGATGATGTACTGCAGCACCGTCTCACTGGCTCTTACACCTTTGGCGTCCACTACCGTGTAAGACGCGATAAATGCTCCAGCGCACACCGCCATCAGAATCGGCTTGAACATCTGCGCCGTCATCCTGCGCACAAAGGTCAGGCTGATAATTCCCACACATATCAGCGCCCCCCCCACCAGCGCCAGCAGTGACAACTGTTCATGCAACAGAAAGTAGGAAAACAATGCGACAAATACCGGCGGTACCCCACGCATCACCGGATAAACCTGACCGAAGTCACCCGTTTCGTAAGCTTTGATCAGAAATAACCGATAGACCGTATTGAGTACCACGGAGACGAGGATATAACCCCCTACCTCCAGGCTGGGCACACTGACAAGCGGCAACGCCAACAGGCATATCACCAGCGCGGTGCCATCCACCATGGCCAAGGTCATGAAGCGACTGCTACCGGCGCGGACTACGGCGTTCCAAGTGGCGTGCATAAAGGCAGAGATCAGGACCAGCGTGATCGCGATATCGGAGTTGTCCATGGGGTTCGGCTTATGGCGGATAGTGGGGGGATGTAAGTTATGAGCATCGGGGCATCACTGCTTGCGCAACCACATCCGTAGCATGTAGCGATTTAGATCGTTCAAGGACTTCGCATCATCAATCACGCAACGTGGAGTATTCATATCTATAAAGTGCGTGCGGGTGTGGAGAAACTTGTTATCGGCTGAAATGAGTACCTGCCCTGGTTCCAGCAACACTCGATGCTGAACCGATGACTGATCGAGAGCGGTGTCCAGAAAGTCTAGCGCCTGGGATTGGGCCGCTGTTAATGGCACTCCCGCTTTAAGGTGAGCGGACTCAATGTAGACGCGAAAGTATCTGATCAGCGGAATACCTTCATTGGAAAAGCTCAGAATAGGTGCTTTGAACAACTGTTCCTCATCTGACATACCGCGGTTTTCAAAAAAGAAGTCGCACTTAAGCTCTTCCAATATTTCTGGAAACGCCATCAGCTCCGCGTATACCGCGCTTGCATCAATCAGAATACTCTCACCTCCCAAAAGCGCTTTTTGTCCGCAAGCCAGGATCAAGTAATCGATAGGCAACGGGTCGCTCACTCCATCGTTGTGCACATAGGCACCTTGGCGGGTTTGATGGTATCTCGCACCGTCCTCAATGCTCTTACCGCCCCTGTCATAAACCTCAATCACCTTATGACCGAGATGGTTCTGCACCATTGGCACACCGAGTAGAGAGCCAAATGTCCATATCAGCGACTTGAAAATCGAAAGTTTGTCGACCTTAAAGCCATCAAGAATCAAGATATGGCTTTCATGATCGATCATGGTTCGGATTCTATCTAGCTCCTTATTCAGGACGGGTAATTGTAGAGGATTGATGTGCGCGGCGTTGGTATCGAATCGAATTCCCTGACGCTCAGACTCGAACAACTCACTTGCGCTCAACAGCTCTTCAAAAGCAATGTTTGAAAGTCTAGTTTTAGAAACTTCCTGGCGGAAATTACTGACGTTTATGCTCATCGCAGTCCTTTACGGTGGTTAGTTCGAGCGGCCATTTAACTAAGCCCACCCTTTGCGAAAAAGCGAAACCTCGTCAGCCTAGCCATCAAGATTCGTCATGGCAGACTTCTCCTACAGGAAACATGCTTGACGGTCTTTGCTGAGATACGGTGATGGTGCGTCAACGCAGGCGATGACACCGGGCCGCTAAGCGAACGCTGTAGCAAGGCACCGCAAAACCCACTGTGGGAGCTGGCTTGCCTGCGATGGCAGTATGTCAGTCAGTACATCCAGTACTGAGACACCGCTATCGCCGGCCAGCTCCCACAGTTGATGGGGTTTCACATTGAGGTCGGCGGGACGGGCTCAATCCGCGATCACAACAATCGACACCCGCCGATTCTCGGTGCGCCCTTCAGCGGTGTCATTGGAGGCTACCGGTTTGCTACTGCCCAAGCCGCGTAGCTGGATGTTTTCTTCTTTCATGCCCACGCCGGTCAGCACCGTGGCCACGCTTTTGGCACGACGCAGGGACAGTTGTTGGTTGTAGGTTTCCTTGCCAGACGCATCGGTGTGGCCATCGACACGAACGCGTTCGATACCTACGCCAAGCAGGGCCTTGCCGATGCGCTGGACGATGTCGGTGCTGGGTTGGTTGAGGGTCTCGACATCGCTGCCAAACAGCACTTTGCCGGACAGGCCGAATGACCAGCCTTCGTCGGTCATTTCAAAGCCTTGCTGCTTGAGGACCGCGACCTGCGCCGGGGTCAGGCCTTTGGGTGGGGGCGTCTGACAGCCGCCGAGGGCGAGCAGTGCCATCAGCAGGGTGATAAACATAAAACGTGCGGTGGTGAACAAGGGTCAACTCCTGTGTTGAAGATTGACGGCGGCGTGCTCCGACTCCGCCGTGTGCTGGCCGCCCGAGGACAGGCGCTTGGCCTGGTACATCGCCGCGTCGGCCGCATTGAGCAGGGTGCCGGGAGTGGCACCATGATCGGGGTAGATGGCGATGCCGATACTGAGGGAGGTCAATACCTCGGTATTGCCGGGCACGGGGATCGGCAGGTCCATGCTGGCAATGATCTTGTCGGCGATACGCTTAGCGTCTGCCACCTTGTGCAACGGCGCCAGCAGGACAGCGAACTCATCCCCCCCCAGTCGCGCTACCAGGTCATCTTCACGCAATTGCGCACGCACACGCTGGGCGACGGCCACGAGGACGGCATCGCCGGCGGCATGACCAAAGCTGTCATTGACCTCTTTGAAGCGGTCGCTGTCGAGGTAGAGCACCGCCACTTGCTCTTTGGCCTTGGCGGCGCTGCGCAGAGCGCGAATCAGACGGCCTTCGAAGAACGCCCGGTTGGGCAAACCGGTGAGGCTGTCGTGGTTGGCCTGGTGGGCGAGGAATTCGTTTTCGCTCTGCAGGTGGCTTTGCCAGGCTTCCATCTCGCCGAGCAAGGCATTGAAGTCACTGCCCAGGCTGTCGAGCTCAGCGATTTGCGCCGGCGGTACGCGGCGGTCGAAGTCACGTTCGCTGCGAGCGGCATGGGCCACGGCGGCAAGGCTTTGCAGGGGACCTGTGATGCCACGTAACAAGCGTCGCGCAAGGTGCAGGGCGACCCACGCGCTGAGCGCGGTGCACATGAGAATTCCAGCCAGCCCGCTGAGCAGGAACCGCAGCAGACTACCGCCGTGACCGGTGAGATTAACGCTGCCGACGGCGCGCCCTTGATGCAGAATCGGCTGGCTGATGGGTTGTTCGAGCAAGGTATGCGCCAGCGCCAATTCAACTCGCGAAAGCATGCCCGTTTCCGGACGTATCCACTGCGCCAACAACCTGCCGTTGATATCGAAGACGTCTGCCCGCGCCACCTCTTCGGTGGAGGCAATCAGGCTGAGGGCCTCGGTGGCCGCCGCGCTGTCGTTGAACACCACCGCCGCCTCAACGGTGTAGCTGATAGAGCGCGCGATCAGGTGCAGGTTGTGTTCGGCGTAGACCCTCAGCGCCAGCACGCCGAGCAGCGTCAGGGAAACACTGGCCAGGATCACCGCCACCAGCGCCAGGATCAGGTGCCCCCGGCCGATGACCGAGCGCAGCGTCGGTCGCACTTTATCGGCCTTCATGGCGCGGGCGCTCGGCGACGTGACAACTGCAGCACGCTGGGGTGAATACGTACGCCACTGCGGGCGACGGAGTCGAGATTGACGTCGAATGACACTTGCTCATCACTCACCCGCAGGCAGAACAGGCTGCCCACGGTGCACTGGTCACCGCCTTCGCTGATGCTAAGCACCGGGTGGCCGATCAATGAGGTAAACAGCTGGCTGCGCTCGTCGGCACTGAGTTTGCCGATGTACACCGCATCGCAGGCGTCGACGATATCAGGATGGCTGGCCAGCATGCGCTGCACCACGACCGGACGGCCGGTGGCCTGGGTGGTGCCTTTGACCAGGTCGTCGGTGTATTGGGTCGGGCCGACGATACACAGGCGCAATTGCGCAGGCTCAGCCGGCCAGCGCGCATAACTGAGGATACCGAGCACCACCTGGGTGACCGCTTGGGCACGGTGGGCGGCAAGGTCAATGGGCTCGGGCGCCTGGGCGAAGGCGCGTGGTGCGAGCACGCACAGGGCCGCCACCAGCAACATGCGTCTCCAGCTCAAACTGCGCTCTGTGGGCGAGACAGCCATGTTCATGCAGAGACACTCTCAGTTTTTTTTCAGATCATGCCGCAACGATAGCACAGTGGTGGAACCCCTCAGCGGAATGGGTCTTCACGTGGCCCGCTCTTTTTTCAGAAAAATCAGACGCCTTAATAAGAAATATTGCATGACCTGTCAGTCAGCTTTTTCTGATTCGTGCCCCAGTTCAAGCATCAACCCACTCAGACGCTTGACCTTGCGCTTTACCGCTTCTTCAAACACGCCACCACGCGGTTCGATTAGGCTGAACCAGCGCTTGGCCCGGGTGATGCCGGTGTAGATCAGTTCTTTGGTGAGCACCGGGTTGAGCGCATCCGGCAGGATCAATGCCGTGTGGATGAACTCAGAGCCCTGGGATTTATGCACGGTCATGGCGTACACGGTTTCCACATCATTCAGACGGCTGGGCAGCACAAAGCGCACGCCGCGCTGACCATCGTTACGTGGGAAGGCCACGCGCAGTACCTGCGGGCCGCCATCGCTTTCGGGCAATTTGAGGGCGATGCCGATGTCGCCGTTCATCAAGCCCAGCCCGTAATCGTTGCGGGTCATGAGCACCGGGCGGCCTTCGTACCATTGCTCGTCACCCTCTACCAGCCGCACCTTGCGCAAGGCTGCGGTGATGCGCAGATTCAGGCCTTCAACACCCCAAGGGCCTTTGCGGACCGCGCAGAGCAGTTGGAAAGCGTCGAAGGCTTGCAGCAGTTGTTGCGCCCATTGGGTCCAGGCGGGGGCTTCACGTGGGGTGTCGGGAGATGGACGCGCGCTTTGCAGCAGGTTGAGGTAGTAACGGTAACCTTGGGCGCCGTCGCTGCCCTGCCCGTCCAGGACCAGACGCTCGAGGGCGTGATCGTGCTCGCCCTTCAGGCTGAGGCAGAACAGGTCACTGTGGCTGCGTGCCGTCAGCAGCTTGCGGGCTTCCTCAGCGTTTTGCTGGTTGACCCAGCGCGCCAGTTGGCCGATACCACTGCCTTCGCCAAAACGTCGCGAGTAACGCAGCATCACCACTTGCTGGGCCAGGGGA
Source organism: Pseudomonas sp. RA_5y_Pfl1_P24 (assembly GCF_963970945.1). Classification (NCBI taxonomy): domain Bacteria; kingdom Pseudomonadati; phylum Pseudomonadota; class Gammaproteobacteria; order Pseudomonadales; family Pseudomonadaceae; genus Pseudomonas; species Pseudomonas sp. RA_5y_Pfl1_P24. The sequence goes on along the minus strand of NZ_CAXAOJ010000004.1, from coordinate 8,520 downwards.
TGGTTGCCGTCGAGGTCTGCCTGCAGGCCACTGGTGCTGAGGTCTTCGCCACTGACAGCTTGCAGCCATTGGCGGGTCTGGGCGTTATAAAAGCCGGCTTCGGCGTCTCGGCACAAATCACCGAGAACAGCGCCCGCTTCCACCGACGCGAGTTGGTCTTTGTCACCGAGCAATACCAGACGCGCATGGGGCGCCAGGGCGTCGAGCAGGTTGGCCATCATTTCCAGGTCGATCATCGAGGCTTCGTCCACCACCAGCACATCCAAGGGCAACCGGTTGCCGATGTGATGACGAAAATGCCGCGTGCCCGGGCGACTGCCGAGCAAGCGGTGAACGGTGGTGACCTGAGTCGGGATTTTTTCCTTCACGTTGTCCGGCACTTTCAGCGACAGCACTTGCTGGCTGATGGACTCGGTGAGGCGTGCAGCGGCCTTGCCGGTGGGCGCAGCCAGGCGAATGCGCAATGGACTGCCAGTTTCCACCGCCGGCGCCTGCAACAGCGCGAGCAGGCGCACCACGGTGGTGGTCTTGCCAGTGCCGGGGCCGCCAGTGACGATACTGAATGCACCGCGAGTGGCCAGGGCGCAGGCAAGTTTCTGCCAGTCGATCACGCCATCGGGCGGGGGTTGGTCGAACAGGTTGTTCAGACGCTGCGGCAAATCGGCGGCGACACTTTCCTGGCTGGCGAGACGCAGCCGCAAGGCTGTGTCGATGCGTCGCTCGTAGGTCCAGTAGCGGCGCAGGTACAGGCGCTTGCCGGACAGGACCAATGGGCGACGCTGGGCGGCCTCGCTGCCATCAATTGCCAACGCGACCAGATGGCTGGCGGCCAGCGCTTGGCACCAATGGGCGCCGTCGAGGCCATCAAGCAATTGCGACGGCAGCAACATGGCACCGGTTTGCTGGTCGCCTTCAGGCGGCAAGGACAAAGCGAAATCCGGCGCCTTGAGGGTTTCGAACAGGTCGAGGCAAACATGACCATGGCCCAATTGATGGCTGGTCAGCGCAGCGGCCAGCAGCACCAGCGGGTCAGCGTCCGGATCAAGTTCGTGCAGGAAGCCGACGAAGGCTTTGTCCAGGGCGCGCAACCAACCGCGATCCACCCAACGCTCCAGCAGTTGCACCAGGTCATTGGCACGGCTGAGAGGCATCAGGTCCTCAAGCGGTAATGGCGACAGGCTCATAGCAGCACTCCTTGTTCCCAGGCGGGCTCAACCTTGGGCGGGATAGGCTTGCCCTGGAACAGCAGGTCCAGGCCTTCGATCAGTTCCCGTGGTGGCCGGGTGAAATACGCGCCCTGGCTCACGGACTGGGTGCCGCGCAGGAACAGGTAAAGCGCACCGCCGACATGGCGGTCGTAGTCGTAGTCCGGCAGGCGCGCCTTGAGTTGGCGGTGCAGGGCCAGCAGGTAAAGTACGTATTGCAGGTCGTACCGATGCTCGAGGATCGACTGTTCCATGGCGTCCTGTGTGTAGGCTGAATCGTCGGGGCCGAGCCAGTTGGATTTGTAGTCGGCCACGTAATAGCGGCCGTCATGTTCGAACGTCAAATCGATAAAGCCCTTGAACATACCGTTGAGCAGCACGGGTTCGGCGGCGACGCGGGAAATGCCGTTGTGGGTGTACTGGCACACCAGTTTGTCGAGGGCGAGTACGTCGACTTTATGGCTGGCGAACCAGAACTCCATTTCGACCTGGTAATGCTGCAGGCTTTTCAGGCTGACGTGGTTGTTGTCCACAGGCAGCGCCGCTTGCAGCAAGTGGCCCAGCCAACTGCTGAGGGTGACGATCCAACCTTCCCAGTTGCGGCGATTGCAACGAGCCCCTACTGCTTTTTCGATAGCCTCGGGGGTGACGTTGAAACCCTCCTCCCCCGCCCACTCCAGCAGACCGTGGAGAAAGGTCCCAGGGTTCGGGCCACGTGGGAACCGGTGAATGTCGCCGCCGGACGCCGCCACCTCGCGGGGTGCGTCAGGGTCGAGGCGTTCATCATCGAACAGCTTCTGGGCTTGTGCGCTTTCCGGCGCTTCGAGACTGGCGGCACTCATGCTGTCGCCAATGCGCAAGGCGCTGTAGGAGGCGATCCACCAGTTTTCGGCCGCCTTGCGTTTGGGCAGCAAGGGCGCTCTAAGCAGGGCTTCGCTGCGCGGCGGGTGGAAGATGATGTCTTGCGCGTCGGGCACGTGGGCATAGTGGATTGCGGTGCAACCCTCTTGCAGATCCAACAACCAGCGCGCCAGACCCGCGGACTCTCCCAGCGATGTACCCGCGCCAAGCAAATAGCCCAACGCCGATAAGTGCAGCACAGAGCTATTGCTGTTGCCACGCTTGAGGTCGGCGATGCCGAGCCAGCACGCATGCTTGGCGCGGGTCAGGGCGACATAGAACAGGCGCAGGTCTTCGGCCAGACGCTCGTTGTCGGCCTGGGCGATCAACTCAGCGGTCGGACGCAGACTGACCTGCGACTTGCCGTGTTCATCGTGGTAGTGAAGGGGCAAACGGCTGCCGTCGACTGGTTTGGCTGAGCAGATGAAAGGCAGGAAGACCAAGTCGTATTCCAGGCCCTTAGACTTGTGGATAGTCACCACCTTGACCAATTGTTCATCACTTTCCAGGCGCAGGATTTGTTCCTCACCCGCCTGGCCCGACAGCGCCAGGTGTTCGGCCAAGTGGCGGATCAGCGCCTGTTCGCCGTCCAGTTCCGATGCGGCCTGTTGCAGCAGTTCGCTGAGATGCAGCAGGTTGGTCAGCACACGTTCGCCGTCACTGCGCGCGATCAGGGTTTGCGGCAGTTTAAAATCGTGGAGCAGGCGACGCAGCATCGGCAGCACACCTTGGGTGCGCCAGATCACGCGATAGCCACGGAATTGCATGACGCGGCTTTCCCATGCGAGTTCGTCCTGGTTCAGGCGTTCCAGTTCCGGCAGTGACAGGTTCAGGGTGACGCAAGCCAGGGCTGCGCGCAGCGGGCGCTCAACATCCGGCTCGGCGCAGGCCTTGAGCCAGGCCAGCAGGTCGTGGGCTTCCTGGGCGGCGAAGACCGAGTCTTTGTCGGACAGGTACACACTGCGCACGCCACGCGCAGCCAGTTCAGACCGCACGGCTTGAGCTTCCTTGCCGTCGCGAACGAGGATGGCGATATCTGACGGAAGCACGCCGTTGAAGCTCGCGTCCGGCTGTAGGAAACCGGCTGTGCCTTGCTGTCCGCCGTTGAGCAATTCAACAATCTGCGTGGCACAGGCGGCAGCCAATTGCTGACGGTAAACCAGGTTGGAAACCGGCTGCTCGGTGGGCAAATGCCAGAGATTCATCGCCGGCAGCGTTTGGCCATTAACCTGCAATCGTTCCTTGCGGCCTTGGGACAGCACCGAGTGGAACGGCACCGGATTCTGGCCATCCGGTTCGCGGAACAGGAACGCGCCACGGCCTTTTTCTGCGCGCTGGAACACGTGGTTCACTGCCTCGACCATCGCATGGCTGGAGCGGAAGTTGGTGCCCAGCGTGTGGTGGCGGCCAGTGGTGGACTGGCGAGCGCGCAAGTAAGTGTAAATGTCAGCGCCACGGAAGGCGTAGATCGCTTGCTTGGGGTCGCCGATCAGAAACAGGCCACTGTCGAGGTGGTTTTCTTCGATGCGGTAGATGCTGTCGAAGATGCTGTACTGCACCGGGTCGGTGTCCTGGAACTCGTCGATCAGGGCCACCGGGAATTGCTCGCGGATGACACTGGCCAGACGTTCGCCGCCGTCAGCTTTCAGCGCGGCGTTGAGGCGGATGAGCATGTCGTCGAAGCCCATTTCGGCGCGGCGGCGTTTTTCTTCTTCGAAGCGTTTGCCCACCCAGCCGGCGGCGTGTTGCAACACAGCGGCCTCGGGGGTCGGCAACGCATCGAGGGCCGACTTTAGACGGGCCATGGCGTCAATGCCAGGATGCTGGGGCGGCTCGCCCTTCCAGGCTTCGGCCATGCCGTCGGGCGTGAGGCGGGTGAAGCCAGTACCGATATCGAGTTGTTCGAGAGTGTCGTCAGCAGCCCAGGCGCCGATCTTTTCGAACCACGGCTCGAAGTAACGCGCTTGCATCTTGCGGCCGTCGACGGCTTTGGCGGCCACGGCTTGCAGGCAGATGTCGCGTAGCTCGGCGGCCCATTGTTGCCAGGGGGCTTTGAGTTGTGTGAGCGCTTCACGGCGTTCTTGCAGGCAGGCGTTGATCAGCTCGACGGGCTCGCGGACTTCATCGGTGGGCCGTTCGCTGCCGAACAACGCGCGGACTCGCGGCATCAATGCGGCGGGACCGCCCCAGTTGTTGCGTACCCAGTTGAGCGCGTCGTCGTGCATCGGGTAGCAAAACAAACGCCAGTAGTCGCGCAGCACCTCACCGAGCAGGTCGCTGTGGTCGGTTTCCAGGGTCTGGGTGAACAGGCTGCCGCTGTCGAAGGCGTGTTCGCGCAGCATGCGCTGGCACCAACTGTGGATCGTCGAGACGGCGGCTTCGTCCATCCATTGCGCGGCGATGTCCAGGCGGTTGGCACAGGCGGGCCACTGTTCGGGTGGATACTCGTCGCGCAGATCAGCGATCAGGGCGTCAGGCTGTTCAATTTCTTCGCGGAAGAACCGCGCGGCCTCGGCAAGACGAATGCGGATGCGTTCGCGCAGCTCTTTGGTGGCGGCGTCAGTGAATGTCACTACCAGAATTTGCGGCGGCAACAGCTCGCGACCAAAGCCGGACGCTTCGCCACCGTGGCCGAGGACAAGGCGCAGGTAGAGGGCAGAGATAGTGAACGTCTTCCCGGTACCGGCGCTGGCTTCAATCAGCTGGCTACCCTTGAGCGGGAAGGCAAGGGCTAAAGGTTTGCTGGTCATGCGCCGGCCTCCTCACCTGTGAGTGATCGCCATGGGGCGTTGATCAGCGGGCGATAAAGGGTTTCGCACCAACCTTCGAATTCTTCGCTGGCGATGAGCGCGGCGTAGTCGGGGAATTGCCGAGTGAGCGCTGGGGTTTCGCGACGCTCGCCGTCGGAGGTCAGGCCGTCGCCTTCGTAGGCTTTACTGGCGGCCGCCTGGGCCTTGGCAGGATCGGTTTGACCGAGCCAGGCGAAGGCGGTTTTGACAGCTACGGGTAACGGTTTACTCATGCCTTCGTGCCAGGCGAGCAGCAAGTGGCCGAGGATTTCCTGTGCGATGGATTTATCCAGAGGCGGCAGCAGCAAGGTGTCGTCGCTAGCCACCAAGCCGGTGCTTAACGGCAGGCCGCAAGCACAGGCAACCACGTGATTGACCCAAGGGCGGATAAGGCGATGCCACTTGCGGGTCTTGATCGAACCAATGCTGTTGGGAATGGTGGTGACGCTTAGCAACCCGCCATCACTGCGTCGATGCAGACCGCTGATCCAGCCTTCCAACTGAACCCCCTCATGCTCAAAAATGACAGGTTCTGCGCCAGTATGCTGGGTGGGCCAGAGAGCCAACAATTGTCGATAGCGTTGCAGAAGGTCGGGTAAAGGCTCCATCAGTTCGTTGCGGAGGCATTCGCCGAAACCGACCATGGGCAACAGGCCACTGCCTTGCAGTCGCAAGGCCTGGGCGTTCAGGGCCTGGTCGAGATGATCGGGGTTAGTGAGTGCAGCGTTCAGCAAGCTGTCACTCAGGCTATAGCGCTGCAGTGCGTCGAGGACAAAGGGTTCTTCGTCGGCCAACGGCACTTCGGCGGCTTCGAAGAATACTTTCAGACGTTGGCTAAAGAAGTGTTTGGCCGGGTTGCGCAGGAAGTCTTGTAACTGGCCGAGGCTCAGGGGCTCTTCCTGTTCGTGCGGTGGCAGGTCGTGTTCTGTTGAGGGCGCGTCGCAGGCTACGTGGAGCAATTGCCATTCGCGGGCGAAGCTGAACAGCGCGTCGCCCTCATGGAAGTAGCGGGCGCTGAACGGTTGCAGCGGATGCTCTTGGGTCATGGCTTCGATAAGCGCTTCATCGCTGTTTGCGTGATGCCAGCCGCTGGCGAGATGGTCGCGCAGTTGGCCGATCAATACCGAGGCAGGACGATCGCTATTGTCGCGGATGCTGCGACCCACCCAACTGATGTAGAGCTGGTCACGCGCTGAAAGCAGGGCTTCGAGCAGCAGGTACCGATCGTCTTCACGGCGTGAACGGTCGCCGGGGCGGTAATCACTGCCCATCAGGTCGAAGTCCAGCGGTGGTGTGGCGCGGGGGTAATCGCCGTCGTTCATGCCGAGCAGGCAAACGAGCTTGAACGGGATCGCGCGCATGGGCATCAGGGTGCAGAAATTAACAGCCCCGGCGAGAAAGCGCTGGGACAGGCGCCCTTGGTCCAGGCCAGCCAGCCAGGCTTCACGGACTACGGTGAGCGGTAACTCGTCTTGTAGGCCTACGGACTCGCAGGTTTCCAGCCAGGCCTCTCGGAGTTGTTCAAGTTGACCCAACAGGTAGTCGTCGTGTTCGCTGCTCGGCAGAAAGAACAGTTGCATCAGGCGTTGCAGGCGTTCGCCCCACGTCTGCGGAGGCGCGGGGTGCGACAGCGCTTGATGGGCGTCACTGAGTGCGTCGAGTAAGGCGACCAGCGGGCCGATCAGGGCGGCGTCGAGACCACCGATTTCGTCGTAGGGTTCGATGCCGTCGCACGCGGCGCCGGTGCCTACGGCGTAACCGAGCAACATGCGGCGCAGGCCGAAACGCCAACTGTTTTGTTCCAGTTCCGTGGGCAGGCCCAGGCCTGCGCGCTGTTCAGCGTTGAGGCCCCAGCGGATGCCGGCGCCTTCAATCCAGCGGTGCAGTGTGGGCAGGTCGCGTTCCTTGATGGCGAAGCGTTCGCGCAGGGCCGGAACGTCAAGCAGGTCGAGGATTTCGCTGACAGGGAAGCGGCTGTCGGGGAGTTTCAGCAGATGTTCGACTGCGATCAGCAGAGGGTCGCGGCCGCGCTGACCCTGGTCAGTCAGGGTGAACGGGATGAAGCGCGGGTCGTTGCGCTCAAGCTGGCCAAACACGGCGCGGATATGCGGCGCGTAACTGTCGACGTCGGGGACCATGACGATGATGTCCCTGGGACGCAGCGTGGGGTCGGCGCTAAAACGTTGGAGCAGTTGGTCGTGGAGGATTTCTACTTCGCGTTGAGCGCTGTGAGCGATGTGGAAGCGGATTGAGGTATCTCGCTCCAGATCGACGGCAGGCCATAGTTCGCGGGTTTCATTGAGTGGGCGCAGTTCAAGGATATCGTCCTGGAGCTGATTGAGCAGCGTGGTGGGATCGCTGTCACTGAACAGGTCGATACGACCATCGCGGAACGCTGCACGGTAGCTGTTGGGGTCATCGTAGCTGTCTAGCAGGCTGATGTAGTCACGGCCTTGTTTGCCCCAGGCAGCCAGTAGCGGGTGGGCGTGCTGGTGCAGGGTTTGTGGATCGATAGTGACCGGCATGCCGGATTTACGCGCTTGGCGTTTGTATTCGTTACGCAGCAGGTCTTTGTCGGCGACGATGTCGGACCAATGATGGCGACACGGGTTGTGTACGCAAAGCAGGACTTGGCTGAATCGTGCGAGCCCGGCAAGGGCTTCCAGCGCCTGTGCTGGCAACGAGGAGATTCCGAAAACAATGACTCGGGATGGCAGCCCTGGTGGGGTGCTTTCGAGCGTATTGATGCGTTCGATGAAGCGTTGGTGCACGCCTGCGCGGCTTTCGGCCATGCCTTCTTCACCGACATCCAACAGCAGTGCGCGCCACAGTTCGGCTTGCCAGCAGTTAGCAAGATTGAGCGGTTTGGCGTCGCCTCGGCCGTTACGCAGTTGGTGGCGGCCGGCAGCCCAGTCTTCCAGCCAGTCGGCGCGGTAGACCTGGTATTGGTCGAACAAGTCAGCCAGGCGCTCGGCGAGTTGGTAGCGTTTACGCAGGTCGGTGTCGTGGGTGAGGAAGCGCTGCAACGGTTCGAAGTGTGGCTGATCGATAAGCTCTGGGAGCAGGCGCATCAGGCGCCAGGTCAGGGGGGCCTTATCGAGCAGGGACTTGGGTGGGATTTCGTCACGGCCAAGGACCATGCGGTAGAGCTGCCACATGAAGCTACCGGGCAGTTGCACGTCAATTGCTGCAGCGATACCGCAGCCGCCCATGTCGTCCTCTTCCGGATCTTCAGCCAGGGCCAACTTGAGCCATTGAGCGATGCCGTTGCTTTGCACCAGGGCGATTTCGTTTTCCAAGGGCGCCAGGGGGTAGCGGCGCATCCAGCTGACCACCAGGCTGCGCAGTTCATCCAGGCGATTGCCGTGAACCACCATGAATCCAGCGCTGAGGGACGTCGCATCCGGCATAACGGCTTCCTTGGGAAAAGCAAAATCGAGGGTGCGACTTTAGCACTGTGGACAGTTATTGGCGGAATTGGGATGTAGATGTCTTTTCGACCGCCCAAAACAAAACCCCTGTTTGCGTTAGCAAACAGGGGTTTCGGAATTTAATCTTGACGATGACCTACTCTCACATGGGGAAACCCCACACTACCATCGGCGATGCATCGTTTCACTACTGAG